>JAAUTG010000079.1 GCA_012031785.1 Saprospiraceae bacterium | reverse complement strand
ATGCGCCGCCATCGCTTCGCAAAATTAATTCATTGAGCGCGAAGCGAAACAACTCTGGCGCACGTCCGTCGTTTCCCTGTTCAACTGCATTTTCTGCTTTTTCCTTTTGGCGTTCGGAATAGCCTTGAGTTAGTAAATCAAAATCAAAAGGCTTGAAATTTTGATTAAACACTGCTTTGCTTTCTAAGTCTATTTTAAAAAAGTAAGTTCCTTTCGCAGTTCTTGTACCTTTATCCGAATAAAAACCAGTACAAATTAAATTGCTATCCTCACTTATTCTGAACGTTAAGTCTGTGACAAACCGATCTCCTAAATCTATTCGATATTCATCCGTCATCTCACCATTTTGCGTGTAAGACAAAATAATATATTGGTAGTTAGGCGTGTTGCTGAATCTTACTTTTCCGCTGTTTTGATATAAAATACCTAGCAAATACACATTACCTGATTTATCCACTTGGTATTCTTCTACTCCAAACACCTCGTTGTTGTAAGGTAAAGTGATTTCGCTATTCCACATTGCCTGAAATTGCTCGTCGAATACGCGCAGTTTGAAGCGTTCGGGTTGTCCTTTTTTGTAAGGCAGTTGATGATAGACGAGTAGTTTAGAACTATCTTTGGACTGTACGATGTCGTAAAAGCCTTCTTTTAAGATGTTTTGCGTCTCATACTCAGTCACCATCTCCAAATCTCTTTCAGAAACGGTCAACCTAGTTGGATGAATCACTTGCTTAAAAGGTAGTTCTTTTTTTGTACCTGGTTGTGAAAAGAGGTAAGGAGATAGAACTGCCCTCCCAAACGGATAACATCTTCAAATTTTCTCACTTTCCCGTTGTATTTTAGTTCCAGTTCTTCTGAACGCTCCAAGTTCATCTTTTCGTCAAATCGTTCCACATAAGCCTTGAAGCCTTCTAACGTGGTAGATTGTTTTAGACGAAGTGCGTACAATCCATCGCTCGTTTTGGCAATAACTTTAGTGAGGGTAGAGTTGGATGGTTCTCTCAGTTCTGCACCCCAAGATACCTTTGCAGTTTGGGACAGAGATTGTCCTAAAAGAAAGGGCGTAAGTAAAAAGAGAAAGTATGCACTTCCAATTAATTTTATCATAGCAGGTTTGATAGCCGTAAAAAATAGAAACTTGAAATTACTCATATTTAATGTTTGGTATTAGGTTATTTAATTTCTACTGATAATGAGTTGCGATTTTACTATTTGATAATGAATAAGTTGTAGGATTGTCGGCGCTTATCGCTCATCACTAAAAATATTTATTTACCTTAAAGCACGGTATTTGGCTGCGCGTGACCCGTCCACCCGACTCATTACTTCAATGACTTTATTTTTTTCTGCTGCTGGAGCATTAGCAAGATTTCTATGATTTCATCTGTCTTTGCATCGCTGAACATTTGTAAAATCATAGCATTGGGATACGCTCTTTGCACTTCTCCAAGAGAATTAAGCGCGTCCGCAATAACAACTACTGAAGCCACCACATCACTCGCCATTAAGTCAAGACCTTGACGATGGTAATCATACATGGCTTGTCGGAGTGGTCGAACACGCGGAGAAAGAATATTTTCAATAATCCAGTAGCGATTTCGGTTTCCGCCTGTGGCAGTCCAACCTTGAGGGTCTCTATTAGATACATTTGATGGAACGTTGTTAAGTATTTCTTGTGCTTTTAGGTAATGAGGCTGACCGCCAAAAGGAGAAAAAGAATCATAATCCATCCCCAAAACAATGTAAGCGTAAAATGCTAAAATAGAGGTCAAATTATCATTGAAGTTATTTTGACTGTATATCAATGGCTGATACTGCTCATAATCGAACCATACGTTTTTATCTTGTAGCGTAATCAACCTTGTTTCTTGCGTGCTTCCATAAATGGGTCTTGCAGATTGAATCAAAACTTCAGCCGTAAAATTCGTGGCAGACCTTTCTTCATTGATGTTAATGATGATATTGCCCTTGATGCGTTCTTCGGGTTCGTAGGAGTCGCTTGTCCATTGAGTATTGTTAAGGAACTCCCGAATGGAAAGTTCTAGGGTTTCAAATACTTTAGGGTCAGCAGTTTGGAGTTTAGGGGTGTTGATAGTGACTTGAAAATCCAATTCCTGCGACCAAGCTGCGTTGGATAGCGTTATGATAAAAAGTATGAATACTATGTTTTTCATGCTAAAGTCTTGATTTTAATGAATTTGAACGATTTAATGGTATGAAAACCATGTCTATTTTACTATACAAACGTAGGAGTCAACTGATAATTGCTGTACTGCTTGAATTTTGATTAGGAGGGGTTTAATTTGGTCATTTATTGCCTATAAAGTGCCGCAATTTCGTTTGCAATATCTTCAGCAACTGCTTCTTTAGGCTTGAGTTCATAGGACTTATGGCGACCATCTCTATGTAAAATGGTTATTTTGTTAGTATCCACATTAAATCCTGCACCTACATCCTGTAAAGAATTGAGGACAATAAAGTCAAAATTTTTACGCAACAGTTTTGACCTTGCATGGTCTAATTCGTCATGAGTCTCTAATGCAAAACCAACAATCGTTTGATGTTCTTGTTTAATTTGTCCTAGATGAGCTGCAATATCATGTGTTTTTTCCAATTCTATTTGAAGGTGGTCATCTGTCTTTTTAATTTTTTCTGTTGCTACTTTGGCTGGGCGGTAATCTGCTACTGCCGCTGCTAAAACCGCCGTATTCGTATGAGGAAAATAATGAGTAGCAGCTTCATACATTTCTTGCGCACTTTCTACTTGCACAATAGCTATGCGTTCATGCGCTACTTTTTGGCTCGTCGGACCTAAAATTAATGTAACCTGCGCACCTCTTTCTGCTAAGGCTTTAGCGATGGCAATTCCCATTTTACCGGAAGAGCGATTGCCAATAAAACGAACGGGATCAATGGCTTCGTAGGTAGGTCCCGCAGTCACAAGCATAGTTTTTCCGCTCAATTCCATTTGTTGTGAAAAACTTTGCCCTAAATAAGCCAAAATAGTTTCTGGTTCTGCCATTCGCCCGTTTCCGACCAATCCACTAGCTAAGGCTCCGAAACCGACTGGTATCAAGTGGTTGCCAAATTGTTGCATCCGTTGGACATTGTGCTGAGTGGCTGGATGCGCCCACATATCTAAGTCCATAGCTGGTGCGAAAAAACTGGACAACGCGCTGACAAATAGACCGCTGCT
Organism: Saprospiraceae bacterium; assembly: GCA_012031785.1. Taxonomy (GTDB): domain Bacteria; phylum Bacteroidota; class Bacteroidia; order Chitinophagales; family Saprospiraceae; genus JAAUTG01. Next base: position 14,462 of record JAAUTG010000079.1, on the reverse strand, counting down.
ACCATGTTATCGCAAATGCCATGAGCTAATTTGCCAAGTGTTGTGGCTGTGATTGGTGCAATCACCATAGCATCTGCCCAAAGCCCTAATTCTACATGGTTGTTCCAGCCCTCTTCTGTACTAACTTCACTGTACACTGCGTGACTGGAAAGTGTAGAAAAGGTGAGTGGAGTAACGAATTTACTGGCAGCAGGTGTCATAATTACTTTTACAGTAGCTCCGTTTTTAACAAGTAAGCGCGTAAGTATCGCTGCTTTATAAGCAGCAATACTGCCGCAAACTCCTAATATAATTTTTTTACCTTGTATTGCAGTCATGGATGAGTGAGTGATGAAATAGAAATTATTATCTGATAATGAATGAGTTGCAAAATTTACTACTCATTTCCAGTTCATAGTGTCGTTCGTTGTTTAGTCAATTTGATATTGGGCTAAAAATTTCGGTAATGTTTCTATGACTTCCTCTTCTACGCCCAGATGAATTGTATGCAACCCCACCGCTTTTGCACCGAGTATGTTTTGATAATTATCATCTATAAACACGGTTTCATTTACTTGAATCCCTGCATCTTGTAGAACGTACTGATAGATTTCTACGCCTGGTTTTCGCAGTTGAATAAGGTGCGAATAATAGGCTTTTTCAAAGTGCCGATTAAAATTTTCTATGCTACTTTGGTAAGTCCGCTGTAAATACTGATCCACCCAACGCAAGTGGGTTTCGTTGGTATTGCTCAAGAGAAATAGACGATAATCTTTTTTCAATTCGGTTAAAAAAGTAAACCGATAGCTAGGTATTTGAAGTAACATGGCGTTCCACGCTTCAATGATTGCAGTTTTGCTGGCAGGTGTTTTCGCTACCTGTTGCAAGGCGGTCACAAAGTCATCTTCTGTGATACCTCCTACCTCAAAAGTGTTAAATACGGTTTCGTCTAAATGATTTCTAAGCGTTTCGGGAACTTCTGTCCCTAAAAATTTGCTTAATTCCTGTACAGTTTTGGGTATATCCAAATCAATCAGTACATTTCCAAAATCGAAAATAATATTTTTAATAGGCATTTCAAGATAATTTTTACTTGCAAAATGTTTCGCAAAGTTGTATATTTGCGCTCCAAATCAAAAATAATTTTTGGTCCTATAGCTCAGTTGGTTAGTAGCACCTGACTCATAATCAGGGGGTCCTAGGTTCAAATCCTAGTGGGACCACTGAAAATCAAAGAGTTGCGAGAATGATTCTCGTAACTCTTTTTCATATTTGCCGTTTCCTAGATAAAATTAAAGGTTTGTTAAGATTTTGTAAGGACACTGTGATGATAGTGCTTGCTTGACGAAAATTCTTAAATTAAGTAGCATTTAGACTAAAAATGATAATTCACAATCACGTTGTGTACCATCACATCCACTTTGTTGAACCTGTATTTATCATTTTCGTAAATTTCGCCATTATTGATTTTATAGGCAAGTAAATATTGCAAATCTAGTCCTTCCAAATAGTTGGAAAATACTTTGCGCAAGTCGAGATTGATTTGCGTGTAAGAAGGCAGTCCGTACTTATTGAGGGCGTAGTTTCGTACATCGGGAAGTTCGTATTTCCCTGCACTTAGGGAAGTTTTAACTTGGAGTTTAGGAAACTCGTATTGTACTTTTCCCATGAACGCATGCACGTCGCCAAATCCTTCGTTTCGCTCACGGGGCATGAAGGTAAAAAAAGGCTCTCTACCCCACTCTCTAGGAATTAAATAGCGTCCTTCCGCTGTAATTCGATTGTAGCGAATAGAAGTTTCCCAATTTTTATTTTTCCATCCTGCCTGCGCTCCGAATGTTAGAGATTTACTGCCTTTCTGGGTATATGCTTTGGAAGCGATTTCATTACCCCCATTTTGTACAGCATGTTGGCGAATAATTTGTGTGGCAGCAAATAATTGTGAGGATTTGGCGAGTGGGAATTGTGCATCTAGTTGTAACATAGCTGTATTGCTCACATTTTCAATCAGCATATCCCATGCTTTTAGTTTCCATCTTTTGTTCCATTTGATTTCGATACCCATTAGCGCGACTCCTTTACTTTCTGTATGCTCCGCATAGCCAGAAGGTGTACCATCAGGATTCACGCCTGATGAGTAAATCCCGATAGACGCTCCAGTATCAAACCACGCTACTGTGGCGCGCGGTGAAATGGAATTGAGCCAGCCACCCTCGATAGATATTTTTTCTAATTCATTTATTTTCAACCAAATACCTTGAACACCTGTAGGACGCATGCGCCCATCTTGCAAATTAATGAATGGCGTGTTGATAAGTTGGCGACCCAATGTAATACTAGCGCCTCCTAAGTTGTATTTGAGGTAAAGTTCTTCCAAACGGTCTATATCTGATTTATTGTAAGGGTCTTCCACATCAAAAAGGGCAATTTCATAGCGATTGAATTGTCCTGTGGAAGAATCAGGCGTTGAAAAATCGGAAGAGCCAACGTTAAAAATGTAAAAGCCGCTAACACAGAACTGGAATCCTTGATAACTGGTAGTTTCGTAGCGAATACCACCACCTACTGCGTTGGCATAATAATCTGTAAGTTGGTCTGCGTTGTTGGTGTGCATGGAATAGTATCGGAAATGACCATGTACGGAGCCTGACTTAAAGGCACTGAGCAAAGAAAGTGTATCCTGCACTTGTGTTTTTTTTCCTGCCCACATAGTAGCATCTTGATTCAAATCGTGGTGTTGCGCTGTTAAGTGTAGGCACGACAATAGTAGCACTACGGAGGGCAGCAAATAATATTTCATAATTTACAGTCAAGTTGAATTATAATTCTTTTTTAAAGCACTTTAGTAGTGCTAAAAAAGTAGAGCAGACTTAATTCCCCGCTTTGATGTAAGCCCAGCCTTTGTCTTGTTTGTCTGCTAGTTCAAGCACACCTGACTGTACGCTGCCAGTATCTTTAATCAGCATATCCTTCGTAACTTGCTCTCGCTTCATCGTGAACTCACAAGCGACGAATTGAACACCTTGCTGGATGTATTTTTCTACATCTGCTTTGACAGAAGATTTGTCGTTGACTAGCATTTCTAAACCTCCTCCATGACAAACGATTTCTACTTGCGTACCTTTTGGAGCGGTAGAAGTGATATTATTCAGTTGGCGCATCAATCCCGCATGATCGCTTGGCGCTTTGCTAATCATTTGGATAACTATCTTGTAGGGCTTTTTTCTTACCTTTTCTGTTTTTACAGATTGGCTGGTGTTCGTTTGAGCTATTCCCGCTACACTTAGTGTAAATAAAAAGAGAAGTAATAAAATCTGTCTCATTATCAATAAATTAAATTATGATTCAATGTACTTGTAAAGATAAATTAAAAATGCAGTATTGAAAATTAAAATTCTTTCCCCAAAAATTTATCTAAACGCATACTTTACACCGCTCAATTGTGTCAATAACGCCTGTGGTGCATCTAGCACTTTGGCGGAGTTTGGTGGTGTTGGTGTGACTGGCGAATTGGCTGCTAGGTAATCTCGCATGACTGTATGTAAGGTAAAAGGCGTGTTTTTTGTATTTTTAACTCCTCTTATTCTACAAAGCATATCTTCTGGATCACCTTCTCTTTCGCAAGCGCAAACACTGTAAACTTTGTTCACATCTAAAGGTTGCTCACCTATCGTAATGGATTGTACGCGCTTTCCATTTTCCCCAAAAGCATTAAATGTAATGTCCATTCCTTTGAATTTGATCACCCAGCCACCAAAACGTTCTGCAGCATTTTTAGCAAAAACGTTATTCAGTTCTTTTTCTAACCAATTCTTAATTTGCTGACCAGTTACTTCTCCTGTTCGCACGATGCTATCCACAGGGAGCATATCGTAAATAAACCCGTTGGTGATTGGAATATTACCCGTTTGGTCAGGTGTAGTGCGTGGCGGACAAAATCTGAACCATTAGAAAGTACCACATCTACGGCTTCCACTTTCCACTTCAAAGCATCTAAATCAAGGTGTCAATCGGATTTTCTATCACGAAATACCGATAAAGCGGAATTGTGCTATATCCCACTACTTTGTAAATATCTTCCTTGAAAGGCTGTTCTTGTGCTTCAATCAGTGCTGTAATTTTTTTGTCCGCTTTGTAAGTGCTTGGACTAATCTCTATAAGTTCATACTTATCTGCCACCACTTTACCCTGCTGCACCGTTATATCCAGCCTTCCAACAAATGACCCAAATGCACCTGGCTCTACCACTTTGGCGTATTTACAGATGATAGGTTCTCGCACGCGCTCATGCGTATCGCCCCCCAAGATGTAATCTACGCCCTCACATTCTGGCAGATTAGCCAAGTTGATTTGTTGAGAAAGCCCTAAGTGAGCTACCACAAGGACATAAGCACACTGTTCTTGCTGCCGTAAAACAGCTACATAGTGCGCTAAATTTTCTTCGGGCTTGGTGTAAATTATCCCTTTGCTGTAACTAGGAGATTGACGAATTGGAACAAGATGGTCGGTGTAACCCAAGAATCCGATTTTCACGCCCGCAACATGCCAAATGTGATAAGGTGGAAATACTAATCCCCCTTTTTATCTTCACCTAAGTCATGGTACATATTGGCACAAACTTTAGGGGCATTTAAGCTGCCTAACAATTTTTGCATTGCGGCTTTGTAGTAAACAACTTCCCAGTTTCCTGGCAAGTACAAATTATACTCTAGTTCATTGAGAATAGGAATAATAGCATCGCCTGTTGTTTTAACAGATAACTCGCTGCCTTGAAACATATCTCCTGTGTCAAGGATAAAAGTGTGTTTATTTTTCTTGCGCTCCTGTCTGAAATAGGTCGCTAAATGAGCATAGCCACCTGCTTTACGAAAAACCGTCTTCTCATTTTCCCAGAATAATTCATCGTGTGGATGAATTTGACAATGTACGTCAGTAGATTGTAGAATGGTTAGCGTCACTGCTGTTTTATCATCCACAAAGGTTTCTCCTACTTGGTTAATCGGCTTTTCTAAACTGATTAATCCAGCACTCGCACTCAACGCTCCTACTTGTTTCAAAAATTCTCTTCTACTGTTTTCCATGTTGTCTATTTACTAACTATTTACAAAATTAATTCTTTCTAGCTGCTGCTATCGGTTGAAAGGGACCATATTTGTGCTGCTCCACAGAAAAAGAATCTGCATAAGGTCCAAAGGGATGATCCAAAGGCTTTTTACTGAGGTCTGGCCAATCTTGGGGCGTATTCTTGTGTGGTCGTGCTTGCGAATTGACGTAAGCAGCTACGTCCCAAGCCTCTTCGTCGGTCAATATCGGATTTTCGTGTGTTACCCCAAAAGGCATATTGTACTTGACATACTTGGCGAAATTACTTATTCGGTATAAACCCGCTCCATCGTTGTAGCTATTTTCGCCCCACAAAGGTGGATAAGTGTATTCACTTCCTAGCTTTACACCTTCGCCATTGGCTTGATGACAGCTTTGGCATTGTTGTACATATACTAATTTCCCTTGCCCTGGATTAGCAGCTCTGTCTAAAAAAAGCTATATTTTTAAATCCAGCTCCCGAAGCGGTTTCACCTTTTTTTTACGTTCGTTCCCAAAAATACCAAATAGGATTTGATGGCTTGCATCTCAAGACTTGAAGTATCCAATGGTTGACCATTCAAGCTGCGCTGAAAGCAATCATTCACTCGTTTGTAAATATCCTCTACAGCACCACTTCGCGCCCTAAACTTAGGATAGGTTGAAGCTACCGAACCGTAGTTGTTGGCAAATACTCCAGTTCCAGCTTTTAAATGACAGTTCTGGCAGTTCATCCCATTGCTCATTTTGCGTACAGTTCCTTCTGGACCGAGGTATTTGGCAGTGTGAGCGATTATCTCTCTACCATACGTAATTCGATATTTCAGAGCAGAATCGCTTATGGTATCCAAATTAGGAGCCTCCCAATAAACTATCTGCTCTTTCGCTTTAGGTACTACTTTAGCCACTGTTTCTTGTTTAGCAGCTTTCATTTTGGGTACTACTTTTTTTTCTACTTGCTTGGTAGGCGTGTAAGGCACAAGAAATGGCAATACTGCAAACCCTAGCACCACAGCTATTATCAGCGCAACCAGCGTACCGAATAGCTTAGAAGCTAGGGACTCTAAAAATGTTTTACTTAAATTGTCATTCTGCATTTTGTGACTTTTGTCGCCCAAAGAAAATTGAATTTAATGCGGTAGTCTTTCACGAAGATAACCATAAACCCAAGTGCCTGCAATAGCACTCAATAAGGTAATCAAAATCACACTCGCACCCGTCCCAATTTGTGCAAACAAAGGACCCGGACAAGCACCAGTTACCGCCCAGCCTAAGCCAAAGATAAGTCCTCCAAAAATTTGTCCTTTGTTGAAAGTCTTTGGATGGAACATCACTTGCTCTCCATAGATGGTTTTAATATTGAATCGCTTGATGAGCCAAACTGATATTGCACCCACTACTACCGCACTACCAATGATACCGTACATGTGGAAAGATTGTAAGCGAAACATCTCTTGTATGCGATACCAACTGATAACCTCTGATTTGACAAAAATGATACCAAAGAGTAAGCCTACTGCTAGGTATTTCAAATTATGATACCACTTGTGTTCCAATTGGCTTTCATTAACACAAACCGTATCCATCATGCGGATTTCTAAATCCTTGGATATGGGGGTTGCATCTGCTATCTTTACCATGTTGTTGTCATTTTAGAGTGAAAGAATAAGAGGTAATATAAAATTAGCCATTAAAAATCCACCTATCATAAAGCAGCAAGTTGCAATCAAAGAAGGCAACTGCAAAGTAGATAATCCCATAATGGCGTGACCACTCGTACACCCACCGGCGTAGCGTGTTCCGAATCCTACTAAAAAACCTCCTAAAACTATCATAATCAATCCTTTGGCAGTAAATAAATTACTCCATGAAAACAATTGAGCAGGTACAAGTTCTGTTATCTCTGTGATACCATAGCCACTTAATTCCGCAGCCAACACAGGATTGATTTGTACAGGTTGTATGTTAGCCAGGAATTGTGTAGCAATAATTCCCCCTAAGAAGATTCCTGCCACAAAAATAAATTCCATACTTCTTTTTTCCAATTGTACTTGAAAAAAGGAATGTTAGCTGGCAAACAGGCGGCACAAATATGTCGTAAGGAGGAACTAATACCGAATGATTTATTACCCAGCAACAATAACGCAGGTACAGTAAGTCCAATCAATGGACCAGCAATATACCAAGCCCAAGGTTGTTTAATCAGTTCAAGCATAATTGGTAAAATTAAAATTTAAAAAAATAGATGTTAAGACATCTCTTAACATCTATCATTAGCCAAACGTTTTGTCTTACACGGTCATTACTTTACTTTGGCACACAAAGTCTGTTCTTGGAATGCTTGTTTTGGCAATATCTCCAAAACCACCTTGCACTTCTGTAAAGTTGCGATAGCCACGAGCTTGTAAAATACTAGCCGCCATCATACTTCTATATCCTCCTGCACAGTGCAAGTAGAAATGCTCTTGAGGATTTACATCCTTAATCCAATCGTTGATGTAAGCCAAAGGACGATTGTATGCCTCTTCTACATGTTCTGCGTTGTATTCGCCTTCTTTGCGCACGTCCACTACTCGGTCTGTACCTATTTTCACATGGCTGGCGAAGCGGTCTGCGGATATTCTATTCACCGTATCTATTTCTTTGCCTGCATTTTCCCAAGCTGCTAAACCACCTTCCAAGTAGCCCAACACATGATCAAAACCTACTCTGCTTAGGCGTGTAACCGTTTCTTCTTCTGCACCCAAATCAGTTACCAAAAGTATTGGCTGCTTCACGTCTGCAATCAAAGCACCAACCCAAGGCGCGAAATCGCCTTTCAACCCAATATTGATAGACTGAGGGATGAACCCTTTATGAAAATCGGTATTGTGGCGTGTATCTAAGATTAAAGCTCCTGTACTTTCTGCCACTACTTCAAATTCTGCTGGCGTTAGCGCAGTCATTCCGACACTGAACACCTGCTCAAAAACTTTTCATATCCGTTTTTTATTCATTGCTACGTTCGCACCAAAATAAGCTGGTGGAGGCAGTAAACCATCCGTCACTTCTTTCACAAATTCTGCTTCTGTCATATCTGCACGTAAAGCATAATTAAACTGCTTTTGAATACCGATAGTAGAAATAGTTTCTTTACTCATGTTTTTCCCACAAGCACTACCTGCGCCGTGTGCTGGATATACGATTACGTCATCCGCCAACGTCATCACTTTTGTTCTCAATGATTGATACAAAATAGCTGCCAATTCCTCTTGTGTCATGGAAGCTGCTTTTTGTGCCAAGTCAGGGCGACCTACATCGCCAATGAAGAGAGTGTCTCCACTAAAAATACAATGGTCTTTTCCATGCTCGTCTATCAAGAGATAGGTGGTGCTTTCCATCGTGTGTCCAGGAGTGTGTAGCACTTTAATTTGAACATCTCCTACCTTGAATATTTGTCCATCTGTTGCGATAATCGCTTCAAAAGAAGGATTAGCATTCGGTCCATAAACAATAGGCGCATCTGTTCCCTTGGATAAATCCAAGTGTCCACTCACGAAGTCCGCATGAAAGTGGGTTTCAAAGATATATTTCAATTTTACATTATCGCGCCTCAACCTATCCAAGTAAGGCTGCACTTCGCGAAGTGGGTCAACGATAGCTGCTTCGCCATTTGAAGTGATGTAGTAAGCACCTTGTGCCAAACATCCAGTATATATTTGTTCTATATTCATATTAGATGAACCATTAGTTGATTATGTAACAAAAAAAGTCATTTAAACTAAAATAGTTTCTTTGACCAAAATGTAAACTCCCATTATTAAGACAAACCATCCAAAAGCAGGTTTGAGGCTATCACCATCTATTTTTTTAGAAAGTAAAATGCCTAAGAATATGCCGACAATCGCAAATCCAGAGATAAGTAGAAGGAACTGCCAGTCAATAATCGTTTCACCACTTTCTCCAAAAAATCCAATCAATGATTTAGCCGCTATAATGACCAGCGAAGTACCAATAGCTTCTTTCATTGGTAATTTCGATAGCACTACTAAGGCAGGAATGATTAAAAATCCACCACCAGCCCCCACTAGCCCCGTTAATATACCAACTACTGCTCCTTCCAACAAGATAAAAAGATAATTAAATTTTTGATGACCATTTGAGGAATCATCCTGTACTGTTTTTTTGTCCTTTACAATCATGCTGTACGAAGCCACGATCATCAGAAGTGCAAACAAAGTCATCAGTAACATACTTTTAGTCACTGTAAAATCACCGATACTAAAAATCTCGTTGGGAATGGCAGGTACGATAAATGCCCTAGTTAGAAATACAGCCATAATGGATGGAATACCAAACACAACAGCAGTCCTAATATTCACTAAGTCCTTTCTAAAATAATTAACAGAGCCAACCGCACTCGTTGCGCCTACAATAAAAAGTGAGTAAGCTGTGGCGAGCACCGTATCCACGCTAAATAGATAAACTAGTACAGGCACGGTCAAAATGCTACCTCCACCACCTATCAATCCAAGTGCCACACCAACCAAAACAGAAGAAATATAACCTGCAATTTCCATTTTTTTCTTTTTCTAATACAAAGATACAAGTGCCCAAAAAGCCATACAGCTACTTTAGTTACACAAGGATAATTTTATTCCGCCCAAGCTGCAATATCCCCTCGTCTTCTAGCTGCTTGAGTAACCTTGAAACCACTACTCGTGCTGTTCCGAGTTCGTTTGCCAATTGTTCATGTGTAATTTGAATAATTTTGCTGTTCAGCAGTTCTTTCTTTTTGTACAATAAATCCAAAAGTCGTTCATCTACTTTTTTGAAAGCTACTGCATTTACAACATCCAGCAATTCTTCAAATCGTTTGTGGTACAAGCGAAAAATATAGTTTAACCATTCGGGATACTCTCTAATAAAAAGCATTACTTTGTCAATAGGTAGAAAAAGAATCTCTGCGTCTTCTTCCACTTCCGCTTCACTTTACTCGTTTCGTGATGAATCCCCCCTAAAAAAGACATAATACAACTTTCTCCGACCTTAATGTAGTACAATAAAATCTCTCGTCCGTCATCTTCTGTACGAATTACCCTAATGTTTCCTTTCGTTACGATAGGAATGGAACGAATGGGCGCATTTTCATTCAAAATTACATATCCAGATGGATAAGACTTGACGATACTATGTTCGTACAATTTTTTCATCAAACTAGGCGATGACTTAAATTCTGCTATCTGTGTTAGTGCATTCATATCAATTCGTTTTGGTTATATTTTGGGTTGCAACTCCTCAACAAGGCTACTAAAGCAAATGGCGAATAGTAAAAACAAATTGCTCTTTAAGCCTGTCCAGTTAACATTCTATTGTAATCACTTAAAATATTTCTACAAATATATGAACATTTGTTCATTAGTATATATGTGTTTCGTCAAAAATTTTTTCTTTTTCTTTTTTTACAAATGAATTATTTTGAATAGGTTATTTCTAACCAATTTTAAATCTAATCTTACAAAAAGAAAATGAGAAGGTGCGGAAGCGTGCGAGGAAGAGTAGAACGAGTAAGTAATATGCGGTTCACTTCTAAAAAAGTTTCTTCAAGTCGGTAGGTAAATCATGTTAATTGTGGATGCTCAAAATACTTGTATTTGAGCAAACGACGAAATAAAACAGAAATTGCGGGACGTTGCATGACTTAATTCTTCAGTTCAACCGAAATCCATCTAAGAAACGATCACTGTCAGGATTGATGTGAAACACTTTTTTAGAGACAACCTGTACTGCATAGTAACGATTACGGACTAAAAAAGCGCGTGTTTTAATCACCGCGTTGCCTTGTAAATAGTCAATGCGCCAATATTTACCAGGAAAATTATAAAGAGCTTCATCTGCTTGATACATCAATTTTCCGTTGATGCTGAAAGCAGCACTTTGCATGGTTTCTTCAAAAAACGCAGTAATTAATTCTGTGGAATCGGAGTGGATAGTACCGTCGGGATAATCGCAGTAACTAAGCATATATATTTGATTGGCTGAGGTGTCTGGAGCTTGACAGTACAGCGTGAAGTATTTTAAATTACCAATATCGGTGGAGATAGTATCCGTTTTTTCTGACCATTGGTAGGGCGCACTAATAGAAAACGAGTTGTCTGGAGCGCGATAAGTTGTCCAGTTTTGAGCAAGTGCATAGCAGGAGATTAAACTTCCCAAATAAATCAAACAGATTTTCAGTACCAAGTACATACTTTAATTTTTCCCTTTAAAGACTTAGTCGCTGTTGTAAAGGTTGGTTGTAAGTGATAAGTTAATTATCTGATGATTGATAGGTGGTGGTTTTATGTATTCCTAATTCACTTGAAAGCGGGTTATGAATAATAATATTTTGTTGGAAGGGATTTACCAAATCTTGAAAAGACTTGGTAAATCCAGTTGAGTTAGTTTTTATTGACTACCTCAAACCAAAATCTTCTTGCTCTCCAAAGTAAGTGCTAAAAGTAACACCCATAAAAAAATACCAGTCAGGACCAGCAGCCTGCCCATTTACAGAAACGCCTTCAACATAATCGGATTGAGTGTAACGCCAGCCTACTTCGCCAGAAATAGTGGTCCATTGTGTGAAATCTATCCTCAAACCACCTCCCAGAGGAAAAACTAAAAAGTTGTCCTTGTCATCAGGCTCTGGAAAAGTAGTGCGCAGATTTCCCAAAGGAATACCACTTTGACTATAATCCAAATTTTTATTGGCAAACGTACTTCCAACACCCACCGTGATAAATGGATTGATTTGTGGTCTGAACAAACCTACTCGATTGAATCTTGGTTTTCCGAAGGGAAGGAAATCAGCGCCAACGGCTACCTCGTATAAGTCCGCAGTAAATCGCCAATTTCGATTTTGCGTACCTAATACACTGGCGTTCAAGTCATCGCCAGAGATTCTTCCATAGTAAACATGCGCTTTCAGGTGAAGTTTAGGACCATAATGATACTTAACGAATCCTCCAAAAGAATACTTTGTTTCCCCAAATTCAATGGGTGCGTGAGCTAAATCGCCTTGATAGTTAGCGAAGCCTAGGAAACCACCTGCTTCAACATAACTTTGGGCTTGAACCAAAACGGTCAATAATACGGCTAGTGTGAGTGTACCAAAACGTCTCATGGCAAAAAATTAGGTCAATTAATCTTGTATTGATTGTGAACGATGAATACGCATTTCGATTGTATGAAAGTAAATCGAAATACATAAGTTACCCAAAAATAAAATAGTGCTTGCTTTTTCAAAAAAATAACACCATTCGATTAGCATAGAAAACCACCTTACTTTCAGAATATTTATTTAATTATTTGGATTAAATGAAAGTCTTACCTAAGATTGCTATTATCATCCCCTATTTCGGCCAGTGGCCAGTGTGGATTAATTATTTCATGGAAAGCTGCCGCCACAACCCAAAAATTGACTGGCTGATCCATACCGATTGCGGCAAGCCTGACAATGTCCCGTCTAATGTGACCATTAAACACATCCGCTTCGACCAATATTGCCAACGCGTATCCGCTGCGCTGGGCATTGCTTTTCGTCCAAATTCGGCCTACAAATTATGCGACCTGAAACCGGCGTATGGACATATCCACCAGAAAGAAATTGAAGGCTACGATTTTTGGGGATTTGGCGATATTGATGTCATCTACGGTGATCTGCAAGGCTATCTGACTGCCAAAATGTTGGCCCATAACCTGATATCTTTTCACGGCCATCGTATCAGCGGGCATTTGTGCATGGTGAAAAATACCACTCAAATGCGCGAGCTTTACCGAAAAATCAAGGGTTGGCAGGGCTTGCTTGAAAACCCTGACCATCGTTGTTTTGATGAAAAAAGTTTTAACGCACTTTTTATCCCTCACAAGCGCTTGCCGAAGCTGGTCAAGCGTGTCATTTTTTTCCAACGATATTTGATCCGTCCTTCTTTTTTTCAAGAAGCTTTCAGCACCAATTTCAGCAGTGCTGCTTGGATAGATGGCTCATTTGATTTTCCTGCTGTATGGCACTGGCGTTATGGCGTCTTGACTTGCAACAAAGACAACGAGAGAAGTTTTCCATATTTACACTTTATGACATGGAAAAAGAATTGGATTGATTCCCTGCAATTCACTGGAAATTGGCAGGATGGACACTGGCATATAAGCGAAAGCGGAATTAAAACTGAAACGTGCAACAAATAGATCACGAACGTTCTTGTTTGCAACCTGGTCCGCTCTGGGCAAAACCAGCGCTTGGACCTCCAAAACCGGAGGGCAGCATGACCCCGCAAACACCGACTACGGAGCGGGCCGCAGCCACCCCCCCGCCCACCGGCGCACATGAGCCACGGTCTTTTTAAGCAGCAGCACGGCGGCCTGACCACGGGACAAGCCGCGGAAGCGGGCATAGTAACCTACAAACCCCCTGCTGGTGCGCCCGCCCCGTAATTCCCGGCAATACCGCTGCCAGATTTTGAAGTATTGGGGCAGGAGGGCGGGGTCCAACACCCGTTCCGGATATTCCAACCATTCCCGCCGGCACGCCCGCAACCTACGCACCCGGCTCCAGCTCCGCCGCGCCTCCCCGCCGCCAATGTGCCGATGCAAATAGCGCATCGTCTGGCGCACCGGCAGCACCAGTACCCGCCGCTCCGCCTCCCGGCACAACACCTCCGGATCCCAACCCCCGCCATCGCGGGTCATGAGGATCCATGCATCCGCCAGCCACCGCAACGGCGCGATCGCGCAATGCCGCATCCCGTGCGCGCAAACATGGACAAACAAATCAACGGCGCCCGGCACCGGCAGTCCGGGCCGAAGGTCGCGGAAGGCTTGGAACGCTCCCACACGGCATCATCCGCCCCGGGGGACATCCCATCATGCTGCATGAACCAGTGCAGATCGATGTCCACCGCGCCTTCCTTGCGCAGATGCAACGCGTGGTTGTAGCGCAGGGACCGGCGGATCGCTTCTGCGGAGTGCCGCAGCGGCAGATACCCCCCACTCCCGGAACCATTCCAGCGCTCGCCCGCGCGCTGCTCCGGCACCAGCAAATCCACGTCGGCCATGGGCCGGCTCCCGTAATCCTTGTAATAACCGTCCAATAATGCCGCCCCTTTCAGCAACATCACGGGCAGTCCCGCCTCCGCCATCTTCCGCAGGATTCCCGCCACCTCGCGCACGCGCGTCTGGTTCTGCACCCAGTGGTAACGCCAGTTCCCCTTCAACAAGGCCGCATGCGGAAATTCCTCCCCCGCCCGCGACAGGTTGCGGTACAACAACCCCAGCAGCCGGTTGGACCCGTGGTCCAGCCGCTGGATGTCCACCCGACCCAGCCAGCGCCGGTAGGCGGGCAGGGCCTCTCCCGGCGGCAGCAGGCAGGCGCGCAGCAACTCCCGCTG
>JAAUTG010000078.1 GCA_012031785.1 Saprospiraceae bacterium | reverse complement strand
CAACAAGTGTAAAAAATAAGTAGTTAATTTTTATTTTAGCTCAATTATTATGACCACTCCCATCAACCAAAAATAATAGTGTGTGTTAAGACAATTGACAGCATCGCAAAAAAATTGTGTAATCCTGTCAAACTCAACTAGAAAGTTACTTATGGCTCAAATCTAGGATACTGCTATTCAATGACTTGAGCGTACCATAGCACAGTTTTATTCATCATACAATTTAATAATAAACATGGCTTTTCAACTACCAGACCTTCCTTACAGCTTAGGCGTTTTAGAACCACAGATTGATGCAAAACAATGGAAATTCATCATGGTAAGCATCATGCAGCGTATGTGAATAACTTAAATGCGGCTGTTCAAGGAACAGATTTAGAAAATATGAAGTTAGAAGACCTCATGGCTAATATTTCTAAATCAACACCTGCGGTGCGCAATAACGGAGGTGGTCATTACAACCACTCTTTATTCTGGACGATTTTAGCACCTGCCAAAGAAAGTGAATTGTCTGACAACATGAGTATTCACGAAGCAATTATGCGCGATTTTGGCTCGGTAGAAGAATTTAAAGCGAAGTTTAAAGCAGCCGCCACTGGACAGTTTGGTTCGGGCTGGGCTTGGTTGTGCGTGGATAAGTCAGGTAAATTATTCATTTGCTCAACACCTAATCAGGACAATCCATTAATGGATGTGAATGATTTTGATGGCACGCCATTGCTAGGTTTGGATGTTTGGGAACATGCTTACTATTTGAACTACCAAAATCGCAGACCTGATTATGTGGATGCGTTTTTCGAAGTAATCAACTGGAATGAAGTAACCAAACGCTTTGATGAAGCGAATTAAAAATCTTCTAAATTCCAAAAATTAGTGCGTGTGGAAGGAGAAACTACCAGTAATTTCTCCTTCCAATTTCTAATGGTTTCTATTAACTCAATTACGACAAAACCAAATTTACGATTCATACTATCTATCCTCAATTTTCCGTCTGTTTACTTCTATTTTAATTCCTAACGCTTCGTCTGGAATGAGCCGTAAGTAAAGTATTAATTTACTTCCACAACCCATTTATTATCAAATGATTAATTATACGACTTATAATTTACAACTCATAACTCAGCTATGTATTTCCCGTTTCAATTCAATACATTGATAGGACTTTTTTTGCTAATCTTTTTTTTTCAGGCGTGCCGAAGTGACAACCCCTCAAATCAACTCTGCAGAACAAGAAGATTATAAAGTTGCGCGTTACAAGTGGGGCTACATGGACAAAACAGGCAATTTGGTCATTCGCGCCCAGTACGACGACACTCGTGATTTTGAAGATGGACTTGCCGCCATACAATTAAAAGGACAATGGGGTTTCATTAACATGCAAGGAGAAATAGTAATTGAACCACAATACAAGGGTGCATGGGCTTTTCAGGAAGGGCTATCTCGTGTATTAACTTGGGAAGGTAAAATGGGGTTTATTAATTTAGTCGGGCGTTGGGTGATTCCCGATACTTTGGAAGAAGTTTCTGACTTTCACGACGGGTTTGCAAGAGTAAAAAAACAAGAACTTTATGGTTACATCAACAAAAAAGGAGCGTTGATGATTCCAGCAGAGTTTGTCAGTGCTTCTGATTTCGAGCATGGATATGCGAAAGCGCAACGCTCCATGAAACAAGGCTTGATAGACACTACTGGCAACTGGGTGATAAACGATGAATACGATAGGATAGCTTTACCTGCTGACAGTTTGGTGCGCGCAAAACAGGGCAATAAATATGGATTTCTTAATTTGAAAGCGCAAGTGGTCATTCCGTTTTCTTTTGAAGATGCTAGTGATTTTAGCAACGGTGTAGCTGCGGTAAAAACAGCAGACGGTTATGGTTTAATTGACAAGTCAGGAGCGTATATTTCCAATTTCAGATATGACCATGCTTGGTACGCCAATGAAAGCCGATGGGTAGTGGAAAAAGAAGGTAAATTCGGAGCAGTAGATGCTACGGGTAAAAATATCATTCCTATTCTTTATGACCAGATTTTCCCATTTTCTAATGGTAGAACATTTTACAGAAGCGATTTTACTTGGGGCTTAATGGATAGTTTAGGCAAGCAAATCACTCCCCCTCAATTTGGATTAGTTTGGGAATACCGAGAGGGTTTGGCTAGGGTTGCTTTTTATGAAGGTATTGGATATATTGATGAAATGGCGATGTTAACCTGCCGCCAAAGTTCTTGGATGCTAGAGATTTTTCAGGAGGTTTAGCTCGGGTGCAAGTCAACCCTAAAGGCTAGAGAAAATAAATTCAGAGTTTGTTGGAGGTATTGAGAATTAATAGCAGAATCATTTTAATTTTGTGGAAACAAAGTTAGCGTCTTTTGACGCTGTTTTACATTTCAGAACAGTCAAAATATTTGCCTTTCCACTGGTAAAGTTATTTTCTTGACGCATACTTAACGAAACATGACGTTGAATTTAGAACGAGATTTGTGCTTTTTTGATTTGGAAGCTACTGGGTTAAATGTTGTCCGCGATAGAATTATGCAAATTGCAATTATCAAGTTTTTTGCAGATGGAAAAGAACCGGCTGAACTATCCATGCTGATAAATCCTGGTATTCCCATGTCTATGGAGGCATTTAGTGTCCATGGTATTCATCCAAAAGACGTTGCCAATAAGCCAACATTTCAGCAAGTGGCACAAAAAATATTTGATTTTATTGGAAATGCAGACATAGCAGGTTACAACTCTAATCGCTTTGACTTACCAATGTTGTTGGAAGAATTTGCGCGTGTAGGACTTGAGTTTGATATGCAAAAAAGGCGTTTAGTGGACGTGCAGCGCATTTTTTACAAAATGGAGCCGCGCACCCTGAAAGCAGCTTTGAAATTTTACTGCGATAAAGAACTAGAGGGCGCACACGACGCGCTGGCTGATGTACGCGCCACAGTAGATGTATTTTTAGGACAGTTGGAACGCTACAAAGATGCAGACTACGAAGATGATGATGGCGTGCTACTTAAATCGCCAATCAGAAACGACATCAAGGCATTACATGATTTTACGAATGACAATAAGTTTGTAGATATCACCCAGAAGTTAAAGTATGACGAAAATGGTGTAGTAGTGTTTAATTTTGGAAAATATGCAGGACAAAATGCCGCAGAAGTGTTCTACAAAGATAGAAATTACTACAATTGGATTGTAGAAAAGGAATTTTCTGTACAAGTCAAGCAAGCAGCCAAAAAGTTATTGAAAGACTATGAGAAAGCAATTAAAAATAAGCAAAACACTAATTCATAAAATTTTATTTAATAGCATATTATGCTGTTTATTATTGACTAGTGCTTGTTATGAAAACATAGAAGGTTGCTTGGAATTAGAGGCTACTAACTTCGATGTAAGTGCTGACAAGGCTTGTGAAAATTGTTGTCAATTTCCTAAACTAAGGCTTAACATCTTGCACCGCATTAAAGACCCAGTGCGCGATACATTCTATAATTTTCCACTCAACGCCAAAGTCAACCCTGACGTTCCTCCATTCTTTTATGTAAATGATTTACGTTATTATCTTTCTGACATACAATTAATTAGAAGCGATGGGAGTTTGCTTAGTGTGGAAGACGAAATCAGGGTTACTCAATTTAACAGCAACGGAGATAGCACTTCGGTCATCATTCCAAATAATTTCGCGCTCATTAATCGCAGGACACCAACAACGACCAGCATCGGCACGTTGCGCGCAAAAGGCAATTTTACAGGTCTGCAATTTAAACTAGGTATTCCCGCAGAAATTAACCAATCCGAACCAAGTTCATTTCCTAGCAACCACCCATTAGCTTATAGGGACAGTACCATGTATTTCTCTAGAGATTCGGGTTATGTTTTTTATCGAATACAATTGTTTAGAGATACTAGCGCAGTGATGCCCGTACTCTTAAAAACTGGAACAAATGCGCAATTACGACAAATAATTGTTAATTTTCCATTTGAACTTAAAGTCGGTTTCAACACTATCCTTACCTTACGGGTTGATTATGGAGAGTGGTTTAAACAGATTGAACTAGAAACAGATACGCCGAACGACATGATAGCTAAAATCGTAGAAGGCTTAGTACAATCTTTTGAACTCATCAGTGTTGATTATTCTTTACAATAAAATAGTTTTTCCATGAAATATTCATTATTATCAAGTTTGTTCGCGCTGTTAATACTTAGTACAAGCTGCGAAAAACAAGAAAACACGCCTTCTTCGAGCCTTCAATTACAATTTAACTTGACTTATGATGGACAACCTTTAGCGATGTTCCAAAAAGTGTCCTATCCTGATGGGGCTTCTATATTTTTTGATAAGTTTAACCTGTTTTTATCCGATTGTTACCTAGTGAATGAAACAGGAAAAACATCACTTTTAGATGTAAAATGGCTAGATTTTACGGATTTGCAGGATATAGAAGCAGCTAAAAAAGGAATTATCCTTGATTTAAAAGAACTGCCTAGTGGTAACTACAAGAGTCTGACAATAGGAATTGGACTTTCACCAGCTTGGAATGCGACCAAACCAAGTGATTATAAACTGATCATCCATTAGCAAATAATTATTGGGAACAGTGGAACAGTTATATTTCTATGGTAGTAGAAGGGAAAGCAGATACATTGGGCAATGGCTTACACAATCAGTTGATAACGTACCACATTGGAAAAGACCCAGCTTACAGCGAAAAGACTTTTACACTTCCTATCTCCATTGAAGATGGCGAAACTACCAAATTGTATTTCGAAATTGATGTAAAAAAACTGCTAGTTAAAGAAGGTACGTATTTGGATGTTAGAACAACACCAATTGATCACTCTACGGATCCAAAAGTTTATGACTTTATTCGTACAAACATGCCTAATGCTCTGAGTGTTAAACAATAGTAAACAAATATTAATCATCCAAAGGCGCATTCAATGAAGAAATGGATTTTTTTGACCATGCTAAGTGGCTTGGTTTGGCTAAGTTGTGGAGACGACTCTGATATAAATATGGTATCTACACCGACTCAGGAAAAACCGATTAATGCGGTTCATAATACAGCAATTTATGATTTGCAGATACCTAATTGGTTGCCTAAAATGGTGATTCCCAATGATAATGTACCTAGTATAGCGGGAGTGGCGTTGGGCAAACACTTATTTTATGACCCTATTTTTTCAAAAGATAGCACTCTTTCTTGTGCTAGTTGTCATTTACAAGAACTTGGTTTTGCTGACCCAAGAAGATTTAGTTTAGGCGTGAATCAAATACCGGGAAGTCGAAATGCCATGTCTTTAGTAAATGTAGGATTTTATACCAATGGACTTTTTTGGGACGGTCGCAGCAAAACATTAGAAGCACAAGCACTGATACCCATCGAAGACCATTTAGAAATGAATGAAACTTGGGATAATGTGATAAAAAAATTACGCCGTCACCCACAGTATCAAAAAATGTTTCGAGAAGCATTTGGCATCATGTATCCTTCGGAAATTACAAAAGAACTTAGCGTCAAAGCAATTGCACAATTCGAGCGTACTTTGGTCAGTGGATTTTCTAAATTTGATCGAATCGTATTTCAAAACGACTTGGATGCAGGTTTTTGAGCGATGAAGAAGAGCGTGGTAGAGAGTTATTTTTCTTTGAGCTATCTCAACAACTCGATCACCCAGGCTGCTCGCACTGCCATGGCGGACCGTTGTTCACCGACAATACTTTCCGCAACAATGGAATTGATTCCGTCGCTACTTTGCGAGATTTTAAAGATGCTGGTCTAGGGGGTATCTCTAAAAGATTAGGTGACAATGGTAAATTTCGAGTTCCCACTTTGCGCAATATTGAATTGACTGCACCTTACATGCACGATGGGCGCTTTCAGACGCTGGAAGAAGTGCTAGATCATTATAGTTCAGGAGGTCATTTTGCAGATAATTTAGATGCTAACATTCGTAAGTTTGCCCTTTCCGAGCGCGACAAAGGCGATTTAATTGCTTTCTTGAAAATGCTAACTGATACCGCTTTCGTAAATAATCCTGCATATAAAAATCCTTTTGATTGAAGTTTATGCTTATCCCTTTCAAGTCTTCACTTGTAAGTTTTACAGTATTATTGATTTTTTCTAGTTGCCATCAAGAAAAACCAATAACACAACCCAGTTATGAAAAAATTGATATTTTGATTTTTCTGAAAGAACAACAATTAGAATTACGCGGAGATACTTTTCAAGCAATTGTTAAACTGCCTATTTTGACAAATGAAATGGCACTACCCTTAGGTATCTTTCGTCTCAATTCAGAATATAATTTTGTTTCCGACCCTACTTTACCCAACGAACTTTCTTTTCTTGCCCCAACTTCGCCAAATCTATCTGAAGTTTTGTCTGCCGAAGATATGGCAATCATTACTACTTATATTACATCCAATACCGCAGTTTATATTTTCCCTAATAACGCTTTAGGAAAGAAGCAATTTCAGCCTTGCTTGAGGTGCGCTCCTGAAACCTCAAATTTGTATAGCGCGCTTTGGCTGTATTTAAAGACTTTTGATAAATAGTGAATGTTTATTCATTTCTTGAAAGTAAGCACTTCGCAGTAACTTATAAAATACTTAAATCAAATACAATATGCCTAAAATCGTAGTGTTAGATGGATATGCCCTCAATCCTGGTGACTTGAGTTGGTCTGCTTTAGAAGCATTTGGAGAAGTGGTTGTGTACGACCGAACTACACCAAATGAAATTTTGTCTCGTGCATCAGGAGCTACGATGCTGTTAGTGAATAAATGCCCATTAAATAAAGATAGTATAAAACAACTTCCTGAACTGCGCTACATCGGTGTAACAGCCACAGGTTATAATAACATAGACTTAATTGCTACTCAAGCTCAAGGGATTACGGTGTGCAATACGGTAGGTTATAGCACTCATTCTGTGGCGCAACATGTGTTTGCACTACTTTTTGCTTTAACTAATCGTATCGAAAGTCATCATCAAAGCGTATTGCAAGGTGACTGGCGCAATTGTTTGGATTTTTGCTACACCCTCTCCCCTACTATTGAGTTGGCGGGTAAGACTATTGGGATTTATGGGTTTGGAAAAATTGGTCAGAAAGTGGCAGACATTGCACTGGCAATGGATATGCAAGTGCTTGCAACTCACAAACACCCTGAACGCGATGCTCGACCAAACGTACAATTTGTCAGTTTAGAAACTCTTTTTCAAGAAAGTGACGCAATTACGCTGCACGCACCTTTGAGCGCGGAAAATCATCAAATTGTTAACCAATTCTTATTGCGAAAAATGAAACCGAGTGCCTATTTAATCAACACAGGAAGAGGACAACTAATTGATGAAGCAGACTTGAAAGCCGCGTTGGAAGCAGGAGTCCTAGCTGGTGCTGGTTTAGATGTACTAAGTGTAGAGCCGCCAAAGGAAAATAATATGCTGATTGGTGTAAAAAATTGCCTCATCACACCACATATTGCTTGGGCAACCACTGCTGCACGCGCTCGCTTAATGAAAATTGTAACCGACAATGTGGAAGCGTTTTTAAGCGGGCAACCTCAAAATGTAGTAACTCATTAGGGCTTATTAATTCACGCTATGCCGTTAGTATTTGGTGGTCAGCTACTTTAGTTTCAAGCATTTGAAAATATATATCCCAACAGCCAAGTGAATTATTAATAGTACCAAAAAAAATTAGGTCAGCATATTGGCTGACCTAACGAAATCACTTACTATAATGCTCTAATTAA
Organism: Saprospiraceae bacterium; assembly: GCA_012031785.1. Taxonomy (GTDB): domain Bacteria; phylum Bacteroidota; class Bacteroidia; order Chitinophagales; family Saprospiraceae; genus JAAUTG01. The sequence goes on along the minus strand of JAAUTG010000078.1, from coordinate 10,000 downwards.
TCGCTAATCAATTACTTGTACTACCAAGATTAATTATTTACTTTCTGCACACTTGGCAATGCTTGAATTTCACCCTCCGCATTCAGTAAAGGCAAATCACCGTCCGAAATAATAATCTTCGCGTTAGGCGACTTTGCTAATTCTAAAAATACCTCTATGGATTTGAATTGCAGAATAGCTGGATTTAATCCTTCTGCAATAATCAACTGCGCATCCCTGACCCCCTCCGCTTGAATGCGTTTACGCTCTGCTTCTCTTTTTTCTTCTTGAAGCACAAATTCCATACGCTGTGCTTGCTGCTCTGCTTCCAGTTTAGCTTCAATGGCTCTTGACAAACTTGGCGGTAATTGAATACTTTTTAACAGAACAGCTTCTATCAAAATTCCCTTTCCTTCCAGTAATATCATCATTTGCTCCCGAATCGCTTTTTCAATCGTGCCGCGCTCTCCAGTGTGCATATCCTTAGCTAAAAACCGAGAAGATACATCCGCTACGGCAGATCTGAATACTGGTAAAATGATACTACGCTCATAATCCATCCCAATTTCTCTCAAAATAAGCGGTGCTTCTTTTGGAAGCACATTGTAAAGAATGGATACTTCTGAACGAATGTTTAATCCTTCTTTAGAAGGAATACTCAACTCCACTTCCAAATTTTCCGTTTGCGTAGAAACCTTCACAATACGCGATGTAAAAGGATTAAAAACCTGCAATCCTTCTGTAAAAGGCTTGTCAGAATACTTACCAAAGGTACGTTTCACACCAACTTCTCCTTGGCGCACCACAGCGCATCCTGCCAAGCCGACTCCTATTACAAAAATACTAATTAACTGAATTATGCTTCTCATTCTCATAACAGTAATAAATTTGATCTGTAAAATTGCTACTCCTTCTTATTCCGTTTTTATTATTAATTAATAGCTATCATCGTTCAGTTAAGGGTTTAGAATTTTCACTTATGAATCAACTTTAGAAAATGCTAAACCCTTGGCTTGAATGTAATCAAAACCCACAAAGCGATTGCAATAAAAATTCTCCTGCCCGATAGCCCAAGAGAACACCTTGCTGTAAGTCTAAACAACCGTCTGGACGATTATTCTCTAGGATATAAGCCAACCCGCGATTAAAGTAGGCTTCTGCAAAATTTGGATTTAGTCTAATAGCTTTATTATAGTCCTCAATGGCTAACCAATTGTCATTCCTAAGTAGGAAGATGTTGGCTCTCAACTTATAAAGTTCTGGCGTTTCAGCAGTTTCATGTAAAAAAGCTAGATTAATTGCATCCAATGCCGCTTCTATCTCCCCACTACTTTTGTAGTCTAGTGCAGTTGCTAATGCTTCTTTGTAAGCGTTCCATGTCTCTGGATTTGCTTCATTTTGCCACGCTTCAACAGGCATATAATCACTTTCTTGAAAAGCAAGAACGTGTAGTCGCCTCAAACGGCTTTCCGTGCCAAACAAATCAATTACTCTTGGATTGAGAGAAATGGCTATGCGTAAGTCATTAGATGCTTCTTCTTTACGTCCTAGCCTATGTAACAAGATAGAACGCCGATAGTAAGCCTCAGAAAAAATTGGATTTATCGCCAATACATCGCCATACCTCAAAATTGCATCTTCGTAGCGTCCAATTCTTGTTAAGTTATGCGCTTCATTGAACAATCCAAACGCACCAGCACCATACTGTTGAGGATTAGCAAAAGTGTAAGCGCGAGGAGGCTCTGATTGTGCATAAGCAACGTCAATACTCCACGATATATAGCATATTAAAAATCCCAAAATTACTTTTCTCATAATTAATAGTTTTACTATTGTTTTCAATTGTTATACTATACTTAGATAACATCTTACTTTTATTTTTTGTTTATTTTTTTTGATAAAATTATTTTTCGTATCAAGGAATAAAATCTTTACTGACGTAAAAAATTGATAACCAATTTTTATATAAATTTAAAAAATTAACTAAATTATGTATGCAGAATTAAGCAAAAACTCTAGCAAACATTATTTGAGATGGTTTGTCAATCAGAATAAGTTTATAATAGGACGAAAAATGGATATACTCTCCATTTCATGATGATTTTTATCACGTTTAAAAGAACAACAATATGCTTGAGCAAAAAAAATTTACTTTGATTGATGGTACTTTCACGCCAGTGGCGGCAGCAGAAATATTATACGCACTGATTTCTAGCAAAATTAATTTTCATGGTGTGAAGTCGCTTAGCATTAAAGAACGATTCGGAGAAGATGCCAAACATACTATACAAAGGCTAGAAGCACTAAAAGCTATGAGAAATGAGATAGAGCAGCTCATTACAGCTTCGAGGGATGCTGGTTACGTTTTGGAGATAAAAGGGAACATAGACATTGTGTTTAAACCTGAATCAGAAGTGGATGAAATAGAAAATTAAATCATCTCCATAGCTGTATATTGATTCTTAGAAAATCAGTAGCTAAATGACCCGTGCATGATAAAATTTATTAATTGAAACATTTAAACAATTGACTATTCAATTTTTACAAATTGTTAAAATTTGATTATCAATCTTAAAGCCTCATGTTCTACCTATTTTAGGCATTCAGCTTCCAAGATTAGAATTATAGCGGAAACACCTTCTAAGAATCATTTTCTTCAACCCCATTGAGCTAAATTTACTTTATGTTGTTTTTACTTATACGCTGACTATGGATTTCAAATTATTACTTGACAATCTAACTAACCCTGCCTTAGTTTTCTTTTTTTTAGGTATTTTAGCGGTCAATTTAAAGAGCGATTTAGAGATACCTCCAAGTAGCTCAAAATTCATCTCGCTTTACTTGTTGTTTTCAATTGGCTTCAAAGGAGGGCAAGAATTAGCACATAGCGATTTTGATTTAGCCATTCTTAAAACGATGTTATTTGGATTATTGCTCGCCATAATTATTCCTATTTATTGCTACTTTATTCTAAGAAGAAGGTTGGATATTTACAATGCTGGAGCTATTGCTGCTGCCTATGGTTCTGTGAGTGCTGTTACTTTTGTCACTGCCATTTCGTTTTGGAGATTGAAGCAATTGATTTTGGGGGTCATTTAGTAGCTATTATGGCAATGATGGAAGCACCTTCCATTATTATAGGTGTTTTGCTTGTTGGTCTATTCGACAAAGAAAATAGCGACAAACTATCTATTTCTGGTATTTTAAGACATTCTTTAACCAATGGAAGTGTATTTTTGATTTTGGGGAGTTTGTTCGCGGGCTGGTTGGCAAGTGATGCTCAAGCACAAGGTATCAAACCATTTACTACGGACATTTTTAAGGGGTTTTTAGCAATTTTTTTGCTGGACATGGGCATTACGAGTGGTCGAAAATTATCTACCTTTCTTAAAAATGGATGGTTTACCTTTTCATTTGCGATCTTTACACCTCTTTTTAATGGTTGTTGGGTGGCAATAGCCAGTCAATATGCAACTTCATCCATAGGGGATAGGTTTTTATTGACTATTTTAGCAGCAAGTGCATCCTATATTGCAGTACCCGCAGCAATGCGCATGGCAGTTCCAAAAGCTAACCCAAGTATCTATATTCCAATGGCTTTGGCGGTTACATTCCCTTTCAACATTACAATTGGAATGCCTATTTATTTATTTTTGATTCTTTCTGAAGTTTGCGTTCTATTGACCAATTTTGTTGGAGTATAGAAAAGTATGCGTAACTTTGCACTTAATAAAACGTTACTATGAGGTGATTAATAGTAACTCGTTATCAGTTTTACTATTCGACACCTTGAACTGTTAGCCCTTTAGATTACAGGGTTTAATTCAAAAAATAGAATATACAGTATTCTTTCTCCAACCAGCATACCGTTTGTTGTTATGAACAGATTAGTCATTCTTTTATCCGCAGCATTAATTGTTGCAAGTGTTAATTCAGGTTTCAAAATTAGCAATGATCAAGTTACAGTAATTTATGAGGGTCAAAGTTGTAACCAAGTTAATGCCTTATTCCTATTCCAATTTGATGGCTTTAGGCTTAACAAAATAGGGACGCTCAATAAAACCAGTGACAGCACCTACCAAAGCACGCTTGCTGTATCCAAGCCACAGTTTTTTTACATTGGCACAATGGAAAACAATGCAGTCCCTGTGATTTTAGGTGGAGAGGATAAAGTGGTTCTTCGCGGCGACTGCAACCGATTCAGGAATGCTCAAATTGTAGCCTCCGAGTTGAACAAAGCCTATCAAGAGACTCAAAATAAGATGCGAGAAATCAATACTGAGATGTCGAATCTAATTCGAGATTATCGCATGGCTAGTAATGATGATGCAAAATTAGAGGAAATCGTAGGCAAGTTCGCGGAGATTGACCAACAAAAACTAAATTTTCTGGAAACTACTAAAAAATCACATCCTTATCTTGGAAAAATTATAGCTCTCAACACTTATCTTTCTTTTCAACATCACGGGAAAGGCTATCAAAACGAGTTAGATTACTTTGCTAGTGAGTATTTCAAATTTGTAGATTGGAAAGACGAGGACTATAATTATATGTCTTGGGTGTACGAATCTCTACGTGCCTATACAGACAACATTAGTCAATTTGGATTTCCTGATGATACGCATAAAGGATTGATTGAGAATATATTAAAAGAGATACCACACCATACCAACACTTACAAGTTGGCTTTAGCTGGCGTAATCAATGCGCTACAAACCAAAAAACATGCCAATTTCCCACACTTTGCTAAGAAATTTACAGAGAAATACAACACTACGGATAAGCAATCTGTAGCAATTGTGGAACAACAATTAGCGCAATTGGCTTCTTTCATTGTTGGTGCAGTAGCTCCAGATTTTGCACAAGCTAAGCCAGACGGTGCGCCAATGAAGCTGAGTGAACTAAAAGGAAAAGTAGTTTTAATTGACTTTTGGCAAGTTGGTGCGGTCCATGTCGCGGTGAAAATCCAAACGTAGTAAGAATGTATAACAAATATAAAGATATGGGTTTTGAAATACTGGGTGTGAGTTTGGACAACAGCAAAGACAGATGGTTGGGTGCTATTAAGCAAGATGGTTTAACTTGGCATCATGTCAGTGATTTAAAGGGTTGGTCGAACGAAGTAGCTCAAATGTATGGCGTTACTTCCATTCCTCACACGGTGTTGCTAGATAAAGATGGAAAAATTTTAGCGCGCAACCTTCGTGGAGCTAGTTTAGAAGCTAAGTTACAAGAGTTGTTTAAGAAGTAGGCAGTAGGTCTTTGGTCGCTAATTATTGGTCTTTAGCTCTGTGAGTTCTAATATTTTTTAAATTTATATGCTAAAGACCAATAACTAAACCACCAAATATCTATCACTTATGATATTACAGTTTTACCCGCTTGAGTTCTCCTTGTTCATCTGTGACAATAAAAGCAGCCGTGAATCCCACTTTTTTTGCTGCTTCCATAGCTTTCCTTGCTTCTTCAATAGAATTATAGCCAGACAACAACACTAGTGTCAGGTTATCCTTTTGCTTTTTTTCAAGCGTACCTAAATTGTTCACTTTAGTTGCATTGAAGTTTTTAGTATCTTGATAAGCCCCAAGCTGTATTTTGTAACGAGAATTGACGCTTTGATTTGCGAGAACTGGGTTATTAACACCTGAAGAGAGACTTAAATCCATATCATCAGTTAGTAATTTATCATAGACTTCTTGAGTCATTTCCTCTACAAGAAAAGCCCCTGTATATCCTTCGCCTCTAATTTGGGACAGCACTTTACTTGCAGTCGTTTTACTAATAAATGCGCCAACTCGAACTTTATAATTATTGTCCACATTCATGTAATAAACGTTTCCATACGTGTTGAGCGCAGCGTACTGATTAAGATTAACTTGAGGTGCAGCAGCAACTTGAATAGAATAAGATTTTGCTGGTAACTGTTCAACTGGAGGCATTTGAACGTTTGGAGTAATTGGAAGAGGGTTTCCAACGTTCGGCACATCAATTGGTGTGTTACTGCTTATTTTTCTTATGGTCATCGCTCCTAGCAAGCTCTGTTGAGCAGCACTACCAGTAGAGAATGTTCTGTTGATATCGGTATAACCTACTTTGGAATATCTAATTTGATAGACCTTATCATTACTTAACGCCAAAACATACTCTCCTTTTTCATCTGTCACATCTTCTATAATTTGACCTGTTTCTTGAAGAATAGCTTGCACACGCACGTCGCTTAGAAGCATTCTATTATCCACATCTATTACAATACCAACGTATTGTTCTCCTTCTTTACGAAGTTCCACTTCGAAGTTTTTACTATTTCTGATACTCAATCCTGAAAGTTCTAAAGCAGCCGAAGTAAATCCAGGCATTCGGATAAACAATCTACAATTCAACTCGTCTTCCATTCGGAAACTTAAAATACCATTAACATCGGTTTGGTAAACCCCTTTTCGACAATCTGAAAAATCTATGGTAGCACCAGCTACTGGTCGTTTGTCCGCAGCATTTAGCACGCGAATTACAATTTCATCAGTCTCGCGACTAGCCTGATAAATATCTTCAGCTCCTTTTCCACCTTCTCGATTAGAAGTAAAGTAGCCTACATTTCGGATACCATCAAAAATAAATCCATAATCATCGCGTTCGGAATTAACTCCTACCCCAAGATTGCGAGGTATAGACCAACGTAAGTTGTTTTTTCAGCCGTAAAAATGTCATATCCTCCATAGCCATTGTGCCAAGTAGAAGCAAAATATAAATTACGCCCCTCAAAATAAGGCGTAATTTCGTCTCCAGGCGTATTAATATTGATGGTATCTAATATTTCAGGAGTTGACCAACCATTTTTGGTTTTATAAGACATATAAATATCAAATCCTCCTCTACCTCCTGGGCGGTCAGACGAAAAATACAAAGTACCATCTGCTGCATAGTGTGCAAAACCAGTTGAGAAATCTGAACCATTCCATTGAAAAGGCTCCTCATTCTTCCAACTTCCATCTGCATCAGCTTCTGCCACAAACAAATCTAACTTCATGCCACTGGAACTAATGTGGCGTGTACCATCTACAAAGTTGTTTCGCGTGATAAACACTAATTTGTTATCCGAAGAATAAGATGCTGGTCCTTCGCCTTCTTTAGCATTTGCGTTAGATCGAATAACATTTGTAGCTTCTAGGTTATTACTACCTGTTTTGTAGCCTGCCATGAAAAGCTTATTTCTCGATCTGCCCGTCCAATTTGAATTTTCATTCCCAGAATCCGTGCGGGCAGAAGCATAAAGCGAGTTGGTTATTCTTAAAAAAAGCGGGACCAAAGTCTGATGCTGGTGTGTTCAAACCTGATGCTGGTGTAACTATAAATTTTGAACGCAATCGGCTGTTACGCTCTGCAAAGTTACACATCTCGTAGTAATGTTGTCCAAGATCCGCTTCATCGCCATCACTCGTTTGCGTGTAAATACGAAATTGCTCAGCAGCTCTTTTGTACTCTCTCAATCCCATCAAACTCAATCCATAGTAAAACCGATGAAGATCATTTGGCAACTGCTGTGGTGCTGTGAAAGCACGTTCATACCATTCCACTGAACTTTTCATTTCGTTAATATGGCGGAAGGAGTCTCCCAATTTCGCCATTGCTTCAATGTTAGAAGGATTTTGACCTACAAACTGCAAGTAAGATTTTATAGCCAGGTGAAATGCTTTTAGTTCATATTCTTTATTCGCTCGCGGCTGACCAATAGCTGGCGTAATACAAACGGTAGTGCCCAACAAAAAAGCGCACGCAAAAGCAATCAACTTCATAGGCATATTCAATATCATGTAATTTTTTCTTTTTAGTGTAAAGCACACAAAATTAGCGGTATTCTTGTACTTATCGAATTTATTGCATAGAATTACCACTTTATAAATGTACTTTTTTTTAATTTATTGCACGTAGTTGATTATAATTTTAATCTTAACAACAATTAAGCAATAAAATAACCAATCTAAACGATTGCGATTCCAAATTAATTCTGCTAGAAACAAACAACGACTAGCACACTACTTGGCTAAAATCGTAAAAGTTTGTTCTAACCTTTGCCCACTATCGTCCACCAACGTCAATTGATGTACACCGGGTAAAGGTTGTAGTTCTATTTCGTGAAAATGCTGCGTACTTCCTAAATAATGTTCATCCAAATGCCAATGTACCATAGCCGCTTCTCTTCTATGAGCAGCTCGAAAAACAGTACTGCTCAAACTTCCATCAATATCCACAGGCACGTAAATCATTGCGTGCTTTTTGGATAAATCAGCTCCATCATGCTCTGTGAGGCATCCACCTCGCAATCTACTCTGAAAGGAGGCAATACTTTGTAGCTTGGATTTTTGCCTTTATAATAATGTGCCTCCACAGGTGGCAGCACAAACCAAGATTGATGTTGAATGTTGGAAACAGTTTCGCAATCACTATTCACTTGCCAATTGAGGGTGCCATCTAAATGTATTATTTGGTGATATGGGCAAGCGTTCATTTTTAAATGCGATGCTAAAGCCCAAACCGTATCTTTTTCACAAATATCTAAAGCCCGGAAACCACTTTGCTTACATATTGGCAATTCAATCATTTCATCGTAGGGTGCTTCAAACCAAGTCGAAGCGGCAGGCAATAAATGAAAAACATCAAACATAATTGGAGCTGCGGTATGCACGCCTACCAGTCCTGGACGACCTTCTCCGTCCGCATTACCCACCCAAATACCTACTGCATATTTAGTATCCACTCCCACTGCCCAAGCATCTCTAAACCCAAAACTTGTACCTGTTTTCCATGCAATTTTTCGGCTGGAGTCAAACTGTTCCCATTCCCCCACTGTATTAGGTCGTTCTAAGGTCTGCATAGCATCAAAAGTAAACCAAATCGCACCAGCACTATACTGAATAGGGGACTTCTGAAGACGAGCTTGGGTCTCCTTTTTTTCGTGTAAAACATGAGCCATTTGGAAATCATCTGGATGATACCAACCATTTTGAATAGGGAAATGCTTTAGTGTTCTAGCCATACTGGCGTAAGTGCTGGTAATTTGCTCCAAAGTAACTTCTGCACCACCCAACACCAAAGGCAACCCATAATGATTGGCAGGTTTATTAATAGTAGAAAAGCCCAGTCGTTGTAAGCGATAATGAAATTTCTCTAACCCATACATTTGCAACATCCTAATGATAGGAACATTCAGAGAACGCGACAAAGCTCGCTCTGATTTCACTACGCCATCGTAACGCTGCAAGAAATTTTCTGGACGATAACCACTCAATTGCATTGGAATATCAGGCAATAAAGTGTTCGGATGCACTATCCCCTCGTCAAGAGTTGCCGCGTATAGCAAGGGCTTAATGATGCTACCAGTGCTTCTTGGGGCAGAAATAATATCCACTTGTTCTCCATGTGCTTGCCCTGTTCCCACCACATTACCAACATAAGCCAATACTGCTCCTGTCTCTACGTCCATCACTACTGCTGCCGCATTGTGAATGTAATTGTTTTGTAAAATATGATGATGCCTATTCAAAAGATGAGTCAGTTGAAGTTGTAATTTTACATCAATTGTAGTTTGAAAGCGAGTTTGTGGTTGTTGAAGTCGCCAACTACAAACTCGATCTAGTAAATGCGGCGCAAGTTGTGGCAAGGCAGCAGGTTGTTCAGGAATTTCTTCTTCTAAGGCTAACTCGTAACTAATGGTATCAATAGTTTGGCTTTCAAGTAGTTTTAAAAGTAATTTATTTCGTTTTTTTAATAAAGTTTCTCTATTCCTTCCTGGATGAATCAAGGCTGGACTATTGGGCAACACAGCTAAAGTGGCTGCTTCTGCCCAAGAAAGCAAGTTTGGAGACTTACCAAAATATCGCCAAGTAGCAGTTTCCAAACCTACTACATTCCCACCAAAAGGAGCGTTGGAAGCATACAACGCTAATATTTCTTTTTGGAATAACGTAACTCTAGCCGTGTAGCCAAAATCATTTCTACCAACTTATTCCAAACGTTTCGGTTAGGG
>JAAUTG010000077.1 GCA_012031785.1 Saprospiraceae bacterium | reverse complement strand
GTATGAAATACTTTTTTTGAGTTTGGGCAGTAACATAAACCCCTTCGAAAACGTACAGCAAATGCTCAAAGGGTTATTAGAAATTTCTCCTTGCATAGATATTAGCAGGATTGTTCGGACAGAGGCGGTAGGATTTTCCAGTGCTTCGTTTTTTTTGAACATGGCTGTTCGAGTGGTTACTTCGCAGCCTGCTACTGACCTAAAAATGCAACTGAACGAATTGGAAAGCCGGCTAGGAAGGAATCGAAATGACCCAAATAAAAAACTGAAAGACCGAACGGCTGACCTCGACATTCTATTTAGTTTGGAAAAACACGAAACCTTTGTCGCCAAAAGTTTACTACCTAAAGAAGATTACGTGTTGCCTACCTTGCTTGATTTGTTAAACTATTTAGAACTCGATCATGAAGGCGTGGCTATGGAATTAGAAGGTTTAGTGGATTTGCACGTAGATTATACTTTGATCGGAATGCAACCCTTAACACTCGAATACCATCCAACGTTAGGAGTTACGGCAAAAAGCATCAAATGCCTTTGCTATGTGAGTTCAACATGTTTTAACCAAAGCTAAAATACTCAACATCAGTCAACTAATCCTTACATTTCTATCCGTATGACGAATTTGCAAGCACCAGCCGCTCTAGTGACGGGTGGCGCAATAAGACTTGGAAAGCATATTGCATTAGCTTTGGCAGCTCAAGGCTATGACATTGCTTTACATTATAATTCTTCTGTACAAGCAGCAGAAGAAACAGCAGACTTGATTCGACAACTTGGTCGTCGCTGCGAATGTTTTAGCTGTAATTTGGGAGAAGTACAGGCTATTCCCGACTTGATAAAACAGGCAAAATTCATATTCCCAAACCTGAACGTGTTGGTAAACAGTGCGTCTGCTTACACGCAAGCACGAATTAGCGAGACTACTTTAGAGGTGTTTGATGCGCAATTCGCTATTAACATTCGCGCTCCTTTCTTCTTGTCTCAATCTTTTGCCTATGAGGTCAAATCAGGAAATATCATCAACATCATTGACAATAAGATAGGCTTCAATCAATTTCAATATGCTGCCTACTTGTTAGCGAAAAAAACTTTAGTGGAGTTTACGAGAATGGCAGCACTTGAATTTGCGCCACACATCCGAGTAAATGGCGTTGCACCTGGTGTTGTGCTTCCAGCCTCCACTCGAAGCGAGGAATACATCGAATGGCGCAAGCAAAGCATTCCACTTAAAATGCAAGGTACACCTGATAACATCACTAAAGCCATCATCAGTTTATTGGACAATGATTTTATGTCAGGTCAAATTTTAGTGGTAGATGGTGCAGAAAATATTGCACATATTGGAAAGAACGCTGGAGACTTTGATCCATCGAAAATATAAAGGAGAGGTGTGGTCTTTGGTGATGAGCTTTTGTTAAAAGGTACGCCTTAACAAATCACCAAAGACCTAACCATTATTCAAATTGTCCAATTCCTCTCGCCATCAAAGTAGCCAACAAAGGCATACTAAATAAAATAAGTAACTCCATGCGTATCAACCATTTAATGCTTGCAGGAATAGCTACTAATTCCTCTTTATTTTCTCCTTTTCGATTTTTTAGGAAAAATATAGTAGGGTAGATAGAAAGCAAACCCATCAGGACAAATAAGCCAAGTTTTAAGTGAAAAATCCAATTTTTACTATAAAACTCTGCAGGTTTGCCCAACCAGAGCCATAAACTCAATCCAGCGCCCAGTAAAATCAAAGCACTCACACCATAAACACTATCCAAAATAGAAAGACGATGAATCTCGGTTCTCGAAAGTTGTGGCTTCAGCAAAAGATGTTCTGCTGAAATACTCGCTACAATAGCGAAAATACATAATAAAATGAACATACTTAACCAAAATTTCCAGTGTCATAAAGAAAGCAGCGATTGTTTTATAAATTCTGTAAACTGGATAAAACTTCCAATTTTAAAAATCCCATTCAAAGATACAGGCTTGCTAGAACAATATGAACTTTTTTCATCAGGTTTACACTAAAAATTCTACACTCAAAACGATTTCTTCAAATGTGATGCTCGCAAATAAAAAATGTGTTTTATTTTTTCTGTTCCCTCTAATTCCTATTTTTTCTACTATTTTTGCCAACCAGAAAGAAGTAAGCGTAAGCTGCCTTTTCCAATTGTTTGCTTTTGTGACAATTTACATCCGTATTAAAATTTGGCAACCATGAAGCGAAATCATTTTATTAAAGGGCTTGCTATCGGGACAATTTCTTTGCCAGTAGCTCTAAAACTACTCACTGGCAAAACGCTTGCCCAACAAAATAACAATGCTAAGGGGTTGAGTACCAAAACCTACAACTGGAAAATGGTAACGACTTGGCCGCCCAACTTTCCCATTATTGGAGAAGGAATGAACCACTTTGCGCAAATGGTGCGCATCATGTCGGGCTCGCGCATAAATATCAAAGTTTACGGCGGTGGAGAATTAGTACCAGCTTTGGAAACTTTTGATGCTGTTCGGTCTGGTGCAGCAGAATTTGGTAGTGGTGCAGGTTACTATTGGGCAGGAAAAATACCAGCTGCTCAATTCTTTTCCACAGTTCCTTTTGGAATGAATGCTCAACAAATGAATGCGTGGATATTGAATGGCGAAGGCTGGGACTTATGGAAAACCCTGTACGCTAACTACAATCTGATTCCCTTTCCCTGCGGCAATACAGGCGTGCAAATGGGGGGGTGGTTCAATAAAGAAATCAACAGCATTGCAGACTTTAAGGGATTGAAAATGCGTATTCCAGGGTTAGGAGGAAAAGTATTTGAGCGTGTAGGTGGAACACCAGTTTTATTAGCAGGTGGCGAAATTTACACTGGTTTAGAGCGCGGTGTGATAGATGCTACCGAATGGCTTAGTCCTTTTCATGATTATATTATGGGATTTCATCAAATCGCAAAATATTATTATACACCAGGCTGGCATGAACCTGGCACAGTTTTAGAATTGATTGTAAATAAAGAAAAATACGAAGAACTACCCGACGATTTAAAAGAAATCATACGTGCAGCAGCTTTAACGATTAACCACTGGCTATTTTCAGAAATGGAGACGAAGAATAGCGAGTATTTTAAGCATCATTCAGAAAGAAAGCAACGTAGAATTTAGACGTTTTCCAGCGGACGTAATGGACACATTGAGAAAAAATACAGCAGAAGTGATCAATGAAATTACAGCCAAAGACGAATTTACAAAAAAAGTATATGAATCGTTGAGTGCTTTTAAAAATAGGGCTTCCACTTGGTCAAAATATAGTGAGAAAGTTTTTTATGATTCGATTGAGTCATGAAAAAATAGTAGCAGTCAAAAGGCAAAATCCTAATATTATGTGCAGTTATTCAGCCTGCTTTGGTGATTAGCATCTTAAAATTGTGTCCTCATATTATGGAGTTTGCTATTTGTTATTTGCTTTCACCTATTTCAAGGGCTAGAGGCAAGTAATCGTCAATATTTTGACCTTAAACACCTAAACACCAAACAGCCAATACCATAACAATATAATTACTTTGATAAGTCACACTAAATCGTCATCACGCCATTTTTTGCGTTCCAGTTCCTTGAGTTCTAGTGGTTCTTCGTCAGAAGTTGCACTTTTTTCATACTTTGAAAATAGAAATTTCTCTTTTTTTCGAGTCGAGTTACCAGTTCTTCCATTTGCTGTTCCTCCCATTTATCCGACAAAATATTTGTGCCTGGAATACCAAAAACGGAAAAGTACTGAATCAAAACTGCTAAACCCCAAGAAAGCATAGGGTAGAAGAACCAATCCACGCCGCCACCTGTCAGTAAATCCAACAAAAACAAAAAAAGTCCAACAGCTAAATAAACAGAAAAATGCCTATAAAACCCTTTTTTCCTATTGATTTGCCTTTTTGCTTCGCGGTATATTTCTTGATCGGTTGTCATAACAAATTAATAAGACTAGATGAATCAATATACAATAATACGAACAAAATATTGGAATGTGAAATAAATTCACGCAAAACAGACTAATTTTTAGACGAAGTGATTGGATAAAGCAGAAATAATAGAGTTTGGGATTAGTGGCTTATATTCTTTAGGAGTGTTAGTGCCATCTCTTGCAGTTGCAGTACGAAGAATGCACGATGTAGGTAAAGAATGGTGGTACATGTTGATTCCCATATATAATCTTATTCTTGCGTTAACGAAGGGTGAGGAAGGAACAAACAAATACGGACCAGACCCAATGAATCCAAATGCAGATGAAATATCTCGACATTTGGTAGAATAATTTGAAATATCTAAGATTCACAGGATTGCTTGAACTTTGAGGTTGTGGCTTTCCTGTGAATGTTGAAATTGATTACAACATGGATCGCTTAAAACGTTCTAGCTAAATGGTTAGAAATAGATAAATTAACAATTTACTTTCAGTTTGTTTAGCCTAAGCCAAACCACGACCATCCAATCATTAATCCAACGATAGCAACCATCGAAATTGTACTCCAAGGTCTTGTGAATGCTGCTCTGAGGCAGGCTGCAAATGGGAAAATGAGTAAAGGATACACATGAATCATTGCGCTTTGGTCGGAGTAATGATAGTCGCCCCAAATATTCCACGCCGAACTAATGTATAGCTGGAGGCTAAAGCAAACTAAGCTAACCCAAAAAAGTTTGCGTTGGTAATACCAAAGAAAATAAAAGCCAATTAGTGCCAGCAATAGGACTGGGTTTTGTTGTAACCAATTCATCCAATAGCTAAACATGATTTTTTTAGGGTCATTTTTCCACCAATTAACAGCGTTAGTGATATAGTAATTGATAAAAAAAATTACCTGTAATATATTTCCAGTAATAAATTTGGATAGCTCCCACACTAAATCCTATCAAAATAGCAGACAGTACCTTTCGGAAGTGGAAAATTAGTTTTTGTAATTGTAACGTGATCTCTTTCTTACTATTCCATCCCCAAAATAATGGAATTAAAACAAAAATAATTTCGGTAAGCCATACCAAAGCGGCTAAGCCGACACAAAGCCCAATTACAATACCCGTGCGAAATCCAGGCTGTTCATGCCAACGAATAGTGGCGGCTATCAAACCACTATGCAGGGTGAACAAATAGTTGTGCGGCATTTCTGGATGGGTAGTGGCGTATAAGAAATAATTAGTACCAAATAAAATTGCGATTAATACAACTGCTACCAACTTATCCTCAAAATACCTCAATAAGTTAGCCCTACAAAACCACAAACCAGTGAAACTGACCAATAAACTTCCCCAGTACATCGCTAACTGATAAGGCACTGAAAATCCATCCCTTGGATAATCACCGATAATAGCTATTCCATGACCTAGCATAAAAAAAGGTGCGTAGAGAATAGCCATCCCAGCTGGATATTGAATGATTTGATGACCACTTTTTTTGTGCAGTAACGGAACGCCTACTTCTTGAGGAAAACTGTATTCTTCAATAATTTTTTCCTGAACGTTAACTCTTTTATATCTTTATGAATAATTGCCGCAGGTAAATATAAATAATAGCTAGAAATTTCCCACAAATGGTTGGCTTTGTGCGCTTGGGACAACAATTGTTGTTGCACTCCGTTCCAGATTAATAAAAAAAAACTAGATATGAATAAAGCAACTAGAGAAATTTTATTTTCCATAATTTTTTTGATCTTTGTCACTGGACTAGTTACGAATTGTAAATTCTAAATTATGATTTTTGAGTTAATTATCTGATAATAAATAAATTGTAAGAGTAAATTAGTCCTTCACTTATAGTTCATACTTTAGTAAACCCTTTTGGATATTTAAGATTTTTATTTAAGAGCCTCAGTAGGCTTTATAGTCTCATAAAAACGGGCAACATATTACTTTTCAATAGAAGAACAATAAAATTAAGTCTTTTTGATGGTTTGTATAGTCAATTACAATTTTGCAAATATAGCGATAAACTATATAATGTATGGAATCTAGGTTCTTAAAATTTGCGCACGAAGGTAAAAATGAATTATGGCGTTATCTGGTCACTATTCTTGCAGTGATAGCTGGTGCAGTGGTCGGTGGAATACCTTTTTGGTGGTCATCACCCAACAGGCAAGTAGTCAAGAACTGCTCTTTGAAGCTCTTGCAACCAGTGATTTCAGTAGGCTCGGCATTGATTCCAACTTGCTATTGTTATTGCTACTTTTACAGTTTGTCGCCATGTTCCTTGTGCTGTGGTTAATGGTCACTAACTTGCACCAAAACGCTTCATCGCTATCACTACTGCTAGACCACATTTAGATTGGAAGCGTGTAGGCGTAGGGTTCATACTTTGGGCAGTGTTACTAGGTATTGTGGAGGGTATTGGCTACTTGCAAAATCCTTCGATTTATGTTTATCAGTTGAATTGGTCATCTTTCCTTCCACTTTTGGGAATCGCTATTTTGATACTACCACTTCAAACTTCAGTAGAAGAACTCCTGATGCGTGGCTATTTGATGCAAGGTATAAGTTTGATTTTTTCCCAACCCTGGATTCCTTTATTGGTTACTTCTTTGATTTTTGGATTCCTTCATTACGCCAATCCCGAAGTTGCTAAGTATGGATTCTGGGTAACGATGCCAAGTTACATTGGTATTGGTTTGGCGTTAGCGATTATGACTTTAATGGATGATGGGCTAGAGTTGGCGCTTGGCGTTCATGCAGCAAATAATATTTTTGGAGCGTTATTTATTACTTTTGATGGTTCCGCCTTATCCACACCTGCCATTTTTAAAGTCACAGTAATTAATCCTTTGGCTGGAACGATTTTCACTATTGTAGTCAGTATTATTTTCATCATAATTGTTTCTCGTGTTTATCGTTGGGCGGATTGGAGTAAAATTTATCAATCTAATCCACCACACGATGAACAGCGCAACGAACTTTCTTAACAACGATTAATTGAATTTTACATCAAACATGAATTTAATTCATATTGGGCTTATTGTGGAAGCCTTACAAATCCCAAAACAGCGCGTTGAGAATACCTTGAAACTCCTAGAAGATGGTGCAACGATTCCTTTTGTTGCTCGCTATCGCAAGGAAATGACAGGTTCTTTGGACGAAGTGCAAATTGAGGCAATTCGCAAGGAAGCTAATCGCCTGCAAGAAATTGATAAACGGCGCGAAACCATCCTGAAATCCATTGAAGAACAAGGTAAACTCACGCCAGGACTTCGCCAACGCATTGAAGAAAGTTGGGAAATGACCATACTGGAAGATATTTATCTTCCTTACAAACAAAAGCGAAAAACGAGAGCTTCTGTTGCTAAAGCGCGTGGATTAGAGCCTTTAGCAGAAGAATTACGCCAACAGCGCAACCACCTTATTGAAGAGTTGGCAGCTAAATTTATTACTGACGAAGTACCTACTGTGGCGGATGCTTTGCAAGGAGCCAGAGACATCATCGCAGAACAGGTGAGTGAAGACGAAATTGCCAGAAACAAAGTGCGACAGGCTTTCAAGCGCCATGCTACCGTAAAATCTAAAATTGCTAGAGGCAAAGAAGAAGCAGGGGCAGTGTATAAAGATTATTTTGAGTTTGAAGAATCACTCCAAAAAATTCCTTCTCATCGCCTGATGGCAATTTTTCGAGCCGAGTCAGAGGGGATTTTACGTGTGAATGTAGTGCCAGAAGTAGAGCCAACTGTTGCACAGCTTGAACGCTTGTTCGTAAAAGGTTATGGCAAAGCTGCTGACCAAGTGAAAATGGCAGTAGAAGATGGCTATAAACGTTTGCTAGAGCCTTCCATAGAAACGGAATTTCGCAACCAAGCCAAAGAAAAAGCAGACACAGAAGCCATTAAAGTTTTTGACGGAAATCATAAACAACTGCTGTTATCACCACCACTAGGACAGCGCCGAGTAATTGGTATTGACCCTGGCTATCGGACAGGCTGTAAGGTCGTTTGCTTGGATGCTAGTGGCAATTTGCTGTATAATACGACCATTTATCCGCATCCTCCCCAACAACAACAAACCGATGCCGCAAGCATTCTGCAGCAATTGGTTGAACGCTACGCTGTTGAAGCAATTGCGGTAGGCAATGGAACAGCAGGAAAAGAAACGGTTGCTTTCTGTAAAAATATTCCCTTTCCTCGTCCCGTTGAAGTATTCATGGTTAATGAGGCAGGGGCTTCCATTTATTCGGCATCAGAAGTGGCGAGAGAAGAATTTCCCGACCAAGACTTGACCGTGCGAGGCGCAATTTCTATTGGACGGCGACTGGTTGACCCTTTAGCAGAGTTAGTAAAAATTGATCCTAAGTCTATTGGCGTTGGTCAGTATCAGCACGATGTAAATCAAGTTCGTTTGCGCGAAAGTTTGGACCGAGTAGTAGAAAGTTGTGTCAATTCGGTGGGCATCAACCTCAATACTGCCAGCAAGCATTTACTTACCTATGTTTCGGGGCTAGGTCCGAGTTTGGCGCAGAATATCGTTAATTATCGAGCGGAACATGGCGCATTCACTTCTCGAAATGATTTAAAAAACGTCCCTCGTATGGGAGCAAAAGCCTTTGAGCAAGCTGCTGGTTTCCTGCGCATTCGAGAAGCAGTACATCCACTAGACAATACAGCCGTGCATCCTGAAAGTTATAGTATTGTGGCACAAATGGCAAAAGATTTAGGGGTTGCCATAACGGATTTAATCAAACAGCCTACCTTGCACGCTGGTATAGAATTAAAAAAATATGTTAATGAAAAGGTTGGATTACCTACCTTGCACGACATCTTGCAGGAATTAGCAAAGCCTGGACTTGACCCGCGCGGCAACGCTAAAACTTTTGAATTTGCAAAAGGAGTAAATAGCATTCAGGATTTGTATGTCGGTATGGTTGTGCCAGGTATTGTGACTAATATCACCAACTTTGGCGCTTTTATAGATATTGGTATCAAAGAAAGTGGACTAATTCATATTTCTCAAATTACCCACACTTTTATCTCTAGTCCTTCGGAGGTACTACAATTAAATCAAGAAGTAGAAGCTAAAATTATTGATATTGATTTAGCGCGCGGTAGAGTTTCGCTTTCTATGAAAGAGCTGTAAACATAACATTCTTTAGGTAGGTTCAGATTAGATTCGTAATGAAATTGTTAAAAAACCAAATAAAACAGGATAGTTGCTGAACAAATATCCTGTTCTAATGTTAGGCTACCATTCTTGACAGAATAAACCTTTTCCATTGATTAAGAACTAATGTTTTTTGTTTGTTTATAGTTTATGCAGGCACGCTCAAAAGGTGTGCCTTTTTTGTTTACTAATGTTACGCAGCTTAACTTCTTTATTGCCATTTGCTTTTGTCATGGCAAACAGCAGCGCATAAAAATGATTATATTTACTTCTTGACAATACCTGCGTTTATCGTGTCGCAGATATTGCCAAAGCGTATTTTATCTTTATGCCACCTGCTTATCTGCATACTTCTTCGTCCAATAAAAATAAAAGGGTGTACCTATTAAAATCAAAAATAAACCGATACCTGCTTCTCTTGGGCGTTCAAAGCAAGTCATTACTACCAAAGAGGCACAAAAAAAGTACAAAAATGGCAGGTACAACAGGATATAAAATCACACGATATGGACGGTGAACGTTAGGCTCTTTGCGACGCAATACGAATACTCCAAAAGCAATAGAACCATAAAAAATAAAAGAAGCAAAAATCAACATATCCGTTAACTGGTCGAAAGAACCAGAGAAAACAAGCGTACTAGACCATATAGCTTGCATGACCAATGAAGTGGAAGGCGTATTAAATTTCGGATGAATATAATTTGCTCTACCCGTGAATAACCCATCTTTTGCCATCGCATAATACACTCTAGCTGCTGTCAAAATAGTAGCATTGGTGCAGCCAATAGTAGTAATAATGATGAGTAAAGAAATAAACAATACACCTGATTGTCCTAGAAAACGTCCAATCACTTCTACGGCAGCAATAGTATTTTCTTTCTGCGCGATAGCTATCATTTCATCAATCGGAATGATGTAGAGATAAGTAAAATTGACTAAAAGATAAATACTGATGATGATAAAAATACCAATCGTAAGGGCTAATGGTATGGTGCGTTGTGGATTTTTAACTTCATCGCCAATAAAACCAAGATTCAGCCAACCTTCGTATGCCCAAAACGCGCTTAACATAGCTACAAACATGGTTCCTATGAAGCCCGTACCAGCACTGAAACTCGCTGGAGGATAGGTGCTTGCCACGCCTTGCACGTTTGATAAGTTACCACCACTAAAAGCCAACCCTAGAATTACAATGAGAAACAAACTTGCCACTACCAAGACCGTAATGACCTTACTTACCCAACCACCTTCTTTTGCGCCTCGATAATTAATCGTTGCCAATACTGCAATCAGAGCAACAGCAACTAATTTTACTCCAATATTCGAAAAAGGCGTGAATAAACCACCCAGTAAAGAAAACGTTTCCCAATCTCCACCCAATCTAGGTAAATCAACTAAGGTATTCACGGATTGTGCGAAAACATAAGAAATAGAAGCAATAGAAGCAGATTGAATCACAGAAAAACTGGTCCAGCCGTAATAAAAAGCAAACATCTTGCCATAAATTCTACGAAAATAGGCGTAAGGTCCGCCAGAGTCAGTAATAACTCCACTGATTTCAGCAGTAGTTAAAACGCCTAGCAAAGTAATGATACCCGCCAGAAGCCAAGCCAACAATACCAATGAAGGTGACTGCAACTCTAAGGACATCGGCGCAACTTTCTTATATACGCCCGAACCAATGATGGAACTGACAAATAAAATTACTGCTGCTCCTAGACCAAACTCGCGCACTAAGTTGCCCTGTGGGCGTTTTCTGTTTTTTGATTGCTCATAATTTGACTATTAAAATCATTCTTCAACTGGTACAAACGGATTAAGTACGTGCTTTCCTACCTCCGCGAATAGGTATTTGAAAGCGCATAGATACTAAAAAGGAATGATAAATAAAATATTGCTCAGCTTCTTATTTGCAAAATTTTTGTTATTGTAATAAAAAGTACCATTTAGCGGTTGATAGCATTGCGCAATAGCATAGTTAAAACACAATTTGTGACCAATACAGAGCTAAAGATAATACTCGACCAGCAGGTGTACCGATACAATCATGCGTCTTTTATCCAAGATGATCCAATTCGTATTCCACATCGTTACACGTTATTACAGGATATTGAAATTACTGCTTTCTGGGTCGCTATGTTAGCTTGGGGACAGCGTCAAACCATCATTAATAAAGCAGAAGAACTGTTTAATTTGATGGATAACGCGCCTTATGAGTTCGTGTTGAATCATTCCGAAAAAGACAAAATTCGATTGCTACACTTTAAACACCGTACTTTTCAGGCTACTGACACGCTGTATTTTTTGGCTTTTTTTCAGTGGTTTTATCGAGAAAATCACTCTCTAGAAACTGCTTTTTGGAGTGACGCACTAAAGGAAAGCCCTACGGTAGAACCTGCACTACGACAGTTTCATCAACTCTTTTTTTCCTTACCTGATGCTCCCGAACGAACGCGAAAACACCTTTCCACGCCCGAACGAAAATCTGCTTGCAAACGCCTAAATATGTTTTTGCGTTGGATGGTGCGCAAAGATGAAGCTGGTGTGGATTTTGGTCTTTGGCAGCGCATACAACCTGCTCAACTGCTCATCCCTTTAGACGTACATGTGGACAGAGTGGCAAGGCGGCTGGGCTTGTTGGAAAGAAAACAAACCGATTGGTTAGCAGTGTTGGAGTTGACAGATCGCTTGCGTCAATTCGATGCCAACGACCCTGTGAAGTACGATTTTGCACTTTTTGGCATGGGCGTTTTGGAAGAACCACCGTATTTGAGCTACAAAGTATAGATTTTGAGACTCGAAGTTGTTGTAGGATAATGAGTTATGAAAGTAAACTATTCTCATGTATGTATTTGCTTCTTAAAAAGATGGTTCTTCTTCTTACCCAAAACGCCTACAAATTCAGGTTATTCAAATAGTTGTATTGGGGTGAATAGCGAATAGCAAAAAGTAAATGGTGTAACACCAGTCCATTATTTATTTGTAAAAAGAAGATATTAGTTTGTGGTACTGCTAGGTTATTCCATAAAATCGTTACTTTTGTCACTGGCTTTTGAGGTGCTTAAAGCAAGCAATACAGCCAATTGCTGAACGGTTACAATTTTCATTACTAATTACGCAAAGCCCTATGCAACATAGAGTTATCATTCAGAATGTCTATCCAGAGATTAACAACGGAAAGTATTACATCAAGCGTGTGCCTAATCAAAAAATACATGTTCGTGCAGATATTTTTGGCGATGGTCACGACGTGGTAAGAGCTTCCTTGCTGTACAGGAAAGCAGGAGAAGGTGTTTGGACGGAAGTATTCATGGAGCAAGAAGGAAATGATGCTTGGCATGGGGAATTTCAGGTGACCGAAGAGGGCTTTTATGAGTATAAACTAGAAGGTTGGATAGATCATCTTTTAAATTGGTATTCAGGTTTTCTCAAAAAAAGAGAAGTTGGTCAAGAAATGCACGTAGAATTACTAATTGGTGCAAATTTCTTGGAAAAAGCAGCTCATCAATATGAGGACGCTATCTCTACCACCTTGCAAGACTACGCCAACGTGTTACGCAACACTGAAGCATACGAACACGCAATAAATACCGTTTTGAGTCCTGCTTTTCAACATCTTGTAGAGCAATATCCAAACAAGCAGCATGTAACGACTTACGCAAAAACTTGCGCGTGCGTGTAGGCAGACCTAAAGAATTGTTCAGTGCTTGGTATGAGTTTTTCCCACGTTCTACCTCTTCCGTGCCAGGCCAGCATGGCACGTTTAAAGATGCCGAACGCATCATTCCGCGTGTGGCGGAGTTAGGTTTTGACGTGATTTACCTGCCACCTATCCATCCAATTGGAAAGCTCAATCGAAAAGGAAAAAATAACGCGGTTGTAGCACAGCCTAACGAACCGGGATCACCTTGGGCAATTGGTAGCGACGAGGGTGGGCATCAAGCCATCCATCCATTACTAGGTACATTAGAAGATTTTAAGCAATTTGTGGCAGAAGCTCAGAAATTTGGTATCGAAGTCGCTATGGATATTGCCTTTCAAGCCGCTCCTGACCATCCTTGGATAAAAGAACATCCAGAATGGTTTATTTGGCGACCAGATGGCACCATTGCTTATGCAGAGAATCCACCCAAAAAAGTACCAGGATATTGTTCCTATTAATTTTGAATCAGAGGACTGGCGAAACCTTTGGGAAGAATTGAAGGGTGTTTTCACTTAC
This sequence comes from Saprospiraceae bacterium, assembly GCA_012031785.1. Classification (GTDB taxonomy): domain Bacteria; phylum Bacteroidota; class Bacteroidia; order Chitinophagales; family Saprospiraceae; genus JAAUTG01. The sequence goes on along the minus strand of JAAUTG010000077.1, from coordinate 4,444 downwards.
TGGATCGCACAAGGTATCACTATTTTTAGAGTGGATAATCCGCATACAAAGGCTTTTCGCTTTTGGGAGTGGTGTATTCAAGAAGTACAAAAAGAATACCCAGACGCAATTTTCCTTTCGGAATCATTTACGCGACCTAAGATTATGGCAGAGTTAGCTAAGCTAGGCTATTCGCAGTCTTACACCTACTTCACTTGGCGCAACAACAAAGCAGAGATGCAGGAGTACATGACTGAATTGACTAGAACAGAAATGCGCGAGTATTTCCGTCCCAATTTCTGGCCCAACACCCCTGATATTTTGGCTTATGAAATGATGCATGCTAACTCCAACCAATTTGTAAAACGTCTTCTTCTCGCAGCCACGCTTTCTTCTAATTACGGATTATACGGACCTGCTTACGAGTTGGTGGATAACATCCCGACTAGCAATGGCAAAGAAGAATATTTCAACTCTGAAAAGTACGAGGTAAAGGTACACGATTGGACAGTCCGTAACCGATTGACGGATATGATGACTAAAATCAACCGTATTCGACGCGAAAATCCAGCTTTGCAAGACACTTATAATATTCACTTTACGCGCACCGATAATGATCAACTGATGAGCTATATCAAAATCACAGAAGATAGGAGTAATATTATCTGGTGTATTGTCAATTTTGATGTTGAACATACCCAATCTGGTATGGTGGAAGTGCCGCAGCAATTACTTCGCTTGTCAGCCAACAGTCGAATACAAGTGCAAGACTTATTAACAAATGACGTATTTACTTGGAAATCAGACTGGAACTACGTAGAATTAAACCCGTATCGTTTTCCTGCCCATATTTTGAGAATTTCTAAAATGGGTAATTTCTAAGTGATAAGTTACGAGTTGATGATTTGATATTGAATGAGTAAAATAAAAAAGGAATGACTTCTCTGAAGTCATTCCTTTTTCCTTAATATGTCATATATGGTGTGGTATAAATTTTTAGGATGGTGGAGTGGGGTAGGGTTGATTTTACTAATGGCTTGCACCAATTCCAACCAAAATAGGTTGCCAATCAAAGGTGAAAAACTGATTGAAGTATTGACGGACGCTTATTTAGCAGAAGCAGCTATGCAAACGCTAACGGAACGTATTAAAGATAGCTTGGGTCAAATCTATTATCAACAACTTTTTGAAATTCATCAAATTACGAAAAGTGATTTTGATAAAACTATTCAACTGATAGAAAAACGACCCTATGCTGTTGGATAAACTTTATACTAAAGTACAAGAAAGGATAGTATTGCTAGAGCAAAAGTATTAGTCAGCCATATTGTCCAGTTCACTTTTGCTTTTTCCGTATAGTTACGCTTTTGTTTGTTTGCTACACCAGTTTTTTCTCAAAAGCGAATCGCTTTAGATAGAAGTTATAAAAAAATAAAATACCTTTTTCTGTAACTTTCAGTAGTAGCTGATGCTCCTGAAATACAGCCACTTGATTCAAACCATACACCAAAAGTAGCGACAAAAAATAGCCTAGTCCAGAAACTGCCATTGCTAAAATAAAGATGGTATGTTGTTTTCGATTGCCTTCAAAAATAAACCATTTTTGAAGTAAATAATTCAACAGCACTGCAATTGGAAAAGCAATACTTTGTGCTACCACAGGCTGCAACCCCCACTGATGCAGCAACAAAAGATATAATCCGATGTCAACCGCCGTGGCAAGACCAGAGGTGAGTAGAAATTTTGACTTGAGCAATAATAGCTTTTGCCATTTTTCACCTATCATAGATCATCTTATTTTGCACGAAAAGATAGGCTGAAAGTCGCTTTTCTATTAACTCGTCTGCTCTTTGCTCAATATCCCAAAGGGCTATCAAAGCAGCACGAATATTTTTTTTGTCGTGTGTGATAAAAGCAATTTTTAAATCTATATTTTTTCGTTCGGATAAATGTTGTTCTTTTTCACAAAAAGAAGCGTCGCTATTAATTTGACTGATGAGATTGATTAGTAAATAAATGACAAACCCAAAAATTGAAAGCGGCAATAGGTAGTAAAGTATAACTTCTGTTTGAGTACCATAAAACCCATTGAGATAGGAAAGCCCCAAATACGCTAACACCATTAAAATTAGACTGGCAACTCCCAAACGTAGGTAAGTTAGCCAATTACTTAATTTAAAGGCGGCTTCTGACAGTTTTGCATCCACGCGCTCAATATATTCCGAGAGTAACTCATAAGAAAGCATTTCTTCGGCAGATAAGGTTTGATAGGCTAGATAAGTCAGTCCATAACCTTGTGTAAGGTATTTTTTTGGTGTTGCTTCTTCATCAAAAATTTGGTCGAGTTGCTTGGGATTCAACTGCGTATCCAAAGGCAGCGATAACAATTCTGCTAAATACTTTTCTGCTTTTTCTACGTGTTCTCCATCTGGAAAGCGGCTTTTATAATCAAAGAAAAAAGCAATAGTTTGATTGATTTCTGCATCTTTCCAAGCCGTATCGTGATTTTTTTCAATGCTAATTATCTTGTCTAATGCCTCATTTCTATGATGCTTAAAAGGCGCGCTTTTTGAGTATTCCAACAGATTTTCAATCGTTGGTTGCAGCAGTGCTTTTTGCCATAATTGTTCTTCAAGTAATTCGTTTTTGCGTTTTTTGGCTTGCGTTTGGTATTTACTATACGGATAAAGCGATAAAAAACCTTCTACCGTACTCATGCTTTTGGTCGTTTTGACTTCCTGCCAAGCATTTTCTAATAGGGCTTTTTTCAGTTTAAACTCGCTCAAAGGGAGCTTAATTTCAGCCATAATCACGTAGAAAGCCTGCTGCGCATCATCCCAATACTCCGCAGCAATCGGCAGTAAATTACTTAGGATAAATCGGCAGTTTTTGTAGTGGCGTTTGCCCAAAATTGCAAGGATGCACTAGGATAGGCAACAGCAATAGTGTATGGTAGTAATTCAATTGAAAAAGCGTGGATAACAAGTAAGGGCGACCAAAATCAGAAGCTAAAAAAGAAGTGCTCAGTAAAATAACCAATACGTCCACTTCTTTTCGGATGAAATTCAAATCCACATTATCTTTTGCAGCTTCCTGAATGGCTTGCAAACGGAAACCACTAATCACGTCCTGCCTTTGTAGCAACGCTAAATGTGGTTCGAACTGCGCTGCCACTTGTTCATCTTCTTGGGCATACAAACATAATAGTACCAAAGATTAATTACTTTTTGTCACTTAAAAAATTTGAACATCCCACGTTGTGCCGTTCGCTATTTGCTATTTACCCTCGCCCCAATATCTTTAATTTGAAAGCAACAGCAAATAACAAATAGCTACTTATGTAAAATAAAACTCAATATTTACACAATTACCAACAGCTTGTTTTAGGCTATTGCTACTTGCGATTTATTTTTTTCACGATTTCTTACCCAAAAGTATAGAATGGTGAATAGCGCTATTAAAATGCCTGGAAAAAGTATCATTGTTCCTAATGTAGTTTGTCCTGTGTACAGTTCAAGTGCTCCATCAGTAAGCCCTTGGGCTTGACCATCCACTCTATTGGCGTCAATCCAGCCACCAATAATTGGCTGAAAAATAGAAGAAGAAAACATCCCAATCGCACCTACGATAGACATACCCAATGCACCACTTTCTGGAATATATTTAGCTACGAAACCAATCATATTGGGCCAAAAGTAAGCAATACCTAAAGCAAAAACGAAGGCTGCACCATAAACAATATTACCTGTCTGAGTGGAAAGCAGGAATAGACCAATCGTAGCCAAAACTGCGGATATCAGTAAAACGCCTGTGGTGTTGAACTGATGAACAGCATTCCCTCCAAAAAAACGAGCTACTGCCATCGTCCCTGTGATTAAAGCCAGCACTAACATAGGTTGAGCCCCACTACTAGATAAGATTAAATTAACCCATTGCGTAGGACCAAACTCCGAAATCGCCGTTAATGCCATACATGCAAAATGAACAAGAAAAGTGGCGTAGCCATTGCTTTGATATTACTACCTAGAGAAGCTGCGGCTTCCACCTTAGCTTTGGGCCAAGCCTGTCCGAAAAAGAAACCTGCATAAATAACTGTAGGGATAAGAATTGCCCAAATTTGAGTTTGCCAACTCAAGCCAGCATTAGTCATAAGTAAAGAAATCAAACTTCCTAACACGATACCGCCAGGAAACCACATGTGAAAGCGATTAAGCATCTTACTCATTTTTACCCCTTCGTAAGCGTCAGCAATCATTGGGTTACAAGCAGCTTCTGTACAACCATTCCCTAATCCAATCAACAAGGTAGAAATTAATAAACCTATATAATTTCCAGAGTAAATAGTCATAATAATCCCAAGCGCGTGTGCAAGAAAAGCAAACTGCATAATTACTTTACCACCTACTTTGTGGTAAAATTAATCCGCCAATCACCATAGAAATAGGAAATCCTAAGAACCACATTT
>JAAUTG010000076.1 GCA_012031785.1 Saprospiraceae bacterium | reverse complement strand
TTTAATATTTGCTTTATAAAAAAATAGGCTATTTTTACATTAAAATTTTTTTAGTATTTTTTTCGTTGTGTGTTGTCTATTTTTTATTTTTCTCCACTACGGCGATACACACACGTCCGTACTCGTGTTTAATTTATTTACAATTGTAAGAGGGGGATGTCGTCTAATTCACGTCGACTGCATAAATATTCTCCTAAAACAATCATAACGATGGTACCAAATATATTAATGATCCACCAATCGGACCGTTTTGGGATATGACCACCCGAATACATGGTACACAACAACAAATGGACAAGGAATAATGTACATGCAAAATCCAAACATTTTTTTACTTTTTTCAACAATGATTGCTAATAAATACGATCTGTATAGATATATATTGCGTTTGTGGTTAATATTATTATTATTTTTGAGTGTTGCGTATTGTCATTTTTTTTTTGCAAAGTAAATACCTTGAAAATCAAAAACAACCCTTACGCTACGTTTTTGGTTTTCATTAACGCAGGTTATACAAATAGCTATTTGTTAAAAACGGGAAAAAGTTAATAACAAATAGCAAACTGTATGACATCAAAATTCAATATCGCCAAGAAGTCAAGTCTGCACCTTGTGGCGCTCTGGTTTTTACTTCTTCTGCCCATTTTGGAATAAACATCCGATGATAGCGCAGTCTTGAAATATAATTTGGCTGGGTATGGTCACCATTCCAACAGTGTTCTGCACGATCTCCATAATCTACTTCTCCGTTAAAATTAGGATTCTCAGTAGCTTCCAAAATTTCTTCTATTAGATAAACTGCATTGTTCAGGTAATAATTATCCATGTCGCCACAATACACTTTTATTTTTCCTTCCCAATCTTTCCCATATTTTTCCCAGTCACGCTTAATTATGTATGATAAATCGTAATTTTCTCGCCAGTAAGTGGCTACGCTAGGATTAATATCGCCTGTTAGTTTATCCCAAATAGGTTCTGGATAGCCATTTTTTCCAACTGGTGAATAGACAGCTTCCCAAATGTCCCATTGCTGTCCTGAACGCGAATGGTCGCCCAATGCCAACTCGCGCAAATTCATATCTTTTACAGTGGTGCTAACATGTCCCAAATAATTGCGGTGTCCAGGACGAGGTGTCTGCTTAAAAGGGCTATCTAGAAAATAGGCATTCTTATTTTCATAGATATTGACGCTACAAAACGCTCTGAAATCAACAGGGTCAGGACAAGCGGCATAGCATCCGTTGTATTCAGTAGGGTATTTTACTTGTACTGCCAATGCTTCCCAACCTCCAGTAGAACCACCATAGGTAAATCTCGCCCAACCTTCCCCAATACCTCGAAATTTTTGCTCAATATAGGGAATTAACTCATACGTAATCGCATCTCCATAAGGTCCCAAGTTTTCAGAATTGACCGCGTAAGAATCATCGTAGTAAGGATTAGCATGTTGTATTTCAATCGCCAGCACACGCGGAAAATTAGCACCTGTCCACATTTTGTAAAAATCGTATGCTTCCTGCTGTACAATATTGTTGTAGCCAGTTAATTTGAAACGTTCGTTGTAATCTGGCTTTAAGTTTGCATCTGGTGGCGTAGTACGAAAACCATCGAAATCACTTGGAAAGTGTCCGTGAAAAATTGCTAGTGGATACTTCGCATTAGGATGTTCGTCAAAACCTTCTGGTAGTAGTACGTGCGCTCCCAAATACATCGGTCTGCCCCAAAATTCACTCAATAACTTGCTCTGAATTTGGATATGTTTAATATATTTGGTGTCTTTAGGTGGGACAATTGGTGGAATTTTTTGATCTAATTGTAACTGAATAATTTGTTTGCTATTAGGAGCGATTACAATTTTTTTAGGTGCATGGTAAAGATTTCCTGGCGCAAGATTCCATTGTTGTCCTTCGCCTCTGTCCATAGGTAATTTTACGGTATGTCCATCCTTGCGTTTGAAGGTTTCGTATTGGTGTAAAAGTGTTTGAACATAATATGTGCCTGGTGGCACGGCGTGAAGACTTTTGTATCGGATAACCAAAAAGCAGCACCATCTACAATGGTAATCGCCTGAGGTTGCCAGTTCTCTACATTCATTCCAAAAACCAATTGCGTATTCGGTCCATCTTGAATTTGAAAACGTGGCTCACTAGACGGGTCTGTGGAAAGCATTACGAGCAACCTGCCATCCAAAGCTGTTTTTTCTTGGTGTGTAATTTGGAAAATAACCTCATTTTGCGCTACCACCGTCACTACGCCACACAACCACGCGATAGAGAGAAGAAATTTCATACTTGTCAATTTTCGTTTTTGAAAAACATTATAACTTTAGTAAGGGCTAAAAGTACAACAAATATTTGATCCTATCAAGATATTAAAAATAATATTTACTAAATAAAAATACCCTATCGGTGAGAGAATCACCAACAAGGTATTAGGATTGATAACCAATAAAAAGGTCTCATTAGGCACTTATCCCTATTGTTTTATCAGTTCATAACGATAACGTAACTCATTGGTTTCCAATACTAACACATACCAACCACGAGGCAAATCACCTAGGTTGAGTGTACCATTAAGCGCGCTATCGGTTTTAACAAGTTTCCCAAAAGCATCGAAAATTTGTATGTTTTTTAATACACGCTCCTTGGGTAGTTGGTATTGAACCCAATCGCTGGCGGGATTTGGAAAGACAAATGCGTCATCGCTTGACCTTACATGGTTTTCTACTACTACAATATGGCTGTACTCAAAACTTCCATTTACGTCCACTTGCTTTAAGCGGTAATAATTTGTACTCGTCGAAGGCTTCTCGTCAATAAATTGATAAGTTTGTGTTTCTAAAGTCGTACCATATCCTTGTACCTTACCAATTGTTTTCCAAAGTTTAGAATTTTCGCTACGCTCCACTTCAAAGTGACTGTTGTTTAATTCACTGGCAGTAGTCCAGCCAATAAGAATGTAATCCTTAATTGTTTTGCTGTAAAATTCTGTTAATTCAACAGGGAGTAGCACTGTCACCACAAAATTAGCTTGATAATTTGTAGAACTATTACTGTCAAAAATTTCTGATGCTGCGTTAACTCCGTTTGTTGTAATTCTAACATAAACCTCTAAAGTGTAAATTCCGGCTGGTAAAGTTGATCCATTTAGAACGTTTACCCCATCATCTGTCACATTAGAACCGGCTATATCCGTTCCCCATTGTTGATCGCCAGGAGTTCCATTAACATTATCAATTTGAAAAGAATAAGGAATTTGAATAAAACTTCCTGATGGTGAGCCTTGAGGGTAAATACGATAGAAAATAGAAACGCCTGTTATATCCGTTCCGTTGTTTTTAAATGTTTTTATTTGTCCTCCCAAAATCAAGGATTGTGCAGAAGGTGACATATTCCCAAGATTTGCTGTACCTTGATAATTAGCATTTGCAGAATTTGCAGATAAATCATAATAAGTAGTTGTTCCATTTGCATTGACAATAACGAAAGAATCAAAAAAACCACCTGCTGCAAAGCAACTTGAGGCATAACAAGATAAACCTAGGCAAAGGAGTAGAAATATCTTTTTCATTGTAGAAAAATTATTGAATGAATAATAGTTTGTCTGAAATTCAAGCACGAGTCCGCATGAATATTCTTTTCTGTAATCGGCAGGAATAATTATCAAATACAAAAATAAATATACTTCTGATATAGTTTATTAACAAGTATAGTTTTTTAGACCTTTAACACTTATTTGTCAAAAATAGAATAAAAGAGGTTTACTTAATAAAAAACAAATACTTTATTTTGCAATATTGTTGTTTTTGTCACTAAATTCAAATATTTAATTATGAATAGATACAGACCGTTTGGATTTTTCCCTATGTTAACTTTGTTGTTATCCGCGTTACTCGTCAGTGCTGTCGCTATTGCACAACCTGTAATAGACGGCACTTTCGATGGCGAAAGTGTATGGGGAACACCCAAAGCGACCGCGAATGGCACAGCAGGCTGGGCAAGTGCTAATGCAAAAAAATTTATACGTCGTAGAAACCGATTGCTACCTCTATCTGGGTGCAGAAGTGACGGCTTCCAACTGGATGGCATGGGTATTTCTACTCAACACAACCACTGGTGGCGGCAGCACCGATTCTTGGTCGAGAAGTATTGACTATACCCACACCAATAAACCAGACTACATCTTTAGAGGTACTTTTGGGAACTATGCCGAGTTGCATACTTGGAATGGAACAGGTTGGAATGGTGTAGGAACGCCTGTTGTCACTACAGAATTTGACGAAAATATAACAGGAACAAATCAAAACGGCTGGGTAGAAGTCAGAATCGTCAAGTCGGCTATCAATTCACCTGCTTTGGGCGATATTCAATTCTACATCACAGGCGACCAGAACGCGCATGGTTCTTTTGATGCTGTACCAGACGATGACAACGCGGACAGTTGGAACGAAACCAGCAGCAGAACGCCACTCAACAATTATACGACTAATGTTACGATTGGTGGTATCCCTGTGGTAAGCATCAGCCCAACGCTACCCGCTACGGATGTACCTGTAACCATCACCTTTAATGCTGCTTGTACTCCTCTAACAGGCGCAAGCAAAATTTATCTACATTCTGGCGTTGCCACAACACCTGATTCCACTTCGTTCGACAGAACGATTGGCAACTGGGGGCAAGATGACGGCGTAGGCGAAATGACCAACATCGGTACAAACCTTTGGCAGATTGTATTGCCAAGCCTTCGCAGCTACTATGGCGTGGATGTGACAGAAGATATTTTTGGATTGAACTACTTATTCCGAAATGCGAGCGGCACCGTAAAAGAGGACAAAAGCGGCAACAACTATTTCAATAGCGTCAACACAGGCAACTATTTTAATATTACTGCGCCGACTGCATCGCCATTTTTTGCGGAAGTGGGTACTGCTTTTGTCAGTACTTCAGAAGCTAACGTCGCTCCAACCACTTGGACCTTGCAAGAAGTGGATACCAACAACATCGTCATTGTTACCCTCAATACGCAATCGGGCAATACCGTTTTCTCGAACAACATCACTTTGACCAACACTGACCTCAAGAAGTACAAAATAACCGCCGATTTTGGTGGTGGCAACACCAAATATAAATTTTTTGAAGCCAAAGGCTACAATCCAGTAACGTTGGCGGCTCGTCCATCTTGGACAAAATTGGGAATTAATTATCACACCAACGACCCTACAAAAGTAACTTTGGTACTACAAGCACCCACTTTCACCACTTTCAAAAGCGGCTTAGGGGCAACTACAGGAACAAATGTAACCACGCCTAAAAATGTCGTGTATGTGATTGGAGACTTTAACAACTGGACGATTAATGAAGCCTACCAGATGAACCGCGACCGCGATGGTTGGGACGGCGTGACGGATGCTGATGGCGACGGCGATAGAGGCGATTACTGGTGGATAGAGTTGAGTGGTTTAACGCCCGGACAAGAATACGTGTTCCAATACTTGATGGATGACGGCTTACAAGTGGCTGACCCTTACACAGAAAAGGTCTCTGATGTGGACGATGCGACCATTCCTGCCAGCGTCTATCCAAATTTGCCAACCTACCCTACACAGGCACAAGACCGCGCTTCGGTGCTGCAAACCAACCAAACTGCTTTTAACTGGACGGCACCTGCATTTACAAAACCTACACCTAACGATTTGAATATCTATGAATTGCATTTTCGAGATTTTACGGAAGAAGGAACATACCTCGCGGCTATCGAAAAATTAGATTATCTTAAAAATCTGGGTATTAATGCCATACACGTTATGCCAGTATCTGAATTTGAAGGCAACTCCAGTTGGGGATACAATCCAAATTTCTATTTTGCGCCAGACAAGGCTTATGGCACAAAAGATGACTTAAAAACCTTCATTAATGAATGTCACAAAAAAGAAATACAAGTCTTCAACGATTTGGTACTCAACCACTCGTTCTATTCCAATGTGATGGCGCGAATGTACTGGAATGACGCATTGAATCGCCCTGCTGATGACAGCCCATTTTTTAATCCTATGCACAAAATGGTATCTACGCCTTCAGGATGGTGGGGTGCAGACTGGAACCATGAAAGTGAACACGTACAGAAAATGATGGACAGGGCACTAGATTTTGGTTGCAAGACTACAAATTCGACGGCTTCCGATTCGACTTTACCAAAGGTTTTGGACAAACCGCACCAGACCCAGGAGACGAATGGGCTGGCTCGTATGACCAAAATAGAATTGATTTATTAAAGCGCATGGTGGATGGCATGTGGGCAAGAAACCCAGGCTCCGTAGTTATTTTTGAACATCTTGCTAACAATGACGAAGATAAAGTGCTTGCCGACCATGGTATTCTGATGTGGAGCGGTGTTGGGCATCACAACGATATCAAAGGCTTTATATTAGGCTTCAATCAGGACAATACTAATATTTATGAATCTGGTATTTACAATACAACTGCCAGAAATTTCACCTTTGCCAACTGGATGAGTTATGCAGAAAGCCACGACGAACAGCGTTTGGGCTACGAATTGATGCAATTTGGCAACGGCATTAGCACAGAAACCGATACTTTAGTGAAAATCGAAAAAACAATTGACCGCTTGAAAATAGGCGCAGCTTTCAACTTGTTGTTTCCTGGTCCTCGTATGATTTGGCAATTTCAGGAGTTAGGTTACGATGTGGACATCAATTTTAACGGTAGAACAGGCGAAAAGCCCGTGCGCTGGTGGTACTACGACAATCCAGCCCGCCAAGAATTGTACCGCTTAATGTCGCGCATCTTTTACCTGCGCAACAATTATTCCCTTTACGCTACCACCCCCGACTATGGCAATATTGGTTTGGGGTCTGGTAACATCACCACACCAAGAAGAATGGAACTGAACGATGGGCAAGGTCGCTCTGTCATTGTAATCGCCAACCTCAACCCAAATGCCAGTCACAGTGTAGTGCCGGGATACAACACCACTGGAACTTGGTATCGCTACAACGGCGACACAACGGTGGATGGCACCAGTTTTCAAGTCAACAGCACCAATCAAAACTACACCCTTTCGCCTTCAGAAGTGCTAGTACTCACCAATTTTGAGTTACCCGACTTGACAACACCCTGTCCCGATTCGATAGCCGTGAACGATAACCCAATTCCAGCAGGCACTTACAAAGCTGCCAACGTTATTAGTTCTACGGGCGTTGTGGCAACCAGCACAGAAGTTACTTTTGAAGCAGGCAACACCATCGTCCTATTTCCGAATTTCCAAGCAACGGCTGGCTCAACGTTCACTGCTAGAATCCAGCCATGTGAAATCGTCGGCACTGCAAGCGATTTGGAAGAACGCACCTTTTTCAGCACACCAACGGACAACACCTTAGCTTTGCAAATTGTGCCTAACCCCGCCATTTCGCAGGTCACGGTCAAATATCAAATAGCAACCGAAGAAAAAAGGATTACTCTTGTTAGCAGACCAAAACGGTCGCCTGCTCCAACAAATCCAACTATCCAGCACCAGCAGCAATACATGGAATGAAACGAACCTTCCCCTACACGACCTTCCAAGCGGCATTTACTTCCTCCAATTGCGAAGTGCGAATCAATTGCGTACAGAGCGGTTGGTGGTGGTGAAGTAAGCATACCAGATTTTCTACACAAGCCCTCGAAGTTGAGGTAAACTTTGGAGGGCTGGTGTGGTATTTTTAGGATAAGAGAATTGCTGCTATTCCTCGCGTTTGTTGCAAATCTCCCGATTTGCAACAAACGTTGCATGGCATAAAAATCTGAAGATTTACTATTTCACTTCGTGGAGGTGGACATCCAGACGAGGGAGCATTTTCAGCGTAAACCCTATTTATAACCCTGAAAACGGCATGAAAATATCACTCTTGTTGAGAATCAATTGCTTAATTTTTCTATCAACTTGGTCATCTTTTCCAATAGCGTTATCAAAACAGTATGGTCATTATTGTTAATATACTGTTTGACATCACTATCCATGTTTTGTTGATAAACCGTTAACACTTTTTTTTCATTAAACCCTACAATCGTCAACAAATCCACCTCTAAAATACTTGCAATTTGGCTTAAACGGCTGATACTAACATCTGATTCACCGCGCTCTATCTTCCCATACGCCACTACGGATATATCCAACTGCTGTGCCAAATCTTCCTGCTTAAAATTGCGCAACTGTCTGATTTGCCTAATATTTGCTCCAATTTGTACTGCTGTCATAAAATTTTATTTTACAGGCAAGTTATAAAATAATAACTACAAATTACTATTTTATAACACAAAAAACTTGCACCAATCACAAAATTACATTAAATTTGTGACTAATAAAACAAAAAGGCTCTGTGGAGCCATTCAACAACCAAATTGTTACAACAAAATGCGACAAGTTATACTCCTTTGCTTCGTGCTGCTCAGTATGCAGTATGTAAGCCGAGCGCGTCAGCATGGCGCAAGTGCTATCGCAAATCGAAGCCCTCAACCGCGACTTCGCCCATCAGGTGCTGGACGACCATCCTGCGCTGGAGCGCGAAGGATTTTTGGCGCGTCGCCCCGATAGTACAGGCATCCACTTTTGTTTAGCACAAGCCCAAGTCAACGGACAAACCATACCTGCCATCCAATACGTCCCTACAACTGCAACCGCTTGGAGCAGCGACCACGCCATCCACTTCGATTCGCTGGGCGGTGCTGATGCCTTTCGTCCCGACCAGTTCCTCAACGTTTGGGTTGGCAACTTCGGCGACCTCGCTGGCTATGCCCAAATGCCTGCACTTAACCCTGCCACCGACGGCATCGTCATTGATTATCGCTACTTTGGTAGTGGCGGCACGGCTATCGCACCTTACAACGACGGCAAAACCTTGACCCACTTGGTGGGTAATTATTTGGGGCTGTATGACCTTTGGAGTGATGTGAGTTGTCAAGATGATTATGTTTCGGATACACCTGTTCATAATGCAGCCAATTATGGTTGTCCAATATATCGCCATTATAGTTTATGCCACGGGGGTAGTCAAATTGAAATGACCATAAACTTCATGGACAACACCGACGACGCTTGTATGTATATGTTCACCTACGGGCAACTCCTTCGGATGCACGCGGTGCTTTCGGAAAGAGGACCTCGTGGAGGTTTGCGGCAAGGAACTGTTGTTTGTTCTGACGAAGATTTGCCTATTGTAGAAACTACTATCGAACAACGCAGCAACACCATTGCTCAAGTACCACTCGACGTAGTGCTTTATCCGAACCCTGCCAAAGGTGAAGTGCAAATTACGCTACAAGGCGCAAGCCCTCAAATGCCGTATCGCATAAATATTTTCAACGCACTTGGGCAACTTCTGGCAACCTATCAGCACGAAGGCACAAACCCCATTACGCTGTCCTGCGACACTTGGGGCGAAGGCATCAGGCTAGTAGCCATAACAACTCCAAATCAAATCATCACCAAAACCTTAATCATCAATGAATAAAATGTTGGAATGTTCGATGGTTTCAATGTTAGAGCAATCGAACAATCCAACATTCAAACATTCCAACAATTTAACAATTCAACAACCATGAAAAAGCTATTTTTACTAACCTTATTTTTGCCATCCACCAATTACTTATCGCTCAACCCGTCAACAATTTGGTGGGCGATGTGACCATGCCAGCACCCAACGCAGCTGCACTTGGCAAATACAGCGATATTCCAGTCAGTCATTTCACAGGTGTTCCCAGCATCGGCGTGGACATCTACACCGTCGAAGAAGGTCCATTGAGCCTACCCATTTCCTTGAGCTACCACGCATCAGGCGTAAAAGTGGCAGAAACCGCCTCTTGGGTCGGTTTGGGTTGGAGTTTGAATGCAGGTGGGATAATTACGAGGACGGTGCAGGGGTTGCCTGATGATGGTAACAATGGTTATCTTGATGTAGGTACTACTTTGGTACTACCCTTACAACCCGATTCTCTATCACAAGCACAGCAATATTTGGTGACTCAGGGTCAGTTAGATTCAGAACTAGACCTATTTAGCTTTAACGTAGGAGGAATGTCTGGAAAATTCTTTATTGATAAAAACCATAACGTACATTTTGTACCAAAGGCGGATTACAAAATTACCTTTGACAGAGATAATAGAAATTTGATACGTTTTACGCTTGTAGGGACAGATGGCACAAAATACGTTTTTGGAAATCTACCCGAAGATACTGAATTTCGAAAAGGGTTAGAGTTTACACTTTATGACAATATCCCCGTTGCAAGTATTACGCCCAGTTCATGGTATTTGCGCCGAGTTATTTCATCAGATGGAAATTACCAAATTAACCTTGATTACGTTGCTGACTACTTCAACTACCGCAGTTTGGCTTCCTGTTCTTATCAGTATGCGCCTTCTACAGGTCCTGGCGGTCCGTCTTCCTGTGGTTCTGTTTCGATTGGGCAAAACACAGGTATAATCAATAACAACACCGAAGGATGGAGATTGACAAACATTACTACCTCGACCTGCGCGGTAGAATTTCATGCCAATACTGCTCGCGAGGACTTAGATGTTTACAGAGGTAGTAGTGGATTTCGTTTAGATAGCGTAACTGTACGTTCCAGTACCAATACAGATTATTGCATGACCTATCGAATGGCTTATACGTATCTCCAAGCCAACGTTTGCATAGAATCTCAAGGTACAACCCCTGTCCTTTATAACAATTCAGAACTAAAAAGACTCCAACTCAACAGCGTTCAAAAATTCAGTTGCGATGGCACAATCTCAGAGGGCGCAAATACTTTTGAGTATAATACGGGGGAATTACCACCTCGCTTATCTAAAGCTATTGACCATTGGGGCTACTATAACGGAGCTTGTGCAAACGAAAAAACCCTTAATATTCCGCCTAATGAAGAAGCCGTTTGGTTGGAACAAATTGTTAACGTTCCAGCATTTACAGCAAACCGAGACCCTAACGAAATACTCATGAAATATGGGTCTATAGAGAAAATTAATTACCCCACTGGAGGTAGCACTACTTTTACTTTTGGCGCAAATGAAATCAAAAAATTGATAGAAAGCGAACCTACTGAAAGTACGCTATTCCCCATTAGTTTGAGTAACTGTACAATTCCATTCAAAAGTACCTGCTGTTCTAACGAAAATGCAAGTGTTGAGAAAACATTTACTACCACCGAATTAAATAATAAACCAAATACCTTCATCCGTATCCAACTCATTAGACCCAATGATTTGATTGAAGATGGGAATCCCAACTCCTGTATGCCTACTGACCAAAGTAGCGTTCAAGTGTTCGTCAAAATCACTGGGCAAACTCAAAACTTTGGTAGCGTAGGATTCAATACTGATGTTTGTACCAATGGTAATTGTACGTTGGAAGTGCCGCTAAGTGCAATGGAAAACTTTGGCACTTTTGAACCCAACGTTTCCTATACCTTCACTATGGTTGCTATTAATGGAAAAGGAGAATTTAATATCTTCAAACCCAACACGACTACTTTAAGTTACATCAATGAAGTAGTTGGTGGATTGAGAATAGAAACCATACGCCAACACGATGGTATTAATGCGATTCGGGATATAGTAACGCAATATGATTACTCAGAAAGCGAACAATCCACTCTATCAAGTGCTTTTCTGTATCAATCTCCTAAATATTGGGGTTTTCAAAATAATTCTGGCACCAACCAGCCATCCGGATTAACTTTTTTTGCCACTTCTGTCACGCCACTTGCTAATTTTAATGGCTATACTGTGGGTTATCAGCGGGTAGTAACTTCTTCAACAGGCAATGGGAAAACAGAATATTTCCACCATGTAGAATTTGACAGCACCTTCGATCCTGCCCAATCCTATCCATATTCCCCAGATATAGCGAGAGTGCGAGATGGTAACGTAAAAGCAGTAAAGACTTACAAAGAGAGCGATGCAAATATTCCTATTCAAATCGCGGAAAATCAAATTTTAAATGAAAGCTATGAATATCTAACCGATCACATTATCTATAAGGGCTACGGCTATCCAGTTTATCGTCCCGATAATACATTTCTTGGCGACGCTATCTACATAAAATCTTATCAAGTCAGAACTGCACCTTTTAGGATGCAAACAATCATTAACACCCTCGATAACGTCACCACCACCACCTCTTACACCTACGACCCCACCAACCAGCACCTCCAACCCATCACCGAAACCACCACCAACTCCGATGGGACACAGTACCGAACGGGAAAAAAGTATGTATTCGATCAGCCAGGAGGCGCATATCAGGATATGATTGCTAAAAACATCATCGCGCAGCCAATACTGGTAAGTCAAGAAGCTATTCGCAATGGGGTAGTTAGCTTTTTGGGGGACACCGAACTGTTCTACCAACGCTTCGACCAAAACACGGGACTACTCAACAACAGCAGTGCCGACAGCCACCCAAGATTGAGCTATCTCGAAGAATTTCAAATCACTTGGGATGCCAATGGACAATCGGTAGAACAAGTTTCCTTAGAACAAACGATCAACAGCTACCACCCTCGCGGCACCGCTGGCGCAGGCTACGTCCAGCAAGCCACCCAAAAGGCTGGCAACCGATGTACTACGACTGGCAGCACGGCATCCTGACCCGTTTTCAGTATGGCGACCACATCCGCACCAAAACCCTGCATCCTGGCACAAGGCTTACTGCCAAAATCAAACAAATTGATGGGCAGCCAGTCTTTTACAACTACGACCCACTCATGCGCCTAAGCACCGTGCGAGCGCGTCCGAAAATCAGCAACCCTAACGCCAGCAACGCCGACGACTTCAACGTCAACTATACCAAATCCTACTACTTCCCGACCCCCACACAGCCTCGCGCACACCTCGTTGAGCGCACCGACTTCGCGCCCGACCCCTTCAATTACTCCCAACTTCAATGGTTGGAAACTTACAACTACGTGGATGGTTTAGCTCGACCGCTCCAAACTGTCAATCGCGAACATACGCCCAATGGCAAAGACCAAGTGCTGGCTGTGGAATACGACAACCAAGGCAGGATGAGCAAACAGTACGAACCGTTTGAAAGTAGTAATGGTACAGGAGATTTTGTCTCCAATTTATCGGGAAAACCTTTCACGGCTATGCGCTATGAGGCATCACCTTTGAATAGGGTGCTTGGACAAACACCTCCAAGTTGGTTTGAAACCACCACCGCTTATGGAGCCAACAGCACCAACGAAGTCCTCAATTTGAACCTCAACACTTATTATGCTGTAAATGAACTGAGCAAAACCATTATGACCGACCCCGATAATCGCCGCATCAGCACGTTCACCGACAAACGCGGGAGGCTGGTGCTGGAACGCCGCGACAGCATCGGTGGCAACCAAAGTGCGGATACGTACTGGTTGTACGACGACAAAGACCGCAAAACGACGATTGTACCACCAGGTGCGAGTTTGAGCAATAGTAATCTGATTTACAGATACTTATACGATGTGGACGACAACCTTGATTCGCAGAAAAATAGCAGACAAGGGCGAGGAACTGATGCAGTACAACGACCGCGACCTGATGACCACTTATCAAGATGCGGTCATGCGCAGCAACAATCGCTATTTGACTACGGTGTATGATATTTACGGACGAGCTACCCAGACGGGTTTTTTCTTAGGGGCAAGTGCGCCAAACCCGAACCAAGCTACCATTACGAATGGGTATTTATTGACAGAAACCTCTTACGATGGCGGCTTTGGAATTAATGTTGCTTCATCGCCGATTTATTATGGCAAGGTGCGCCGCCAAAGGGCTGCTTTGCTAAATGGCTACGACCCAAGCGCGGACTTCATCGAAAATACGATGACTTATGACGCTTTTGGTAGGATGATACAAAGCAACAGCAACACTGCCGTGAATTTGGCAGCCAACAGCGAAATAGGACTGATACAATACGATTTTGCGGATAATATGGTGGAAGATTATCTGGTGCAGCAGGCACACGGGCTTTCTACCAACGTGATTGAATCGTATATTTTGGATGCCAAAGGACGCAACTCGCGCTATCTCCATGAAATCAATGGGCAGTCGCAGTTGGTGTGCCAGAAGGCTTACACCGCCAAAGATGAAGTGCGACAGCGACTGTTGGGAGAAATCAGCCAAAACAGTGGTACTTTTTTGCAGAGTTTGGATTATCTTTACAACAATCAAGGCTGGTTGACCTTTATCAATCAAGGGTTGAGCAGCAGCACAACGGACTTGTTTTACTTGCGCTTAGCTTATGACAATCCGCTGCCAAATACTTTTACCGATGAACGCCCAGTAAAGGTACAAAAGAGTGGTAACATCTCGCAGATGACGTGGCAGGTGAAAGGCAACACGAACACCCACAGTTACAGTTATGGCTACGATTTTCTGAATCGCTTGCGCGAGGCGCGTTTTGGAGGTACTTTTTTCTCCAGTTGGGCGGAAACTGGCGATTACAGCACCAGCTATCAGTATGACCTACGCGGCAACATCACGCGCTTAAAACGCAATGGAAAATACGGCAGCACCGTAGCGGTAATTGATGATTTGTACTACACCTACGAGACGTTCTTTGGCGCATCGAATCGTTTGCTGGGGATTCGGGATGAAGGTCCCTGCCCCGATATTTTGGAATTGGATGGCGACCCCCAGCGCGATGCACATTATCGGGCGAGTGGAGAAATCCGTTTGTTGCCAGGTTTTAGCTTTTCGGGAACTGCGTCTGGGGAGATGACGGCGAGGGTGGTTTGCGAAACGCCAGCTTACTCGAAAGGCTATGTGGATAGAAACCGCTTGACGATTGTGGGCAACGTGTATGATGCGAACGGCAACCTCGCGTTTGATGCAGACAACGGGTTTGTGTATGCTTACAACCATTTGAATCTACCTTATTCTGCCACCCTTAACCAAACTTTTCCAAGTGGGAGCGTGTTGAAGAAAATAGAATGGCTGTACGATGCCACAGGTAGAAAGTGGCGCAAGACGACCACTGAAAACGGTGTGGTAAAAGAAACCAGAGATTACTTGGGTGCGCTGGAGTACAGCAATGGCGCACTGGAAGCCATTTACCACGAGGAAGGTAGAGCCTTGAAGCAAGGGAGTACCTTTGAGCAGCAGTATAATATTCGGGATCATTTAGGCAATACCAGAGTTGTTTTCAAAAATAATAATGGTGTTGCCGAGATTGTATCTCAATCGGCGTATTATCCTTTTGGGATGGAGTTGGAGGGTTTGAGCAAGCAGACCAGTCCGTTGTATCGGCATTTGTATAATGGGAAGGAGTTGGATGTGGATTTTGGCTTGCAGTGGTATCATTATGGCAAGCGGATATATGACCCAGTGAGAGGGCAGTTTACAAGTGTGGATCCGATTGCGGATCAGTTCCCCAATCTATCGCCTGTAAATTATGCCAGCAATGACCCAATAAAGAATATTGATTTACATGGGTTGCAGGGAATTAGTTTTAAAAGTTTCGTAGAGGCTACAGGAGCTTATGCATCTGGTGTTACTAATGCCCTTTTTTCTAATGCTGTTGCTGATTTCCCTGGTGCTAGACGAGATCCAGGTGAATTTGGAGAGTACCGCAGTTATGCTTCCGCAGGACAAACTACTGGGGATCTTCTTTCTGTAGTAGCTGGCGGACTAGAAATGGCTGCATCTTTGGTTGGACTTGGCGGAGAAGGAGTCCTTGCTATTCCATCAGGGGGAGCTACCACGCTCGCTATGGCACCAACAGCCGCTGTCGGCGTTCACGGTTCAGCTATGGTGTTGTCAGGGTTGAAAAATTTGATGAGTAGCGATGATGTTCTACAAGGTGGGGATAGAATATCTAACGACAAGATTAAATCTTCTCCTGAAAAACGCGGCAACGCACCAATTGGAGAAGATGGACATCCAATCGAATTACATCATAGAAATCAAACCTCAGACGGACCGATTGACGAAATGACTAGACAAGACCATAGAGGAGGAGAGAATTACAAAAAAAATCACTCCAATACTGGACAGGACAAATCCCAAATTAATAGAGAACAATTCAACAAACAAAGATTGGAACACTGGAAAAAAGAATGGGACAGTGGAAGATTCAAGGATGATGACAACAATTAAATAATGTAATGAGAGAAGTAAATTATTTTAATCAGTTTTTCTGTGAAGATGATAATAGTTATTCTGTTATCGTAGAGGATGATATCGAAGTAGCTTATGCTTATCTAATGAGAGATAATCAAATTATTTCGGATGTATGGCTATACAACAATAATGGTACACCAGACAAAGTGGATTGGTCAGATGTTTCATTAATGCCATTTAAAAATCCAAAGAATTACATTAATGAGAGTATGATGATGGAAAAAATTGATTCTTATGATTTTGTTGTAGAATGGACGCAAAATGGTGATGCAATAACAGCTAAGGTTTACATTAGAGGTCTTGCGTTAGCTTATTTAAATAATTGCTCAAAAATAGGCTGGTCTTATGCAGTATCAAAAAATGGACCTTTAGCTAAAAAGTTGTTTCGGAAGATAATCAAAATTAATCGTATAGACAATTAATAGGCTATGGTACCAACGGCAGTCGTTGCGTTCACGGTTCAGCTATGGTGTTGTCAGGGTTTAGGAATTTGACTGGAATGGTAATACCGTTCAAGCTAGTGATAATACTTTAGAGTCAGGTTCTTATGCTGACAAATCCGTTCCTGCTGAAAATGGCAAAAGTAGAAACTTCTCCAAGGAGACTAGAGAAAAAGTAAACGAAATAGGAAATGATACAGGCTGCCATACTTGTGGCACAAAAAATCCTGGTACAAAAAAGTGGAAATTTTATTCCAGACCATCAACCACCAAATGCCTTAGTACCAGATGGAACACCACAATATTTATTTCCACACTGTAAAAATTGTAGTAGTAGTCAAGGAGGAACTATTAGTGCATTGAAAAAAAAGGGAGAACTAGATTAATATGGAGGATTATAGAAGCATTCGACTATGGCAGGAAAGAGATAATCTCTTTACAGTTGGCTTGGCAAGTATCTGTGGCAAAGAGTTTAGAGTCAAGATAAACGAAGGTAAAAAGGGGATTGTAATTTTTTACTACAATACCTAATTGATTATGTATTAGATTATAAGCCTATATTGCGGGATGGTCAAACAATTGCTTATTATTCTTGGTTGCTAAAATTGGTAAGTGATGAAACTGACTTTTTTTATGATATTGAAGAAGTTAAGGTGGATGGTAGTGGTTTTCAGGCAGGTGTAAATCAGGCTATTAAAACTTACTTATCACAAAAAGAGGAGAGTCTTTTGAGAAGTGCAATTCCAAGTTTCCCAAATTTTGGACAAAAGATTGTAATCTCTAAAGGGGTATATGAAGGTTTAAACGTTGTAGGTGTTCGTTATCCCTCTCCTGAACACATGACTGGTTGGTGGTTGACAACAAATGAATATGATGAAAATCCAGATTCACTTATGGTCGTTCACTTTTATCATGTCGTCTTTAAAAGACCAGATTTAATAAATTATTTTGCACTTCCTTTTGGATTTAGAATTTGTCAGTCAGACGGTATTACAGAAGTTTGGTTTGATCAGCAAGTATTAGTAGAACAATAAATCTAAGGTTAAATTCAGTTTAGGAGTAGTTTACACTGGCGGATCAGTTCGCATTTGTAAGTCCGTTTAATTATGCGGAGAATGAGCCGATTGCGCATATTGATTTGCATGGGTTGCAGAAATATGGGATGCATCTTGGAGATCAAGCCACT
>JAAUTG010000393.1 GCA_012031785.1 Saprospiraceae bacterium | reverse complement strand
GAGTGCTTAGCTGATAGTGAAGTGCTTCGAAATAGCCACCTTCGGGTAGCCGCAAACCGTTCTATGAAAATCAAAGAGCATAAAAGCCTAGCCAAAAACTTGACGAACAGGAATTAAGTTGTTGGGATGAGAACAAAAAACGAACCCTAAATTTTCTAAGTAATTATACGTAAAGAAATTTTATTACTTTTCGTCTGAATTTAAAAACAGACTTTATGCTTCAACTATTTTATAAAACATCAAGTATAAGTTCCCATGAGTGGGATGAAGCCTATAAGCGGATAGAATCCATCGCTCATCACTTCCCATTAAAACTAATACGGGTCGAAGCCTATAGTGGCTATGAACCCCATTTGGATAAAGACCATTTTGATTTACAAGAACATGTTAACACGCAAGAGGAATGTTTGTCATTTTATGGTGATTGGGATAGTTATACCACAGGCACAACGATCCGTTTTTATAAAAATTGGGGAAAATACATCTTGACAGAATTAAGTGGCAAAGAAACAGACCCAAATAAACCGATAACCTGGTTTCCACATTACCCTTTTCGCAATGACGGCACTTTGCCACAAGCCAATGGGCAATCTACTAAATATGGATATATTGATGCTCGAAATGCTGCTTACGAATATGCCATTCTTGCTATTGGTATCATGTTAGAAAACTTGTTACCCAAAAAGTTTTCTTAATAGCACCAGAAATACCTCTCGAAAACATTGAAGATGTTATAACATGGTTAGAAACACATTTCAAAGAACAATTTGAATTGCCCATTTATTTTGATAAGATACGTTTATTAAATTCTTTCAAACAGGAATATACGGAAAAAACCATGTAGTTTGTCGTATGGAGCATCTTTTCAGAAACCAACACAAACGCAATATTGCTTTTGCCATTGAAAATATAGGCTACAAACCAAGTTTTGACTGTTATGCTGATATTTTATCTAGCAATACCTTTGGAACATTTGGATTTTCAGATGTACTTGACCCATGGATTGCCGTGACACAAGATTTAGAAAGCACACTTGAGATTATAGCAGCCAGTAAAAAAATAACAATAGAGAAACAAGGCAAACAAGAAGCAAAAGAATATGATTTGACCGCTATTTTAAAAGATTTTTTGTGCAAGTTCATTTTATGGACACCACAACAAAGAGAGGAATTAGCGCATTTTTACACAAATAAAGAAGCATTGGAAACAGGAGATGAATCTCTTTGGGGTATGATCTATCGTATGACAGGTAACAGGGTGGATATTTGCCCAATGTATGCAACTCAACAAGAGTTATTTGAAGCCTTTATGTTCCACGACCCTCAAAATGGTAAAATTTTCAAAACCATTATTGATGAATGGCTTGAAGAAAATGCTGATGCTTTTGATAAACTAAAACAAAAAAATATCAGAACAAGAATTTCAAAGTACTGTTATAGAAGACCAAAGAGACGAGGAGGAAGAAGTAAAGACGCTTGAAAAAGAGAAATTTTTGAGCCAATACCCAAGACACGAACAGCCTTTTATAGAATTAGCGATTCATAAAAACCCTGCTATCTTAGATGTTGAAAAAGGAATGCAAGATTTGATGCAGAGGATACAAAAAATTGTTGATTCAGCAGAGCATCAGAGGCATTTGAAAGCCATTTTCTCAGGAACAAAGAAAGAAAATATTGAATACATTAAAAAGCGTATAAAAAAGGATATTCAGTGTAGTGTTCATCCAAGCTTTGAGCAATGGCTTGACGAAGAAAACAATAAAACGGTATTGTTTTATCTAACATTGATGATGTCCATAAATGTTTATGACCGTAACAGTGCTTATATTCGTTATCGTGTTTTGTGGGATAAGGAAAATTGGCGAATATGGGAAAGCATAAACTTGAATATTGGAAGCTAAAAACATTAAAGATGCGCATATAAATCATTGGCTATCAAACAAATAAAAAGACAATAGTGGCGGTATGCGCAAGTGCTGCTGTTAGCATCTATTTTAAAAACAAAATTGAAGAAAGACAATGAACAGAATAATTCTAATCTTAACTTTTCTCTGCGTCAATTCTTTTGCATTTGCCCAAGAAAATGTATTTGTGAAACTCAAAGTTGATGCCTCTTCTCTAAAAGGTATCAAAGGTTTTGGTGTGAGAGGAAGTGCCAGGCCTTTGAGTTGGGAAAAAACGATACCATTAGAAGATGACGACAAAGACGGAATTTATGAAGGTTATTTAAGTTTCCCAAGTACTATTGAAATGGTTGAATACAAATATTTGTATGGCGACAAAAAAACTAACTTGGGAGTTGGATGATCAAAATAGGATTTTATTTTTGGACAATACGCTACTTCGAACTAATGATACTTGGGATTTGCAAAGCCCATTTAATGTTAAAAAATTACCGCAACTTAATGCCGAAAAACTCACAGAGGACTTCAACATTTTTAAAACTGTACTCTTAGAAGTTCACCCAGGTCTTTACAGGTATAATACTAAGAACCAAATTGATTCCATTTTTAACCATTTCCAAGTCATATTTTCTAAGCCACTAACGTATCAAGAGGCATTTCTCAATTTTACAAAATTAACTTCTGCTATCAAATGTGGGCACACTTTCCCAAGTTTTTATAACCAAACAGGTTTCATTAAGGAAGTGGTGCTTAATCAAAAAGACAAATTGCCTTTTGCGTTTCGAGTTTTGGATGAGAAAATATTTATCACTGAAAGTATCATTGAAAACTTTGAGATTCCTGTTGGTACTGAAATAGTAGCCATTAATGGAATACCGACACAAACTTTATTACAAGAAACTGCAAAATTAGTAAAAGCTGATGGTACTAATGATGGTAAGCGTTATGCAGACCTCAATACATTTGGTGTGGGTAGCTATTTTGAAATGTTTGACTGCTATTTTCCTTTATTGTATCCGCCTGTAAATGAGCAGTACACCATCAAAATAAAAAAACCCAATACTACGCAAGTCGAAGAATTGAAAGTAAATACAGTCAATAGGCAAGAAAGAAGTAATGCCTTGTTAAAAAAGAACCCTAACCATATCACAAAAGCGAGACCAACTTTGGAAATTGGAATTTTGGGAAAATAATACCGCTTATCTTCAATTAGGTACTTTTGATGTATTTCAACTTTCTTTTGAGTGGAGTAGGTTTTTGAAAAATGCGTTTAACGAAATCAAGAAAAGAAAAGTAAAAAACTTAGTCATTGATATTCGTTGGAA
This sequence comes from Saprospiraceae bacterium, assembly GCA_012031785.1. Lineage (GTDB taxonomy): Bacteria > Bacteroidota > Bacteroidia > Chitinophagales > Saprospiraceae > JAAUTG01. The sequence continues at coordinate 656 of JAAUTG010000393.1, read as the reverse complement.
CGAAGGAGGACAAGATGAAGTGTTGCTTTTTATAGGACAGAACATCGTCAAGCAACCAATAAAAATTCCGACAAGGCAAGATTTAGTCAGATACAACAAAATTTCAGCCGAATTAAAACCCTATTTATCTACTTGGGACAATACTTTTTTTGATTTAAGTCCTAAAACTAAGCCTTTTAATAAGGACTATTATCAATTTACAGGAGAAAATATTACTGAAATACAGCCTGTTAAAAATGCTTTTGAGGGTAATATTTATTTATTGGTAAATGGCTCAAATAGTTCTGCCACTTTTTATTTCGCTGAAATAGCTAAAGAAAACAAACTGGCTACACTCATTGGAGAACCCACAGGCGGAAGCCAAAAAGGACTGAATGCAGGTACAATGTTTTTTCTACGGCTACCCAACTCAAAAATTGAGATAGATATTCCAATCATTGGAACTTTCTCTGATGATAAAGCAGCAGGAGGAATTGTACCTGATATACTTGTAAAACCAACAGTTGAAGACCTTATCAAAGGCGAAGACCGAGTACTCAAAACAACCCAAGAAATTATAGAAAAAAATAACAACAGGTGCTAAGTATTTCATTCAAAAAGTTCATTGAAATAATGGTATTAAGTTGGTTGCTTTTCCTTCTGGATAGCAGGGTAAT
>JAAUTG010000075.1 GCA_012031785.1 Saprospiraceae bacterium | reverse complement strand
AAGAAAACGTGAACATTTGAAGGTTAATACAACCTGAGCGACTGGATAGATTGCAGAAAAAGCATTGCAATTGAGACAAATTTCTAATTTCATTGAGTAAACGAACTATCTATCTTGATGGGCGTTCCTAGTTGCAAGAAGAGTTAATTACAAAATTGCTTTCTAAAGTTTGCTTTCTAAAGATAAAGTTTACTTACTTTGTAAAGTAAATTTTGGCATAAGTATCAATTATGAAAATAGAATTGGTACTTTATTGCTTGTTTGTAGATAAATTTAATCATCAATCATCCATCATTCACTATCTATTATTACAGTCTATGATATTCAAGTTTCTCCATCATCTCGGTAAGTACATCATACTACTTGGTTCTGTGTTTGCTCGTCCAGAGCGGCTTTCGATGTATTATAAAGAAACTATCCGACAGATGAATGATATTGGAGTGGGGTCTTTAATTATTGTTGGCATTATTTCCATTTTTATCGGTGCTGTAACGGCGGTTCAATTTGCTTATCAATTGTCTGGTTCTTTTGTGCCTATGTGGTACATTGGTTACATCGTTCGAGATATTGCGATTATCGAAATGGCACCAACTATTACTTGTTTAGTGCTGGCGGGAAAAGTTGGCTCGAACATGGCTGCTGAAATTGGAGGAATGCGCCAAAAGGAGCATATTGACGCTATGGAAATCATGGGCGTAAACACAGCTGCTTACTTGGTTTTACCTAAATTGGTTGCTGCACTTATAGTCATTCCCATGTTGGTGGCGTTGTCTGCCTTCATTATTGTTGGAGGTGGCTACTTGGCAAGTGTTCCAAGTGGTATTTTGACCAGTTCGGAGTTTATTCAGGGCGTAAGGTCATTTTTTGTACCTTATTTTGTGTTCATGATGTTTGTGAAAGCAGTAGTGTTTGCCTTTATACTAGTAACTGTTTCTTGTTTTCAAGGTTATTATGTAGATGGAGGAAGCATAGAGTTGGGAAAAGCGAGTACGAACGCAGTGGTGTTCAGTAATATCCTAATTTTACTGTCAGATTATGTAATTGCCTTAGTGTTGACTACTTAACGGAATTGGGGATTTTCATAATCGGATAAGTGCATTTGAATGTTCACTAAATTGGTTTGAGAAAAGCAAATCAATTTTATTATACTGGATTAACAACCAAGCCATTAGAATCACGTTTTAAGAACTAACGAACAGCAAACCCCGTAACTTCGGCTAAGTGGCAAAGGAGTTATTTTTTTGATTACAGAAATGCCGCGATAAGCAATTAAACTATACTGCTTAACTTATGATAAAAGTAAAAAACGTATATAAATCTTTCTCTGATGTGGATGTACTGAATGATATTAATATTCAATTCGAGAAAGGCAAATGCAACTTAATTATTGGACGAAGTGGTGCTGGTAAAACTGTATTACTCAAAATTTTAGTCGGGCTTTTAGAACCTACCAAAGGAACAATTTGGTATGACGATACAAATTTCTCCCAACTTAATCGCAAAGAAAGGCGCGTGATTCGTATGGAAATCGGAATGTTATTTCAAGGGTCTGCCCTTTTTGATTCCTTGACCGTAGAACAAAACGTGCGTTTCCCTCTGGATATGTTCACTACGATGACGATTGGTGAAAAACGCAAGCGTGTGGACGAGTGCTTAGAGCGCGTGAGTTTGGGTGGCTCTAATGCAAAATATCCTTCTGAAATAAGTGGTGGAATGCAAAAGCGTACAGGTATTGCGCGCGCGATTGTCCTCAATCCAAAGTATCTTTTTTGCGATGAACCCAACTCTGGACTTGACCCCAAAACCGCGATGGTGATTGACGAGTTGATTCAAAGTATTACTTACGAAAACAACATCACCACCGTAATCAATACCCACGATATGAACTCGGTAATGGAAATTGGGGATGGCATTACCTTACTTTATAAAGGGCGTACTGCTTGGCAAGGTAACAAAAACGAAGTATTAGAAAGCGATAATGAATTATTACAAAATTTCATTTTTGCTTCTCCTTTTTTACAGCGTCTGCGCGATAGGGCTTTAGGAAATGTCGCTAAAGTAAGGGAAATTACAAATGGCTAAATACTTCTTAGGGTTTGCTCTTTGTGTATGATAATTATTGCGTTAAAAATTTCAAAATAATTGTATTTCACCAAGTCAGCAAAATCTAGTGTTAGCTATTGTGATACTTTCTGTATGGAATGAGCAATAAAAAAATTATCAATTTTATTTTACAACCTGCTCATCATCCCATAATTAACTAAAAACTCATACGTCATAATTTATATCTTGTAACTATCTTAAATTCTCTCTGTTGCTTTTACGTGTAAATTGCAAAAGAACTGATAAATTTGCGTTTGAATTTTTATGATTTAACCATACAATATGAATTTAGAGAAATTTGTGGCGGTAACGGGCAATGTAAATGGAGTTTTCAAGGTGATGGCAACACGAGGCAATGGGCTTATTATCACAGACTTAGATACAGGCAAACACAAGTTTGCTTCCCAACGATTGAATGATTTTACGCCCATAGAATCTGTTGGAATTTACACAGATGACGATGGAACAAAGCCTTTGCCAGAGATATTTCAAGAAATGCTCAATCAGCTTGAAACCAACCCACCAATATCCCACAATGCCAAACCAGATGAGTTATTCGCTTACTTTGAAACTGTTGTGCCAAACTACGACCGCGACAAAGTATTGCCACGCGACATCAAAAAGGTCATTAAATGGTTTATGTTTTTGAATGACAGGAACTTATTGACCGCCGATGATACAGAAAATCCAGAAGAAGGTGAAACTGCAACTTTGGAAAGCGAAGAAGATGAAGCAACAAACACCACATCCGTAGAAGAAATTACTGAATAATTGACTTTAGGTTGCTACAAAGCTCTTAAAGTCGAACTTCATTAAAGGTCAATAATTAAAAACAGTGGCTTACAAAGTAGCAAAAATGATAATACATTAACCTTTGCTACTTTGTAGCAAACATGGTACTTTCAAATTTGTACCATTATAACCTAAAATTATGAAAATACTCAACCATCGGCAGATTTGTCAAAAAATCAAACGTTTAGCCTACGAAATTTATGAACAAAACTTTGAGGAAACAGAAATTATCTTGATTGGGGTAAACAACAGAGGGATGGAAATTGCTCAACTCTTGATGAAGGAGTTGCTAGAAATGTCAAAACTTGAGATTACTATCTCTAGGCTGCATGTGTATCCGCCTAATCCTCTAAGCCGAGAGATTCATTTAGAACTACCCATTGATAGCTTGGAGGGTCAAACCGTTATTGTAATAGACGACGTAACTAACACAGGTAGAACTATATTTTACGCCATGAAACCAATTATGGAAGTCATGCCCAAAAAAGTAGAAGTAGCAGTATTAATAGACCGCAAACACAAAGCGTTTCCAATTAAAGTGGATTACGTAGGGCTTTCTTTAGCCACCACGCTCAGTGAAAATATTGACGTGGAGATATTTGAAGTGGAAGAATACGCAGCTTACTTGAAATGATTTGGCTTCACACAACCAACTACCCTATGGAGCTAATCGCGTGAAACCATTTATATATACTGATATTTACCCTAAACAATAGGCAAACAATTTACACTGCAAAACTCTCCCCACAACCACATTCTCTCGATGCGTTAGGATTTTGGAAATAAAAGCCTTTTCCATCCAAACCACCCGAAAACTCAAGTGTAGAATTGAACAGATAAAGGAAACTTTTCAAATCTGTGACCACTTTTATACCCTTATCCTCAAATACTTGATCGTTGGGTTTGGTCTCGTTATCAAAATCCATGTTGTAACTTAAACCAGAACAACCTCCACTAGTAATTGTAACTCGAATGAAATAATCTTCCGCAATTCCTCCGCTTTGCTTTACTGTTTCGATTTGTTGTTTGGCACTTTCTGCGACAAAAAGCATAATCTTTCAATTTTTGCTTCAACATCTAGCAATTAGTGGTAGCTAGACCCTATGAAACCAAATATAAAATGCTAAGCACTAGTTTCTGCACTATATCCAATTAATTATTTGGTCTTTGATTGCTAAGTTTTCTTAAATCTGCCATCAAGCAGCAACAATTTTCTAGGCTATCAAAGACCAACAATCAAATGCTTACCTCTAGTAACGAGTATTAGATGAATGATTAATTTTTATATCTAATTCATTATCAGATAATAAATTTGCCCATCATTACCCATAATTTATAACTCATCACTAAGCATGTGCCTCTGATAGTGTAGCTTCCAAGATACCATTTTTAACTTGGTAGTCCTTGATGGCTGCTTTAATAGCATCTTCTGCTAGTACAGAACAGTGGATTTTTACTGGTGGTAATGCCAATTCCTCTACAATATCCATATTGTCAATGCTTAATGCTTCATCAATACTTTTTCCTTTCAACCACTCGGTAGCTAAAGAAGAAGAAGCGATTGCAGAACCACAACCAAAAGTCTTGAATTTTGCATCTTCAATCATACCAGTCTCTTCGTTCACTTGAATTTGAAGACGCATTACGTCACCACATTCAGGCGCACCAACTAGACCAGTACCTACGTTTTTGCTGCTTTTATCTAAAGTACCCACGTTACGCGGCTGGGTGAAATGATCAATCACTTTCTCTGAGTATGCCATGACTTATTTATGTTTAAAAATTGATTAATAAAAATTAATGCGCTGACCACTCTACGTTTGACAAATCAACGCCTTCCTTGTACATTTCCCAAATTGGGCTTAGATGGCGCATGTGATTTACCCCTTTTGATATTTGCTCAATCGTGTAGTCAATATCTTCTTCCGTAGTAAATCTACCTAAACTGAATCGAATAGAAGAATGCGCCAAATCATCTCCCAAACCTAACGCCACCAGGACGTAAGACGGCTCCAAAGATGCAGAAGTACAAGCAGAACCTGATGAAACTGCAATTTCCTGATTAAAAGTCATCATTAGTCCTTCTCCTTCCACATGTTTGAAAGAAATGTTAGTGACGTGTGGCATTCTATGTTCTTGATTACCATTCACATATACTTCTTCGAGATTATCTATGAAAGCCTGTTGCAATCTATCGCGCAATTTGCTTAATCGTGCAGCATCTTCAAACATCTGATGCTTAGCGATTTCCGCTGCCTTGCCGAAACCTACAATACCTGGTACATTCAAAGTACCCGAACGCATACCTCGCTCATGTCCACCGCCATCCATTTGTGCAGTAACCTTTACTCTAGGGCTTTTTCTACTTACATAGAGCGCACCTACTCCTTTAGGTCCATACATTTTGTGGCTTGTAAATGACATTAAATGTACACCTAGTTTTCTAGGATGGGTCGGAATTTTTCCAACCGCTTGGGTTGCGTCGCTGAAAAAAAGTATGCCGTGCTTTTCGCAAATTCTACCAATTTCTGCCATTCGCTGAATAACACCAGTTTCGTTATTCGCCCACATGACCGACACTAAAATTGTATTTGGCTTGATAGCCGCTTCCAATTCTGCCAAATCAATCAACCCGTCTGGCTGCACATCTAAATAAGTGACCTCACCACCCATTTTTTCAATCTTGTCACAAGTGTCAAGCACTGCTTTGTGCTCCGTTTTCACGGTGATGATGTGATTGCCTTTTCGGCTGTACATTTCAAATACTCCTTTCAGTGCCAAGTTGTTAGACTCGGTAGCACCAGAAGTAAAGATGATTTCTTTTTCATCTACCTCCAATAAATTAGCGATCTGCTCTCTCGCATAATCTACGGCATCTTCTGCTTCCCAACCAAAGGGTGATTACGACTTGCTGCATTACCTGGATGCTGGTAAAACCAAGGCACCATAACATCTACAACTTTAGGATCGCAGGGCGTGGTAGAGTTATTATCGAGATATATTCTTCTTGCCATAAGTTTAGTCAAGTTTATTTAGATTGAATCTAATTATTGTTCGTTAACTATATACAGAAACTGCTAAGCAAAAAAAAAGTTTGAATAATGGACTAAATTATTTTAACCTCTCATTTACTTCTAACAAATCTTAATTTTGCTACGTCTTTTTTGACCCTAAAGATACCATCTAGCAGTTTAGTGATGGGCAAAAGTAGGCTTTGCAACATGATGGATATTTTATTTAATGGTTCTCCCTCTTGCTATTTTTCCGGTTTAGTATTTTCCTAATAACTCCCGCGACCAGATAACTTACATAAATATTCATAAACCGCACTTCCTGCAATTCAAAGCCGTGCTTACTTGCTAGTTGCTGATAGTATTCGACTGGTCTTGCCATACACAGTTCATCTCCTTTAATGGTATTGTCAATTTTTTCAAAAAGGAAAATTTCTTGTGCTGAAACCCTACAAATATCAGCCAACAAAGTCGCTAACATTTTTTCGTCTGTGTTGTGTTGAAGTACAGTGGCGGTAAGAACTAGGTCAAAAGCATGAGATTCAAAGGGAAGAGACGTGCCATTTGTTTTAAAAATTTCTACCTTTTTAGAAGATAAATTTGACTTTGCCAAAGCAACCATCTCAGCAGATATATCTGCTCCAACTAGTTTTTTAGGCATCAATTGAGCAATAAATTCTAAATTTCCTCCTGGTCCGCAACCTACTTCCAGCACGCTTTTGTCTTTAAAATCTACGGAAGATAGCATTTTCAAGAACTTGTCTCTTTTGTATCTATAATAAGGTTCATCATCGCCTGCAACTACATTTTTCCCGCTTCTAGCTTTAATTCTGGTTGCGACTGCTGACCAATAGGACTCTGGATGATAAGATTTCAACATACATTAAATTTGTTGTAATAACTGATGCGACCCAACTCGCTGAATACAAATAGCGAGTTGCTTCTAAAAAGACTTTAAATTAACTATCTTCAAGGAAAGTTCTGTTTAGGCAAAAGGCGAACAGTAAAAGCAATCTGCATCACATCAGTTAAGAGTTTCAATAAAATAACCAAAATTGAGTAGAAATATTGCATGATTATTTTCAATTATATACTTTCGCACCAGATTTAGTATTCACCATCAATCCTAAAACCCTAATCAATCCTACTGATTATCAATTTAGTAGGTATCAACTTCTCAAAAATACCATAAACATTTGCGAGTAGAACACTCAACGGTATTTTATTTTAGCAAATAATTTTTTTAAGCCTTTATTGTCAGGATAACGTAAAGCCAACTTCGCAATAGAGATATGAAACGTAATCATTTTTTAAAAGTAAAATTATAAACTCATGTACATCCTCGGAATTAATGCCTATCATGGGGATTCTTCTGCCTGCATTTATCAAGATGGCAAATTAATTACTGCTACGGAAGAAGAAAGATTGCGAAGAATAAAACACTGGGCAGGGTTGCCAACTATGGCAGTAAAACTTTGCTTAGACACAGCAGGCATTACTCTTGCGGATGTGGATCATATCACAGTATCAAAAGACCCTAGGGCGAAGTTCAATGAAAAAGTGGTTTATACTCTAAGAAAAGGAGCTGTTCTTTCTGTGTTGAAGCGCAAAACTCAAGAATCAAAAGACGTACAAACTATCAAGCAGGACTTAGCAGATGCCTTTCAACTTTCTACAACAAAGCTCAAAGCCCAAGTTCAGTATATTGAACATCATCGCAGCCACTTAGCTTCTGCATTTTTTGTATCGCCTTTTGAAGAATCAGCAATTCTTTCTATTGATGGCATGGGTGACTTTACTTCTACCATGCGTGCCGTTGGTAAAGGAAATAAAATGCAAATAGTTGATAGTGTGTCTTTTCCAAATTCAATTGGTTATTTTTACACCTTATGTACTCAGTTTTTAGGTTTTCCGCACTACGGTGACGAATACAAAGTGATGGGACTTGCGCCTTACGGAAAGCCTGATGACGAAATTGTCAAAAAACTAAAAAAGGTAATTCGCCTCCAACCTAATGGGCTATTTGACCTCAACCACAAATATTTAACAAGAGTAGCTACTGGCGATTGGGTCAAAACAGTAGATGGTATTCCTGTAATTGCACAAAAATTCAGCGATTATTTTGTACAGCAATTCGGTAAACCAAGAGAAAAATCAGAAGAACTCGACCAATACCACAAAGATTTTGCAGCTTCTGTGCAAAAAGTAACGGAAGAAGTCATTTTCCATCTAGCGGAAGGTTTGCATAAAAAGACAGGACTTAAAAACCTTTGTATTGCGGGTGGCGTGGCTCAAAATTCAGTTGCCAACGGCAAAATCACTGATAATACTTCCTTTGAGCAACTGTTTGTACCACCTGCTGGTCATGATGGTGGCACTTCAGTCGGGTCTGCCCTTTATCATTTTCATCAAAATTTAGAGCAACCCAGAACGCCTTTCGCTCACCAAGCCTACACAGGAAGCTCATTTACGAATGAAGAAATTGAGCAATTCCTAAATGCCAAAGGAGTGAACTACAAAAGACTTTCTGATGAACAAGTTTTTGCTTTGGTTACGGATAAATTATTGGAAGGTGGGGTAATTGGCTGGTTTCAAGGGAAAGCAGAATTTGGTCCTCGCGCCTTAGGCAATCGCTCTATTTTAGTAGATCCACGCCGAAGTGATGCCAAAGATTTGCTCAACGAAAAGATTAAACGCCGCGAAAGTTTTCGACCATTTGCGCCATCTATTCTTTTGGAATATACTGCGGAATATTTTGAAAAAGTGGACGATGTGCCTTTTATGGAAAAAGTATTCAAAATAAAGCCAGAAAAATACCATGTCATTCCTGCAGTTACGCACGTAGATGGTACGGGAAGATTGCAAACTGTTGACCTAAAAGACGCACCTAGATATTACAATTTAATTGCTACTTTTGCAAAAAAGTCAGGAGTACCTATTTTGTTGAATACGTCTTTCAATGAAAATGAGCCAATTGTAAATACCCCTGAAGAGGCTTACAACTGCTATGCAAGAACCAAGATGGACGTGTTAGTATTAGAAAATTGTGTAATTTCTAGGCATTGATAGACGCACCTGTATGATGCAATGGATGGTAAAAAAATCAATTAAAAATTGACATAAGTTTCTTTCATATTCGTAAAATATTTTAGTTATGATGACAGCAACATATACGGCAAAAGACCCGTTAGATAGAGCTTTAGAAATCCCTGTTAGTGTAACAGCCGACGATAAGTATCCTACGTTGGAAGAACCTGAAAAAGCAAGACAATATTACGAAGACAATGGATATATTGTGTTCAGGAACTTGCTTCCAAAAGAACTTTGCCAAGAAGCATTAGATTCTTTTGCCAAAGAAATTCGACCTTACAATGGCTACATTTATCGCCAAGCCAGCGCAAATCCTGAAAAACATACTTTCACAGAATACAACCACGTACTTAACTCTATCCTTAATGTGCAGTCTGTGGATGGCAGTAAATTCCCTAAATTTAGAGATACTGGTCTGCAAGCACTTACACACGTTAACATTCAACGTGCTATGCAAACTTTAATGGGGGAGCCCGGCAAATTAGTACAATCTATGTACTTTGAAGGGAACCCCAAAACTTGGGCGCACCAAGACTGCTACTATTTGGACTCGGAAGAACAAGGTAGAATGGTGGGTATTTGGGCAGCACTAGAAGACATCCATGCTGGAGCTGGTCGCTTTTATGTTTATCCAACAAGTCATAAGATTGATATTCAAAAGAATGGTGGTGATTTTGACATCGCTTTTAATCACGCCCGCTACAAGGAATTAGTAAAAGAAATTATCCAAAAGTTTGACTTACAATGTGTTGCGCCTGCATTGGCACAAGGTGACGTGCTAATGTGGCACGGTGCTACCATTCACGGAAGTTTAGAAACTATTGAGCGTAAATATTCAAGAAGTTCTTATACAGGACATTATATTCCAGATTCAACGCGCTTTTTGCAATATCAAAGCCGCATTAAACCACTTGAATTGAGACAAATCAACGGGATGAATGTCAACTTCCCTAAAGATTTGAGCAGTCCTAAAAACAAAGCAATTTTGATGGTAGAAACGACTTTCCCTAAGCAGTTTCAATGGCTGAAAAAGCAAGCCATCAAAGCAGTGACAAAATAAAAGTTTTTGGGCTTTATTAAATTTGGCTTTAGCAAACAGCAGCACCGCTTTGCTAAAGCCAAAAACCAACTAATCAACCAAAAACTAACCAACCAAATTAAAAAAATGCACCTAAAAGGAATATTCGTCATTGGTCGGCAACACAGTGGCAACACATTTTTGGCTAAAGTGATTGGGGAATCACCAGATTTTTTTTTTAGACCAAGGACGAAAATTCATGGTTTGAGCGCGTTCCAGAATTAGAAAAAATAACATCTCCAGAAGAACGAGCCAAGTTTTCCACCCAGCATTTACTTCGAGGCAAACCAGAGGTAGCACAATATTATCTTCCACAGATTATAGCTTGGAGCAAAAAAAATCCATCCGCCACTGCGTATGAACTTTTTTTGCAAAGTATGGAATTGATTACGACAGGTCATCAGCGCAAATACTGGGTACTGAAAGCTACTTCTTATATCTTTTATGCCTCACAAATTCTAGACCATACCACTGGCGTAAAGTTGGTGTATATCATGCGAAATCCGTTAGATTTGACAGCTTCCACGAAAAAAAGGACAGCAGGAGCATTAGATTGGTTGATAGCAACAACTTGGCTTGGCGAAAAGGGGTAGAAATTGCTCAAAACCTAGAAAAGAAATACCCTGAACGTTTTAAAATTGTCAAATATGAAAACCTAGTGTCTGAACAACAAGGTTTTAGTGAGGTGTTTAGTTTTTTAGGAGTGAATTACTCAGATACTTTTAAAGACATTCCTATTGTCAATACCTCTGACCATCCTTACGCCGAAGGAAGTAAAAAAGGAGTTACGGACAGTAGAACTTACTATTTTTCAAAAGTGCTGACTAAAGGAGAAATTTATTTTGCGTTATTATTGGCTGGTGGAAAAAAAATGGTACATCAGGTTTACCCTAATATCAAAATTACAGAATCCATATCTTTGAAAGATAAACTTACTGGATTCGGAACTTTATTAAGGATGGTAGGTTTGTTTGCCAAAAAACATTTTAATTTATTCTCTCCCTACCACTGGAATCGTTTAGTGACAAGAGTGTCACATTTATTTAAATAATACAACAATCAAAAATATTGTTCAAATAAGTATTTATTTTTTGGTTCATATTAAAGTTTTATCTAACTTTGCATAGAGTTAATTTCACAGGTTATAGAGAACAAGTTTTACGAAAATTTACATCTTATTTTTATACTGTACTCTGACATCTCATTTCGAGTTGTCTGTCGCTTTACACCTTTCTCCGTAGCTCCTATGGATTTAACTCAAGTGTAGTTTTATTAAATGGTTCGATTGTCTTAGTTTTGCTGTATTAACTTAATCGAACTATGATAACATACTAAATGTCTATTTACACTAGGCAGATGCTGTTAAATCGAAATCGCTATTTTTAAAAGAAGTACAAGGACAATTTCATGAAAATCACAATTATTACAGTTGTAAGAAATGGTATAAATACTATAAAAGATACGATTGATTGCGTGTTGAGCCAGTCTTATTCAAACATTGAATATATTATCATTGATGGTTGTTCCACAGATGGAACGGTTGATGTCATCAAATCTTATGGTAATAAAATCACCAAATTCATATCGGAGAAAGATAAAGGCATATACGATGCAATGAATAAAGGACTTCGATTAGCTACTGGAGACTATATAGGTTTTCTGAACTCCGATGACTTCTATATGCACCCTTATGTCATTGATAAAATAGTAGAGCAAGCTAGAGTTACACAGGCAGATGCCTTGTATGGTGACTTGATATATGTTGATCCAAATGATACAAATCGTTTGTTGCGCTACTGGAGGGCGGGAGATTTTGACCGTTTTAAGATGCTGTTCGGTTGGAGCGTACCTCACCCTACGTTTTTTGTAAAGCGAAGAATCTTTACCGATTTTGGTTTATTCAGAGAGAATTTTAAAATTTCTGGAGATTACGAAATGATGGTTCGTTTCTTCTTCAAAGGTCGAATTTCAGCTGCTTACATCCCCGAAATCTTAGTAAAGATGCGTGCTGGTGGTATGGGAAATGCTAGTATGAAAGCTAGAATGATTGCCAACCGTGAAGACATGTATGCTTGGAGATGTAATGGTTTGAATACTTCTATGTTTACGGTTTTGGTAAAACCTTTGCGAAAAATACCTCAATTTATTGCGAGACCCAACACCACTTTACTACCTGAATTTTCAGAAGTCGTGTAACGATATATTTTTCGGATGATCCGAAAGTCAGTGTTTATCAAACCTAAAACTTTAGCCTCATTTGGAAGCTAAAGTTTTAGCCTCTAAACCGAGCGCACTTCCTTTCTCCAACATGAGTTGATGGGCAGCATGATATTCATTAGCAATCTCTCCCTCTAAAATTGCCTCTCGAATTGCATTTTTGATTTCTCCCACTGGACGCGAAGGAGGTATTCCAAAGGTTTCCATAATCATTTCTCCTGTGATTGGGGGCTGCCAATTGCGCAAACGGTCTTTCTCTTCTACCTCTTCAAGGCGTTTGCGAATAAACTTCATATTATCGTAGTAACGCTGTATCTTGTCTTCGTTTCGAGAAGTAATATCTGCTTCACAAAGTAGCATCAAATCGTCCACTTCTTCACCAGCTTCAAATAATAATCGTCGAATGCCAGAGTCGGTAATTTCTCCTTTAGTCAAATTGATGGGTCTCATGTGCAAAGCAACAATTTTTTGCACATATTTCATTTTATGATCCATTGGTAGGCGCAAATGGGTAAAAATACGCGGCACCATCGTCGCACCTAGCGCGTCATGTCCATGAAAAGTCCAGCCAAGTTCAGCATGAAAACGCTTAGTCGGTGGTTTTGCAATATCGTGCAAGAGCGCTGCCCAGCGCAACCAAAGGTCATCTGTTGTCTGACAAATATTATCCAACACCTTTAGCGTATGAAAAAAATTATCCTTATGCCCAACTCCATTTTTGATTTCCACGCCCTTCAAAGCTGCTAATTCAGGAAAAACAAGTTTCAGCAAACCCGTAGTTTGCAGAAGTTTAAAACCTACTGAAGGTTTCGAGGATAAAATAATTTTATTTAATTCTGTTGTAATACGTTCTTTGGATATAATATTAATTCTTTCTCGCTCTTTACCAATAGATATTAACGTTTCGTCGTCTATTTTAAAATTTAGTTGCGTAGCAAATCGAATAGCACGCATCATTCTAAGTGGATCATCGGAAAATGTTTTATCTGGCTCCAGCGGTGTTTTGATTAACTTTTCTTCCAAATGTTGTAGTCCATTAAAAGGGTCAACAATCATGCCGAAGTTGCCATCATTGAGAGAAACGGCAAGGGCATTGATAGTGAAATCTCTTCGATTTTGGTCATCTTCCAAACTACCTGCTTCCACTTCTGGTTTTCGGGAGTCGTGGCGATAAGATTCTTTTCTAGCTCCTACAAATTCAATTTCCAAATCGTGATGTTTTAACATAGCTGTCCCAAAACGCTTGTAAACCACGACTCTAGGTATAGGGCGCAATTTATCTGCCACGCTTTTCGCTAGTACAATACCGTCCCCAACACAAACAATATCCATATCTTTGGAAGGACGCGCCAACAAACGATCACGAACATAGCCACCTACCACGTAAGCAGGTACGTTCAACTCTGCAGCCGTTTGGCTAATAATGCTAAAAATAGCTCTTTCGTGTGGCTGAATATTAAATATCAATGGTCAAAAACTTTAGATAGGAATGGTTTAAAGAATAAATAAATTAACAATTTTATTTTACAACTTATTTATTACCAAATTATTAACTCACAACATTTGCTTTCACGATTCACCGTTTGCCCAAATACAACTAGCTCGGATAACCTTAACTGATAAGTACTCCATGGAAGATAGGAGAAACCCTTTTTAAAAAGCAAATCACCAACCATATAACATCAGTTATACCATAGCCGCTAAATCGAATAGTTCTACACCACTGTAAGTGGCTTCCATTTGCTCCAAGATTTCAAATAATATAGCTGGATTCTCCTGACTCACTAATTCCTTGCGAAAATTCTTAATATTAGGATAGCCTCTAAAATAATTAGTGTAATGCTGGCGCATTTCTGTAATACCTAGTTTTTCTCCCTTCCACTCCATAGCATAGCTCAAATGTTGGCGCACAGTCTGAACACGCTCATGAATATCCGGTGGCGGCAATTGTTCGCCCGTAGCAAAATAGTGTTTGATTTCCCTGAATATCCAAGGATAACCAATACTCGCTCTACCAATCATAATACCATCCACACCATAGCGATTACGGTATTCCAATGCTTTCTGTGGGCTATCAATATCACCGTTACCAAAAATAGGAATATGGATGCGCGGATTTTCTTTAATTTTTCCAATCAATGTCCAATCTGCCTCTCCTTTGTACATTTGCTTGCGTGTACGTCCATGAATGGTAAGTCCTCTAATCCCTACATCTTGCAGACGTTCTGCAACTTCTTCTATATAAATAGAGTTTTCGTCCCAGCCTAAACGAGTTTTTACCGTAACTGGTAATTTGGTAGATTTTACAATTGCATCCGTCAACTTGACCATGCGATTAATATCTTGTAAAATACCAGCCCCAGCCATTTTACAAACTACTTTCTTAACTGGGCAGCCATAATTGATATCCAGTACCTCTGGACGAGCCGCTTCTACTATTTCAGCCGCTCTAGCCATTGAATCTAGTTCTGCTCCAAATATTTGAATCCCAATTGGGCGTTCTTCATCGTAAATATCTAGCTTTTGAAGGCTTTTTTCAGCATCTCGAATTAACCCTTCTACTGAAATAAATTCAGTGTACATCATGTCGCAGCCTTGTGCTTTGCACGCAGCACGAAATGGGGGGTCACTTACATCTTCCATCGGCGCAAGCAATAATGGAAATTCACCTATTGCTACATTTCCTATGCTAACCATTTTATCTGTTATTTAACGGTTATTTGATAATTTAACCATTTATATCTTTGTCTCTGTTGATTGATACTTGAATATACCAAATCAAAAAAGAATAATTCTTGCCGCAATATTCATTTCTTTTCAGAAATATCAAATGACGCTAACCACAAAGATACAGCTTATTTTAGTATTTCTGCACCATAAAAACTACAAAATTTAGTTTTCCTAATCAAAATAGAAATAAATCCAATCATAGCGAAAACAAATGAAGTAACTAACTCAGGTTCAGCATTTGACTATTTGCTTTTAAAAACGTTTTCTTATCCCTGTATGGAGATTGAAATAGTCCAAAGTAGTGGTATTTAGGTAAAAACGAATAGCAAAACTAGAGTTTTGAAATACATCCAATTGATTGAATACTTATTCTTTCTGTTTATTTTTTTGTAGTAACTTGCGGAGTTTTTTGACAAAACCTTTAAAATATGACAGTTGACGTAGTACTAGGTTTGCAATGGGGGGATGAAGGAAAGGGAAAAATCGTTGATTATCTTGCACCTAGCTATCATATCGTAGCAAGATTTCAGGGTGGACCAAACGCAGGGCATACCTTGAAATTTGATGGAAAACATTATGTATTGCACACCATCCCATCAGGTATTTTTAGAGAAGATTTAATTAACTTCATCGGGAATGGGGTTGTGATTGACCCAATCACTTTGGCAGATGAAATTGCTGCACTCGACCAAGCAGGTGTAAATTACCAAGACCGCCTAATCGTATCCGAAAAGGCACATTTAATTCTGCCATCGCATCGTTATTTGGACAAAGCATCCGAAGTAGCAAAAGGGAAAGAAAAAATTGGTTCAACCCTTCGTGGTATTGGACCGACTTACATGGACAAGACTGGTCGAAACGCTTTGCGAGTTGGCGATACTTTGCTAACCTCGTTCCGTGCGCGTTATGAAGCACTGCGTAACAAGCATTTACAAATGTCCAAACTCTATCCAGACATAGATTTTGATTTGGAGACTGAAGAACGCAAATGGTTTGATTGCATTGAAATCCTAAAAACATTAAAGCGTGCTGATGGTCCCTATTATATTAATGAAGCACTGGATAGTGGGCAGCGCGTTTTAGCAGAAGGCGCACAAGGTTCAATGTTGGATATTGATTTTGGCACGTATCCTTACGTAACTTCCTCTAATACAATTACATCA
The DNA here is from genome assembly GCA_012031785.1 of Saprospiraceae bacterium. Classification (GTDB taxonomy): domain Bacteria; phylum Bacteroidota; class Bacteroidia; order Chitinophagales; family Saprospiraceae; genus JAAUTG01. Next base: position 1,612 of record JAAUTG010000075.1, on the reverse strand, counting down.
GGAGCTTGCATCGGATTAGGTATTGCGCCTAATCGAATTGGAGAAGTAATTGGTATCACAAAAGCCTATTGCACACGAGTAGGTGGCGGTCCTTTTCCAACTGAGCTGGAAGATGAAATGGGAGAACTTCTCCGAAAAGAAGGGCATGAGTTTGGCTCTACAACTGGACGACCACGCAGATGCGGTTGGTTAGATTTGCCTCAACTTAAATACACCGTAATGTTAAATGGAGTAACCCAGATAGCAGTGACCAAAATAGATGTATTAGACCGTTTTCCAGAAATCAAAGTAGCGACTCAATATCACTACAATGGTCAAATTACTAATCAACTTCCTTATGATCTTTGTGCATTTGATGTAAATCCGCTTTATGTAGGTTTAGAAGGTTGGCAGCAGTCTTTAGGCGAAATAGTTAGCTATCAAGAACTTCCAAAGTCTGCGCTGCACTATCTCAAAACAATTGAGGACTATTTAAAGGTACCCATCAGCATGGTTTCTACGGGACCTGAACGTAAGAAGTTGTTAGTTAAATAAAATCTTCATCTAAATACAGAGAGGTGAAGACCTTATTGATTCTTCACCTCTCTCCAGCAGAATTTGTTGCCCAATCTAAAAACAACAACTCACTACAATGTGGTTCTACTGATCTGTAGTAAAAGCTAACCTATTTAGTTTCGGATTCGTCAGAAGTCATAGTAGTTGTATTTTCTTGACTATCAGCAGTACCCTCCTCATCAGTTACAATTATTGCATCATTTTCATCGTTTTTTGATGCTACATTACTTTTGATTCCTTCCGCCTGAACAGTTCTACCACGACGAGTTCTTCTACGACGGCTTTCCTGTTGAGATTCACCTGCCTTTGGTGCTGTATAGTCTTCATTAAAATCAACCAGCTCTATCAAAGCCATCTCTGAACCATCCCCACGTCTAAATCCTACACGTACAATGCGTACATAGCCTCCTGGACGATCTCCTACCTTAGGGGATATTGTTCCGAATAGTTCCTTGATTGCTTCTTTATTTTGCAAATAACTAAACACCACACGACGATTGTGCGTAGTATCAGATTTTGACTTTGTGATAAGAGGTTCAATAAACTGTCGCAATGATCTTGCCTTCGCTAAAGTAGTTTTAATACGCTTATGCTCAATAAGGGCGATGGTTAGATTGCGCATAAGTGCTTTCCTATGCTCTGAAGTACGCCCTAAGTGATTTAACTTATTGCCGTGACGCATGATGTTTTAATTAAAAAAGTAAAATAAAGTGACCTCGCAGCACCGAGTTACCTCTAGGTAACTGCAAATATGTTGATACTATCAAGATAGTCTATCAGCCTTCTTCCTCTAAACGATACTTGGACAAATCCATTCCAAAAGTAAGTCCTTTTTCTTGCAAAAGTTCTTCAATTTCTACAAGGGATTTTTTACCAAAATTTCTAAACTTGAGTAGCTCGTGTGTATCATACCTCACCATTTCACCAAGCGAGTTGATTTTCGCAGCTTTCAAGCAGTTATAAGCTCTCACAGATAAGTCTAAATCCTCTAACGAGGTCTTTAGCAATTTTCGCATGTGTAAGATATGTTCATCCACCACATCATCCTGACGACTGG
>JAAUTG010000074.1 GCA_012031785.1 Saprospiraceae bacterium | reverse complement strand
TGAACAAAGATTCAAACGAGTGGTCACTTGGTTGCCATTACTAGAACCTTACGGATTAACTATGAAAAAAGGGGGGATCTGGTGCTGATATCTCTTACTTAAAGCCTCAAAAAGGCTTACTATTTGGTTTTCAACCTGATACGCAGCGCTATTTCGATTATCACCATACGGCGATTGATCGGATAGAGGCAGTAAATAAGCGCGAACTAGAATTGGGTGCAGCAGCCATAACAAGCCTTGTTTATTTAATTGATCAATACGGATTAGATTGAAAAAGATATTTGTAACTGGCGGCACAGGGTTTTTAGGGTCTTACTTATTGCGCTATTTGATCCACAAAGGCTATACAGATATTCGAGCCTTAAAGCGTTCCACAAGTTCTATGGCTTTACTTAAAGATATTGCACATCGAATTCAATGGATAGAAGGGGACGATTTTAGATGTAATTTCCCTCCAAGAAGGTATGCAAGATGCTCAACAAGTATATCACTGTGCCGCCATAGTATCTTATGAATCAGGGCAAGCAAATTTAATGCAAGAAGTAAATGTGGTTGGCACTGCCAATGTGGTCAATCTAGCATTAGAGATGCAGGTGGAAAAATTAGTACACGTAAGTTCCATTGCGGCACTTGGGCGTTCAGGAAAATCTAAATCATTAGACGAATCCGCTAAATGGGAGCAAAGCAAATTCAATACCCAATACGCCATCAGTAAGCATAGAGCAGAAATGGAAGTATGGCGAGGTGTGGCGGAAGGACTACATGCAGCCGTAGTCAATCCATCTGTCATTTTAGGAAGCGGTTATTGGAAGGAAGGTACTGGTCGAATATTTATGAACGGATGGAATAATTTTCCGTTCTATCCTAGAGGGGGTACTGGTTTTGTGGATGTACGGGATGTAGCAAAAGCTACTATCGAATTAATGGAACATCCTATTGCTGGCGAGCGTTTCATCATTAATGGAGAAAATCTAAGCTACCACGACGTAATGACGCGGATTGCACTGGCACTAGGAAAAAAAACGCCTTTCATTCGAGTAAATCCATTCATTCAAGAAACAGCTTGGCGCGCTGCATGGTTATATAGTAAATGGAAAGGGAAACGACCATTTATTACGAAAGAAACCGCTCGACAGTCCGCTAGAACACATTATTACGATAACACCAAATCCATAACGCAACTTGGAATACATTATACTCCTATTCAACAAACCATTGAAGAAACTACTACGCAGCTAAAGATAGTGGCAACAAAGGGGTTTGAACCCGACGTTCTAGAATTAATTTAAAGAACGACATCAAAAGTCAAAAAGTAAAGACAGCTACCATGAAAGCAATTATACCTGTTGCTGGTGTTGGCACAAAATTGCGCCCGCTCACCTATACACAGCCAAAGCCGCTTATTCCTGTGGCGGGAAAGCCTATTATCTCGTTTATCATTGACCAATTGATAGGAGCGGGAGTACACGAATTTGTGTTCGTTATTGGATACTTAGGAGAGAAAATTAAAAACTATGTGGATGCTGCCTATCCCCTTTTACCTAAAGAGTATGTGATACAGGAATCAAGAGAAGGTTCTGGACACGCCATTTGGACTGCTCGCGATTCCTTTAAAAATGAAAGCGACTTAGTTATTTTTTTTGGAGATACTATCATTGACCTTGATATCAATTCTTTCGTAAAATCCGACTTCACCTGTGTAGGAGTCAAGGAAGTAGATGACCCAAGGGAGTTTGGGGTAGTAGAAATGGATGAACAAGGTTTTGTAAGGCGGTTGGTGGAAAAACCTAATATTCCAAAATCAAATATGGCAATGGTTGGATTCTACAAAATTCGAGAAGTTGGTGCATTGATAGATGGATTAAACTATAATATCGCCCATCATATTAGGACTGGCGAAGAATACCCGCTTACCGATGCCTTAATGCGCATGGTGGAGCAAGGTGTACAAATCAGAACCATGCGTGTGGATAACTGGTTTGACTGTGGCAAATACGACGTTTTATTAGAAACCAATGCGTTACTATTAAAGCGAGAAGGCTATGCCACAGACGATTTACCTTTTTACGACAACTCTATTATTATTCATCCTGTGAGTATTGGTCGTAACTGCCGTATCCAAAATTCTATTATTGGTCCTCATGTGACGATAGGAGAAAACGTTCAAATTGATTCTGCCATCATAAAAGATTCTATCATAGGAAATTACGCTTCAATAAAAGAAGCAGTTTTGAGAAAATCTATCATCGGCAATGATACTGCAATTACAGGATTCCGGCAAAGCCTTAACGTAGGGGATAACACGGAAATTGATTTTAGTTAGTTATCTTTTTTGAGCGTGCTACCACATGTAGCAAACGCTAATACAAGTGTAATCGTTATGGGAGCGATTGGAGAAAAAATCATAAATTCAAGAAATTATCAGTACCATAAATTTTAGTAGCACCTATTAAGTAACTGATTATTAAGTCATTAACATCTCCGAAAAATTTCTTAAATAATTGGTGTGCATCCTAGCTACAATTGATTCAGTAAAATGCGATAAGATTGTTTAACAAGCAGTGAAAATGGAAGTTGAAATAAGAGATTAGAAGACCCCTGCGAGTATTAAAAGCTATAAACTCGGCTTTAAAGCACTAAAAGTAAATCCCAGCAGGGAAAAATGTTCCAAAGTGCGTGGAAGCGCGTACATCAGTCGTTCCTTTGCTTTTTGGCTATCATGAAAAACAATAATAGAGCCATTGGTGGCATAACGAACTACATTCTCAAAACATTTTTCTTTCGTTAGCTTTAAATCAAAATCTCCACTCAGCACATCCCACATCACTACGTGATAATGGCGTTGTAAAAATTGAGCTTGCTTCGGTTTTAGATGCCCATAAGGTGGACGAAACAAATTTGATTTAACCAAACTACGGCAATGCCGAATATTATGAAAGTATTTAATGTTATCTGTTCGCCAACCATCCAAATGGTTGTACGTATGATTACCAACGCCATGCCCTGCTTGGTGTAATTCTTCAAAAATGGTAGGATACTTTTTAGCGTTTTCTCCAACACAAAAGAAAGTTGCTTGAGCATGGTGTTGTGCCAATTCTTTTAAAACCCAAGGAGTAACTTCTGGAATTGGTCCATCATCAAAAGTGAGATAGAGTACCTTTTCGCTGGAGGGAACATTCCATGTGAACGTTGGAAAAAGAGACTGAACAAATTTGGGTGTTTTAACTGGATACATTGATGTTGCGGTTGTCTAATGCCTAATAGTATTGAAATGGCACATCCTTAATCTTTTCGAGCTATTGTAAAAGTACAATAGCTCGATATTGAATAAATTAAATATGCTAAGCTAGGCATTTACTTCAGATGTGAAAACAGACCCTAAATACTCTCGATTCAATCGCGCGATATTTGCTACGGAGATTCCTTTAGGACACTCTGCCTCACAAGCAGTTACATTAGAGCAACGACCAAAACCTTCTTCATCCATTTGCTTAACCATAGCTTGCGCTCGCTTTTTCGCTTCAACTTTTCCTTGAGGCAACATGGATAAATGAGACACTTTAGCAGACACGAACAGCATCGCCGAAGCGTTTGGACAAGCAGCTACACAAGCGCCACAACCAATACAGGCTGCCGCATCAAAGGCTTCTGATACTATTTCTTTTTGAATTGGAATAGCATTGGCATCTTGGGCTTGCCCTGTATTTACTGAAACATAACCACCTGCTTGAATAATTCTATCGAAAGCAGCGCGATCTACTACTAGGTCTCTAATAATAGGAAACGCTTTTGCACGGAATGGCTCAATCCATATTGTATCGCCATCCTTAAAATGCCTCATGTGTAATTGACAAGTAGTAGTTCCTTGCTGTGGTCCATGTGGGAAACCATTAATCACCATGTTGCAAGTACCACAAATACCTTCTCTACAATCGTGTTCAAAAGCAACAGGCTGTTCTTTCTTTTGTATAAGTTGCTCGTTCAAGACATCCAACATTTCCAAAAAGGACATCTCTTTCTTGACGTTATCTAGTTTATATTCAACAAACTGACCTTTTTTATCGTTGCCGCTTTGTCTCCAAATTTTAAGTGTAACTTTCATCTTGAAGTGGTTACTTTTAACGTGATTTAAAAATAAGAATTTCTAAATATCAGAGCTGCGCGTTGGTGTTTACTTATAAAACCAACGCACAGATTTACTTGTAAGAGCGTGTTTTTAGTTCGACGTTCTCGAATATTAATTCTTCTTTGTGCAGAATAGGGTCGCTATCCATCCCATTAAATTGCCAAGCGGACACAAAAGCGTAGTTCTCATCATCGCGTTTTGCTTCGCCACCCTCTTCTTGATATTCTTCGCGGAAGTGCCCTCCACACGATTCATTCCTAGTCAAAGCATCCACGCACATCAGCTCGCCCAGTTCAATAAAATCAGCTACGCGCAAGGCTTTTTCTACTTCTGGATTGTATTCTTTATCTGTACCCGGTACAAAAACGTCTCTGTAAAATTCTTCGCGCAAGGCTTGAATCATCTTTCTTGCCTTACTCAAGCCATCTGCATTTCTCGACATTCCGCAATAATCCCACATGATCTTTCCTAATCGGCGATGGAAACTTTCTACGGATTGGTTGCCCTTTACTGATAGCAATTTATTAATTCTATCGCGTACTTCATTTTCTGCCTGCTCGAACTCTGGGAGACTAGTATTGATGGACGAAGTACGAATTTCATTAGCTAAAAAATTACCAATCGTGTAAGGAATTACGAAATAACCATCCGCTAATCCTTGCATCAAAGCAGAAGCCCCAAGACGATTAGCGCCATGATCCGAAAGTTAGCCTCTCCCAGCGCAAAACAGCCAGGGATAGTAGTTTCCAAGTTATAATCCACCCAAAGTCCACCCATGGTGTAATGAACGGCTGGATAAATGCGCATTGGTACTTTGTAAGGATTCTCGCCTGTAATCTTTTCGTAAATCTCAAACAAGTTGCCATATCGAGCAGAAATGGTTTTTTCTCCCAAACGCTGGATAGCGTCTGCAAAATCTAAATAGACCGACAAGCCTGTTTCTCCTACCCCTCTACCCTCATCACAAACATATTTTGCAGCACGGGAAGCTACATCTCTAGGTACTAAATTTCCAAATGCTGGATAAATACGCTCCAAATAGTAATCGCGCTGATTTTCTTTCAAATCTAATGGCGACTTCTTACCCTCTCGAATAGCTTTTGCGTCTTCCTGTGTTTTAGGCACCCACACACGCCCGTCGTTTCGCAACGATTCTGACATCAAAGTCAACTTGGACTGATAGTCTCCTGAAACAGGGATACAAGTAGGGTGAATTTGCGTAAAACAAGGATTTGCAAAATAAGCTCCTCTTCTGTGTGCTCTCCAAGTGGCAGAAGTATTAGAGTTCATGGCATTAGTCGAAAGATAAAACACGTTACCATATCCTCCTGTTGCCAATACCACACAATGCGCCGCATGACGTTCCAATTCTCCGTTCAGTAAATTTCTTGCGATAATTCCTCTTGCCTTCCCATCCACTAGCACTAAATCCAACATCTCGTGGCGATTATACATTTTTACATTTCCTGTAGCAATCTGACGAGAAAGGGCTTGGTACGCACCTAGCAACAATTGCTGACCTGTTTGACCCCGTGCGTAAAAAGTACGGCTCACTTGTACGCCACCGAATGAGCGGTTTTCTAGTAAACCTCCATATTCTCTGGCGAATGGAACCCCTTGTGCTACACACTGGTCAATGATACCTGTGCTTACTTCTGCTAAGCGGTGTACGTTAGCTTCTCTTGAGCGATAGTCGCCCCCTTTTATTGTATCGTAAAATAGACGATGAACGCTATCCCCATCGTTTTGATAATTTTTTGCTGCGTTAATACCACCTTGTGCAGCGATAGAGTGTGCGCGACGTGGACTATCGTGGAAGGTAAACACTTTGACATTGTAGCCTAATTCAGAAAGCGTAGCTGCACAAGATGCTCCAGCCAACCCTGTTCCTACCACAATGACCTCTAAGCGTCGTTTGTTGTTCGGCGAAACTAATTTTACCGAACTTTTATAAGTTGTCCATTTTTCTTGCAATGAACCTTCAGGTACTTTTGATTCTATTTTTGCCATAATTTTTTTTGATTGGTTCTAAACTATTGGTTGTATTTAGTTTCATACAGCAGCATTAGTCCTAGTTTAGTGTAAAAAGCTGCTCAACGGAAAAATCTTCAGGTAAATTAAAACTGGAATAATTGCAAACAACAGTGGCACAGCTATGGCGTAAATAGTGCCAACTCCTTTAATAAGGGGTGTATATTTTTTGTGCGTAAGCCCCAAAGTTTGAAAGGCACTCTGAAAACCGTGCAACAAGTGAAACCCAATCACCGCCATACTGAACACATAAACAATTACATAAACTGGATTGCTGTAAGTTTGCGTAACAATTGCGTAAAGATTTTTCACTTCTACGCCATCATAATTTGCCATTGGTAAATTACCTAATTTCATTTGTAACCAAAATTGATACAAATGCAATCCAATAAACACAAAAATAACGATACCTAACCAAGCCATATTACTGGCAGCAAAAGAATTTGTACCAACCACTCGGTTTGTTTTTTTAGCATAACCCTGATTGCCTCGCGCATTTTTGTTTTTCTGCCAAAGTACAACGCCTTGAACAGCATGCAATAAAATAGAGGCATAAAGCAGATAAGAAGTTAGTTTGATGAGTGGGTTGGTAGTCATAAATTTTGCGTACAAATTAAATTGCTTACCCTCATCGTGAATAAGTAATTGCAAGTTACCCGTCAAATGAACAATCAAGAAAGTGATCAAGAATAGCCCTGTAAGACTCATGATTATCTTTTGACCTATAGAAGAACTTAGAAAGTTGGTGAACCAATTCATTGACCAAATATATTTTTGATTAAGTTCTCACAAAAATATTCTATTAGAATCTATTTCACAACGCAGGATGAAATTATAAACCATAATCTTTGCTATTTGGAACTATTCTAAATTAACAACTTACAAACGATTACTCCTGCAAAAATAGTTCACATTGCAAATGTGGAAAACCTTATTACTTATCAACCTAAAAATCCGTCAGTCACTATAATTATAAGGTTAAAATCCCTTGCAAATAAAACCATCAGCCCCATACGTAATCACATAATAATCAATTAAATATTTAATAAGTCACAGAAGAATATGCACCCGCTAACTAGATTTACCGTAACAAAGTAATTACAAGATTTTAGTATGATTTTATGGAACAAACTCGTTCATCCACATGAATTTAACAAAAGATTGTTGAAAAATAATTAAATAATGACAATGAAGTAATTTTGTTATAAAAATTTGATAATCAAATATTTGAATATTTAACTATTTTAATAAACTATTTATTGAATAAGAAAATTAAAAAAATTAACATTTGGAATTAAAAAATTAGCTAACTTTGTCTTCGCACCTTGAAAGAAAATGAATACTAGTAAACTACCCAATCAATTTATAATGAGCTACTTAATCGGTAGCGTTCTTGAAAACTAAGCGTTTTGTTCTTTTTTCGTATTTTCATGTTCACACAATTGCCATAAAGTGTATGAAAGATTAAGATGTTATCAAATACATCTTCGTGACAGCCGCATGGCTAGTACGAAATTTGTTTGACCAATATCTAACGTAGCCGTGTCATATCAAGTTATGTTTGATAAGTTTATACAACTTATGAAAAGTTGCAGTTAAAATGTTTTTCACTTTTCACTACAATATATCGAAACAGCAGTAATAATGAGAACTAAAGCCATTGTCTTTGGAAAACTAGAATTCAATCACCAAAAGGGTTTTGAGCAAGCCCTTAAAATGTGCCAGCAGAGGCATAGTCACTACTTCAAAGGTCAATCTTTGTTGAAGATTGATCAAGTTTTTGATGAATCAAACGCTTCTTTTACTATTCATCGAATTGTGAAGGAGGACTTTGAGAAGAAACAATGGAAAAATACGATAGACTTTATCCAATACGTATCAGAATTTGCTATTGCGGGTAGTGTCTCTGCGTTCTTTTTTGAAGAAGGTAACTTAAAAAAGAGTTTGGAGATAGAGCCAGTAGGAGATAAATCGGCTATTCAGTCTTTCAGACAAGGCTGTCAAGCAATTCAGGAAAATAATACCAGTCAAGCGCTTCAAGATTTGAACCAAGCCATTAATAAGTTCGATAAGCACGCGCCCGCTTACGAAAGAAGGGGATATGTTTATTTTGAGTTAGGTTGTTTAAACGAAGCCGAAGAAGACTACAATAAAAGTATAGAAATCAATGCTATATGTGCAAAACCTTACTTCGGAAAAGCACTTGTTGCTATTGCTCAAAAACGATATGAAGATGCAGTAAAGTCTTTGGATCAAGCCACCAAAAATGCTATTGCACATCAGCCACTTCATTGGGAAGCACGAAGAATAAAAGGAGATTGTCACCTTCAACTTAAAGAATATGAAAAAGCTGCCTTTGAATATAAACTTTTTACTACTCGTAAATTTCAGGACAACGACCCCAACAAGATAGCTCTCAAGCAAGCCTTGTTTAATTTTGGACAATCGCTTGATAAACAGGGTAAAGTAAGTGAAGCTGCGGATGCTTTTAAGAAAGCCAAAAACATGAAGGGTGCTTTAGATGCAGCTTCAGAGGCAATGTTATTAGAATATGGTGCAGCAAAATAAATCATAAATTAGACTAGGGCTAGTTTCATTGGTTTGACAATTTTGTGGAAAAGTAAGAACCATAGTATAGAATAATTTTAACCTATAAAATTGGTCAAAATACTATAGTAGTTCGCTCTTTATTCATATCAAATATTCATTACGGGCTATTCAAACGATTTTATAAACTAAATAATAAGGGCTAGTTGTTTGATTATCAAATAATTAGCCCTTATTATTTTGAGCAACATACTTATTCTTTCAATCTTCTCTGTTTATTTAAAAAATAATCGTTTAATTTAGCCCGATAATCAATGTATAAATTTATGAATATCCTAGAAATTATCATAGGGCTCGTTTTCGTTATGCTTTTATTTAGTTTGCTGGCAACGACACTTATGGAAACAATTGCTGGCGTACTTGGGTTAAGAGGAGAACATCTAAAAAAAGCCATCCGTCATATTTTAGCGCACGAAGGGGATAACCAAGTGCTAAATGAATTTGAAGATAATGAGTTTTACAAACAACTATGTGCTAAACGATGGTGGTCTCCTGCAAAATACCGTCCACCATCTTACGTCAGTGCAAATTCTTTTTGGTTGATACTCTCCAGCACCTTGTTCAAAGATACAGACAATAATTTATCAAAAATGCGTGCCAGAGTCATGCAATTGAGCGAAGAAAAAAAAATTAGCGAGTATTTAAAAAAGATACTACTCCACTTGATTAATGAATCTGAAAATGAAGACTTTGTAAGGAGACAAAGTGGGATAAAGTAAAAAGCTAGTGTTACTTTCCTACAAAACGAAGAAGTAAAAAGGCAAATTGTTTCTTACGCAGAAGGGGTGGAGCAGAAAATAACACTTTTAAAAGATAATGTGGGATTGTGGTACGACAGCGTGATGGAACGCACTTCTGGCTGGTATAAACGCCAAACGCAATATATTCTCTTGGGTTTAGGATTTACGATTGCGGTTGCTTTTAATGCAGATGCCATTGGAATTTATCAACAACTTTCTTCCAATCCTGAGTTAGCAATTCAAATTGCCAATGCAGCAGAAAACTACGTAGAAAAAAATCCAGATATTAACATAAAGCCAGAATTAGAAAAACTGATTAAAGAAGAAATAGGGGCAATCCGTTCTCCACTTGGAGTTGGTTGGGATTTAGTAAAATTAGATACGATGTCTGCTGTTGACTGGATGGTGAAGGTATTAGGCTGGATAGTTACTGCATTTTCTGTAACTTTAGGTGCGCCTTTTTGGTTTGATTTACTAAAGAAATTAGTAAACATTCGCAACACGGGTACTCGTTCAACTTAATCAAACTTATAATACAAGAGCGGATTACTTATTGATAAAATCAATTCATCCGCCCTTGTGCTTAAATTTAATAATTATCATCTAAGGCAAAATTTACCTTTTGCGTCATCCATCTACCTCTTGTAAAATCTGGAAACGCTACTGCTTGTCCTCCCAAAGCAATGGATTGTTCAGAAAGGGTCGTAATAGACAACCAAGTGGCTGCGTCGTAGATATCTATTGGTGGCTGGCTATTATTTTTTGCACATTCCACAAACGAATTTAATAGAAAGAAATCCATGCCACCGTGTCCTGCGCCAGTTGCTAATTGTTCATATTTTTTCCAAAGCGGATGGTCATACTTTTTCAAATACTTGTCAGCTGCTTCCCATTGATGCTTAGGGCTTAAACCTTCTATATGCAGAGACTGATTAATATCCATCCAAAGTCCTCTCGTACCTTGAACCCTAAACCCTAGCGAGTAAGGGCGAGGTAAATTTGTATCATGGTGGACGATAATACTTTCTCCTTGATGGGCTTGGATAACTGTGGTGATTTTATCCCCTAACTTAAATTCAATTTTTGCATTGGGATGTTCTTTACCTCCAGATGGGTGATTGACGATATAGTGATGTAATCCTCTAGCTTTTGAAGCAGTAGCTGTAAGTTGAACAAATCTGTTTCCTCTATTAATATTGATGTATTGAGCAACAGGACCAATGCCGTGTGTAGGATAAAGATCTCCATTTCTGAAAACGGAGTGCGTAGTTCGCCACTTGGCTTCACTAAATCCTTTTTCTCCAAACTCTACGCCGCCGCCATAAGGTTGTTTACCGTTGTTAAATTTTACTTCACGAAGATCATGTTGATAGCCACATTCCAGATGAATGAGTTCTCCAAACATATTTTGCCGAACCATGTTCAAAATTGCCATTACATCTCTTCTATAACATACATTTTCTAAAAAGAAAAGTGGCGTACCCGTAGCCTCATAGGTATTGATAAGTTGCCAACACTCATCTAGCGAAAATGCTCCCCAAACCTCCACTCCCACGAACTTTTTAGCTTTCATAGCTGCAACTGCCTGTTCTGTATGGAATTGCCAAGGAGACGCTATAATTAACGCATCTACATTTTCTTCTGCCAATAGTTCCAGATAGCTTCGCTCTCCTAAAAATATTTTAGGTTTAGCTTTTCCCTTTTTATCTATCATTGAGAGGGTACTTTGTATCATACTATCGTCCACATCGCAAATTGCTATGATTTCACAGTCTGACCTATCTAATGCTAAGTCAATATGACTTTGCCCTCTTAACCCTACTCCAATCACACCTATATTGATTTTTGATTTTGAGCTAGGAATAGTTTGTTTTTGAGAAATATTAGTGTTGCCAACCGCAAGTCCAGCACTTGCCAGTGCAGAAGTTTGAAGAAATACTCTTCTGTTTAAATTATTTGACATACGTGTTTTGTTTTGATGACTAAACTATAACATCCTGATTGATTTCTTTAATTTTTTGAAAGATTTTTTTTGAGAACGAACTATTTTATTATCACCAATTTCCTAAGAGGCAGTATTTGATCGTCCACTACCAATTTTAGAAAATAAACTCCTGGTACTTTATCCGATAAACCAATTGCAAAATTAGTTCCAGTATATTCTCTTCGTTGATCAACTAAACTACCGTAACTATCGTACATTTTCATTTCAAGTTGTTGGTAAGGACGTTCAACATCTAAAAAAATGTATTGGCTACTTGGATTTGGATAAACTTTAATGAAGTAATCGTTAGCAACCTGATTAGAAGCTACAGTATTGATATCTGCAGAAGAGGAGACTTTAACTTCTAAATCATCCACATAGAAACCATCATACTCTTGGTCATCATCAGAAAAAAGCTGAAACTTGATTTTTATAGACAACCTATCGTTTAAAAGTTCATCATAAAGTAAAACAAAATCAGTAATATCAATATCTTCAAATACCCAATTTGGTTGAAACCCGCTATAGGTAGCTTGTCCTCTTGATAACGCTGATTCACCAATAGTACTGTACTTACCACAAAGTGGGATATAATTCAGGTTATCAAAACTAATCTGTACCTGCACATGGTCGTATCTTGGTTCTAATTCCCACTTTGCTTTAAATTGTAATCGAACTTGAGTAGTAGGTACTATATCCGCTAAACTAATAACTTGATTTAATAACAGTTCAGAAAATTGATTAGACTTATAATTCCCATTTGGAGAATCCGTCATGCTACTACCAGCAGAATAAAACGTATTTTCAGTCAACCCCCAAGAAGAAGTCCTCCAAGCAGTTATCTTGTCAAAAGGCTCATACAGAATAGTATTAGCAGACTGAAAAATCTTGACAATTGTATCTCGCCTAGTAAATAAGCCATTACTGGTAGCGACTTCAAATAAAAGAGTATCACCATTTTCCATACGATTTGGTAAGGAGACTGGAACTTTGATAAAATTTTCACTTAATAAAACAATTGCGTAAGTAGTATCATAAACAACAACTTCCGAAGGAATTATTTTGACTGTTGTACTGAACACACCTTCTTGTAGTCCAATATTAGCTACTACAATTTCGAGCTCATTTTCAGTAGCCGTTATCCATTCGCTAGTGAACTCTTGGTGTAAAGGAAAAGCATGTACTAGATGAGCAGCCGTAATATTTTTTAGCAGTGTGGACTGGCAGAGCGTTTCTATTATACTACTTGGGGGCCAAAACCCTAAATAACCAGGACCTACTTCTGGGGTCATTGCAAAAATGTTAGATTTATTAGAAGTAGCTTGATACATCCAATCATCAGAAGTACCGTTGACATTATATCCAACAGTTTGAGTGGCTGTACCTTTAAGAAATTTATTTTCTTTAGCCAACTCATTTCCCATTTTGATAAACTGTTCGCTTCCTTCAGTTAGTTCATCCGAATACCCCCAAGGATAAATTAATAAATCACTGAAAGAATGATAGTTTAAGGCTAGTTTAAACTCATGGGTTTCACAGAAAAAGCGAACAGCTTGTGTTTCTGGTTCAGAAAAACCAGAAGGACCTCGGTAGGTATCAGAATTAGGATTTGGAGAGGAACCCAAATCATTATATCCCCACTGAAATCCATAGTTTCTGTTCAAATCTACCCCATCACCTACTCCGTCAAATCTTCCGTTGCCATTACTATCGCGCTTATTTTTTCGCCAAAGCCCTCCTCCTGCTGGGCGAATTATTTGATTATACTGGTATCCATCAGGATTTATACACGGTATAAAATACATCGCTGTATGATCAACTAAATATCTTATGGCTTCATCACTATCATAACGTTCAAGAACGTACCACATAAAATAAATCAACTGTGATAAACTCATAGGCTCTCTGGCGTGGTGCAAAGCAGTATATAATACTTGAGGTTCTTCATTTTCTTCTTCATTTGGATTATCAGAAATTTGAATCCAGTAAATAGGTTGGTCATCATACGTTTTGAACGTACCAATTGGTTGTTTTACACTTATCAGATTTGGGAATTTACTTGCCATCTTATCTAACTCCTCTAGCATTTCTTGATAGGTAAAATATCCCATCATGGAACCAAATTTAAAATTCTCAGGTCTTTGATAACTGTAAGCAGGTATAGCCAAGCATTCTTCATTATTTTTCACTTCGCTAATAGCTTCTTGGCGGATATAATATTCAGTCACATCTTCAATAATAATCTCTACTCTAAATCCAGCTTTTTGTATAGTTTCTAATTCCTCATAAGAAAAATCTGAAATAAAATATTGATGTTTCAGATACGCTCCATGCTCCACCTCAACACCTAACCCTGCAAGTATTTCGATATTAAAAGAATTATTCAGTAGCACTTTTGCCCTAGCATAAGTCATTTGAGATTGAGCAGCCAAGCTACCGCAACTACACCATAGCCCTAGTAGTAAAATAAATATTCTCATCTTGTAAAAAGATATAAAGTTAAAGTGATGAAAACCATCTTTTGATTATAGTAGCTCAAAATACACCGTTTTTTAATATCTTCACCCGTCTATTTGAAATTATGTCAAGATTCATTTGATTTGCGAGACTTGTAGAATTGATTTGTTTGATTTTTAAAGATTTAGTTCGTCTTTTGTCGCAAAACAATTTTATTTGAGTATGAAGCACTATTATTTAATGCTTTTTATAGTGAAAAGGATTTACACTTCTTGGTTAATTTACTATAGAAACTGCCAGCGTACAAAATTATTTTATCTAATAAACGAATAAATATTCAAATGAGTGCAGGTATTAAAGTGTTCGCCCCTGCAAGTGTGGCTAATGTGGCTTGTGGTTTTGATATTTTAGGATTTGCATTAGAACATCCAGGGGATGAAATCATTGCAAGAATAGTAGATACTCCTGGTCTGCGAATTACTAAAATTACAGGAACAAAAGGGAAAAATCTTCCTTACGATATTGAAAAAAATACGGCTGGATATGCTGCAAAGCAGTTATTACAATATTTAGGCGAAACCAAACTTGGTATCGAACTGGAGATACATAAAAAAATGCCTTTTGGAAGTGGACTTGGCTCCAGCGCAGCTAGTGCAGTAGGAGGTGTCATGGCAATTAACGAACTATTACAGCGCCCATTAGAAAAAAGACAACTTTTACAGTTTGCAGTACAAGGAGAACAAATTGCAGACGGTGCATATCACGCAGATAATGTAGCACCATCCTTAATCGGCGGGATTATTTTAATTAGAAGCAACGCTGAATTAGACGTACACCGTTTACCAGTACCCAAAGGATTGTACGCAGTAGTAGTATATCCCAAAGTGGAAATATTAACAAAAGACGCGCGAAATATTTTGAGCAAAGAAGTGGAATTACCAAAAGTCATTCAGCAAACTGGAAATTTAGGCGGATTGATTGTAGGGCTTTATAATGCTGACTATGATTTAATATCACGTGCGCTACAAGATGTGATTATTGAACCACAACGATCTGGACTAATTCCTCATTTTTACAAAGTTAAAGAAGTGGCACTTCAAAAAGGGGCTTTAGGTTGCAGTATTTCAGGTGCAGGACCTTCTATATTTGCGTTATGTATGAATAGCTACATTGCAGAAAATGTTGGCGAAGCTATGCAAACTATTTTTAACGATAACCGTATTGAAAGTGAACTCTTCATTTCTTCTATCAACCAAGAAGGAGCGGTTAAACTCTAACAATAATTGATATATGCAGTTATACAGTACAAATAATCCAAATCATATAGTATCTCTGAAAGAAGCTGTTTTTAAAAGCTTACCGCAAGATAATGGATTGTATATGCCCTTGTTTATTCCACAGCTTTCTTCTGATTTTTTTAAACATTTACCACAATATTCTTTTCAGGCTGTTGGCTTTGAAATTTGTAAGGCACTATTTCAAGAAACCATTCCCGAGCACGAAATTTATAATATTATTGAAAAAGCAATTACATTTCCTGCTCCTGTGATTCACTTAGACGAACACCATGCCGTCCTAGAGTTATTTCATGGACCGTCTTTAGCTTTTAAAGATTTTGGTGCTCGTTTTATGGCACAATTAATGAGTTATTTTAATAAAACAGATAGAACTAATACTACCATTCTAGTGGCGACATCTGGAGATACTGGCGGCGCAGTAGCATCGGGATTCTATCAAACACAAGGGGTTGATGTAATCATTTTATACCCATCAGGAAAAGTAAGTCCACTTCAGGAAAAACAACTTACCACACTTGGGTATAATATCAGCGCAGTAGAAGTAGAAGGCACTTTTGATGATTGTCAGGCATTAGTAAAGCAGGCTTTTTTGGATAAAGAATTAAACCAAAAATTTAATTTAAGTTCAGCTAATTCTATTAATATAGCTAGACTTATTCCACAATCTTTTTATTACTTCGAATCCTACAAACAGTTAATGCAGTATAAAAAGGATATAAAAGTGGTATTTAGTGTGCCAAGCGGAAATTTTGGAAACCTTACAGCGGGATTATTTGCGAAAAAGATGGGGCTACCAATTGCCAAATTTCTAGCAGCTACTAACATTAACGATGTGGTTCCTACCTATATTCATACAGGAGTTTTCTCGCCGCGCCCTTCTACAAGAACTATATCTAATGCAATGGATGTGGGTAATCCTTCTAATTTTACAAGAATGCTTCATCTTTATAGTTCCACGTGGAACAATATGACTAATGATATCAATGGCTACGCGTATAGCGATAAAGAAACCGAAGAAGCTATGAAAAACGTGTATAGGAAGTACAACTATATTTTAGATCCTCACGGTGCAGTTGGTTTTTTAGCAGCAAATACTCACTTACAAGAAACAAAAGAAGCAAATCAATGTCTAGTAACTTTGGAAACAGCACATCCTGCTAAGTTTTTAGAGGACGTAGAAAGAGTATTGGAATTAGATTTAATCCTACCTCAACAGTTGGCAGAGTTGATGAACAAGGAGAAAAAATCTGCGTTATTGAACAATGATTTTATGGAATTTAAATCATGGCTACTTACTCAGAACAAGTAGTAACTTGCGTTTGGTTGGGCATTGTTCTACGTGGAACAATGCCCAACCAAACGCGAAACACATTGAATTAAATGTCCGATAAAGAAAATATACAACCATAAGTAAAGTGAACGGAAATTTAGAACGATTACTTCAAAAATACACTTCTGACCGAAGAATAAAGGAACTAGTGCGTCAACTTAATAGTGGTGAGGACGACACTGTTAGGATAATTATATCAGGAATTACTGGAGCGATTGATAGTCTAGTGCTATCAGCACTTTATCAAGCAGACAGTAGAAGCCATTTATTTATTGGAGATGATAAAGATGATGCTGCTTATTTTCAGAATAATGTTTCTAATTTACTTGAAAAAGTAGTTCACTTTTTACCTGATTCGTTTAAACGTCCCAAGAAATTTGAAGACTTGGATAGTAGTAATATTCTGCAACGCACGGAGATTGTCAATAAAATTAGTAGCACGAAAAAAGAGAAGGGAGAAATTATTGTTTCTTATCCAGAATCTATATTTGAAAAAGTAGTTTCCCCTATCGTCCTAGACAAACATCGGTTAGAAATTATTACTAAAGAAAAACTTAATGTAAAAACAATTATTGAGGTATTAACGGAATATGATTTCAGGCGAGAGGAATTTGTATCAGAGCCAGGTCAGTTTTCAATAAGAGGAGCTATTATTGATATCTTTTCGTATGGTAATGAATGGCCTTATCGTATAGAATTATTTGATGAAGAAGTAGAAACTATACGCACTTTTGATCCATTAACGCAACTTTCTCAACAAAACATTTCTAAAGTATCTATCATACCTAATATCAATACAAGATTCACCCACAAAGAAAAAGTATCTTTATTTCAAGTATTGCCTCAAAATACTATAATCTGGGTAAGGGATTTACAGGATTTTATTGAGCGGATTCAAAACTGTTTTGATGAGGCATTTAGATTCGCAAATACTATTTCAGCATTAGATAAAAGTGAATTGGCGGAAATATTTAGAGACAGAGCATTTATTCGACCAGCAGATGTTATAGAAAGTATCCAGCGATTTCCTATTATTTGCCTGTCTAATCGTAAGCAACCTATCCCATTTCCAATACATATCACGCTGAACTCCAAACCACAACCTAGCTTTAATAAGAATTTTTCTCTACTGATTAATGATTTTACTAGCAACCAAACACAGGGAATCGAAAGTTTCTTGTTTGCAGAAAATCCTAGGCAAATAGAACGCTTTTACAGTATTTTTGAAGACTTAAATGCTAAAATTGACTTTCACCCTATTCCCACTGCGCTTCATCAAGGTTTTATTGATTTGGATGCTAAAGTAGCTTGTTACACTGATCATCAAATCTTTGACCGATTTCATAGATTTAAAATCCGACAAGGTTTTTTCTAAAAGACAAA
>JAAUTG010000392.1 GCA_012031785.1 Saprospiraceae bacterium | reverse complement strand
AAGTCACTTATAAGAAAAACAATAATAAAAAATTCTATTGACGCATAAATTGAATTTTTTAATACTTTTGTATCGCCTCGCAATTCAAGCATGTAAACAATTATAAAAGGCAGGATAAATGCAATACAGTTATTGAAACAAGCTTGCTAATTCTTCCTAAACCATCAATGTCTATTTATTACCTTGCTACAAAAGTTGGTTCTTCGAATGGTTTGTTTCTGCTTTCGCTTAGAATGCTAAAAGATGATGTGTTATTGTGCCAATTTGGGTAATCATTAAGTAGATAAAAAGCATCAAGTCTAAAGCACATACAATTCTCAACTCGATTTATTTCAACATTTCTAGGGCTTTTAGGAATTTGAGTTATCTTTTTCGCAAATCCATTTTTATTTCATTGAATGAATAATTTCAAAATTCTTGTGCGATGACGCTATTAAAAGAACTTGTGGCTATTTTTAGTGTGCCAAATAATGCCATCAGTATTACTTTACTTCATTTTATGGATGCGGATTCTAAGCTTATGCAACTCTATGAAGTAATCAAAAAGGAGAAGTGCAAAATGATGAAGAAGCAATCAAAGTCTTATATGGCGATGATTCTTCTGGGAAGTCGAAGTATGCTAAGTTAAAATATAGTTTTAAACAGCGACTACTCAATATGGTATTACTGATTGAACCACAAAGCAAGGATGACACAGTAGAAAAAAAGTGGTTTTTTTTTCATTGCTATCGTTCGTATTTGACCAGTTATTTTTTGGTATTACTAGGTGCGAGAAAAGTGGGTATCCCGATGTTGGAGCAATTGCTACCTACTTTAGAGTTGCATGAATTTACGGTGCTGACACTAGAGTCCTCAAAATTGCTACGTCAGCATTACGCTACGATAGAAGGTAATTTAGAAAAGGCAATGCAGTACGACCAGTATGTGCAAGAATATTTAGAACTGTATAGTTTGGAAACAAAAGTGGAAGGACAACTACATATTTTAGAATCTTACTATGTGTTGAAAAAGTCAAATAATCGCACGGTACATGAATTAGCGCGGCAGTATTCAGCACCTTTAAGTTCTACGATGCTTCAAAAAGCATCCTCTAGATTGGCTTACAAAGTAGGAATGATTGATATTATCAAATGTATGAGTGTTTTTGAGTACGCTAAGGCGGCTGAAATCTGCGAATCCACTATTGGTATTCTAAAAAGCAAACAAAAATTGGATTACACTGGATTGAGTATCATTTATTTTCAGTGGATTATTTGCGCTACCCAACTCGCTGATTTTGAAAATGCAAAAACAATTGGTCAAGAAGCATTGAAATATCTAAACGCAGGTAGCTTCAACTGGTTTAAAGGAATTAGTGTGGTACTTGAATTGTGTTTGAAAACTAAAAATTATTCAGATGCTTTTCATTATTTTCGAGAAGCTACTAACCACGCTAATTTTGATAAACTATCAGAATTAGTGAAAGAAGAATGGCGGATTTATGAGATTTACATTTATCTTTTGGTTGCGGCAGAAAAAATACCTTATTCAACTGTCAAGCCAAAGAATTTCTCTAAGGTGAGAAAGTTTTTGAATGAAGTGTCTAATTTCTCCAGAGATAAGGCAGGAATGAATGTCCATATTCTGCTTGGGTATTTAATTTCTTTTAATTTATCATAGAAGATATGATGAATTAGCGGATAAAGTGGAGGGCTATCAAAAATACATACAACGCTATTTAAAAGATAAAGAGTTTGAGCGCACTGTGGGGTTTTCAAGATTATTTTTGCCTTACCTAAAGCAAAATTTGAAGCAGCGGCATGGTTAAACATCATTCCTCCTTTATTAGCACAAATTCAAGCTCGTCCCACGCATATCTTTCATGTTAACCATTCACTAGAACTTATCCCATACGAAGAGCAATTAGACATGATTCTGATTTTTCTGAACCACAACAATAAAAGGTGATTGGTTGATGATTGAGTAATTGGGAGTGATTTTTCCACTCAACAAATAACCAACTGCACAAGTAGCCAGTTGCGAAGAAGTGAAATACTATCTTTATTGAATTGCAAAAAAAAGTAAGTGTTTTTTTCGTTGCGCCATGTTTATAATTATTGCTAATTTCGCACTCGATTTATAAAATTATACCACAGTTCACTCGATTAACGTTACCTAAGCGTTTTTTAAGTATTCTAAAAAAAATATCAAACCCATGGCTAAACGTATTTTAGTAAGCTTAGTTTTTTTGGTTACACTATTGACAACAGGTTTCGCACAAAATGATGACCCAACGCTATTCACAGTCCATAAAACCAATGTGCGGCAATCCGAATTTGAATACATTTACAGCAAAACCAATGGAAAACAAGCAGATTTTTCTAAGGCTTCGTTGGAAGAATATTTGGATTTGTATGTGAAATTCAAATTAAAAGTAGAAAAAGCAAAAAGCGATGAAACTGGATACCATCGCTATACTCCAAAGCGAGTTGGAAGGCTATCGTCGGCAGTTGGCTGATTCTTATTTGATGGATAGAGAGGTGACCGACAAGCTGGTGCGAGAAGCCTACGAACGTAAAAAGCAAGATGCAGACATTAGTCACATCATGGTTACAGTGTCGCAAGGTGCGCCAGCCAGTGATACATTAGCTGCTTATCAACGCATTTTGGATTATCAAAAACAACTTGCTGCGGGTAAAGATTTTGCGGAGTTAGCCAAAGAATCGGATGATGGCTCTACTAGAGAAATTGGAGGTCGAGTAGGCTATCTCAATGCCATTCTTCCAAATGGATTATACGCTTTAGAGTCAGCCGCTTACCAATTACCTATCAATCAGGTTTCTGCTCCTGTTCGCACATTATATGGCTATCATTTGGTGAAGGTGCATGACCGTCGCCCAGCGCGAGGCGAAGTGGAAGTAGCGCATGTATTAATTCGCAAAGAGCAAGATGGAAGTGATGCCAGCCAAGCTCAAGCATCTATTCAAAATGTTTATCTACAATTGACAAATGGCGGCGATTTTGAAGCGATTGCTAAACAATTTTCACAAGATCAAAACACGGCAGAAAAAGGTGGATACATTGGCTTTATCAGTATTAATCGCTACGAAAAATCGTTTGAAGATGCTGCTTTTGCTTTAGAAAAAGACAATGATTTCAGCAAGCCTTTTGAAACTAGGTTGGGTTGGCATATTGTTCGTAGAATTAGCAAACGCGAGATACAACCTTTTGAAGTAGAAAAAGCTCGTTTAGAGCAAAGTATTCGTCAAGATGGGCGATTTGAAATTGCGAAAAAAGCAATGGTGGAACGAATTAAGCGCGATAATAAATTTACGCAAACTACGGGCGGATTGAAAAATTTTCAAGATACTTTGAGCGAGGTGTTCTTGACTTTTCAATGGCGTGCGCCAGAACAAAAGCCTCAAGATGTGCTTTTTTCGTTGGGTAGCAATTATCGGGCAACGCTTGGCGATTATATGGACTACTTGCAAAAAGCAGCTAGAGAACGCATCCAATTGGGAAGAACAGGTATTGGGGTTCCAGCAGTGGTAAATGAATTATATGCTGGATTTGTTACAGAAAAGGTATTAGAGTTCGAAGAACAACAATTAGAACAAAAATATCCTGACTTTAGGTCATTGATGCGCGAATACGAAGAAGGTATTTTATTATTTGAAGCCACCAAAATGTTGGTTTGGGACAAAGCATCCCAAGACACTGTAGGCTTGAACAATTTTTTCAAGACCGTTGATGGGAAGTACAAATGGGAAGAACGCGCTGTGGTCACGCAGTATAGCGTATCGAGCAGTGGGATTGCCAAAATGGAAGAAATTAGAGCATTTGCAGCTACTCACCCAGGAGCAGAGGTGTTAGCAAAGTAACAATACGAATACGACGGAATTACTTAGCATAGAGGAACGCACTTATGAGCGCGGTAGAGATAAAAACATTG
>JAAUTG010000391.1 GCA_012031785.1 Saprospiraceae bacterium | reverse complement strand
TGTAATCAGTTTGACTGACTTGCAGTTGCAGTGCAAGTTGGGTTTCTACATGGTACGTTGGGTTTTGGTGGCAGCCAATTCCATGGCAGCCATATTGATTTTTGTTCGTTGCGATTGCCGTTATAAATAGGTAAATCAACTGTGATACCCCCAAGTAGATAAAAAGAATCGCCACCCACATCAAAGTTGAAGCCTTGCGAACCTAAATCCAAAAACGCATTCACTCTTGGAATTTTGTAGGATTGATTGATTTTGAGTGCCGTACTTTGCAAACTTTCTGCGGTAAGTAATTGACGTAATTCTTCTCGGTTCTCCGTTGTTCCTGTTACCAATTCTGGAAAATCATAATTTAGGTCATACAGCGCAGTATCCAGTTCGATTGGTGCATCAAGCGGCTTATTTCGCAAAAAATTGAAATAAGCCGCTGCATTCTTAGCCGTATTTTCTGCTGCTAGGTGTTGCGCTTGCACTTTTGTGATTTCATTACCAGCGCGAGCAACTACCGTAGGGTTTGCCATGCCATTCTCATACAACTTTTGGTTGACGCGCAAATTCTCTTTCAATAAACCTAGCGCACTTCGGTAAATCGAACTGGCTTGCAGCGACTGCAAATATTGAAAATAAGCCAAGCGCACTTGACGTGTAAGTTCTTGCTTGTAAATAGCGATTTCCGATTCTTTTAAATTAATTTCTAAGCCTTTGATTTCCTGATTGTAGCGAATAGAAGGATTGAGTACAGGGTAAGTGGTGCGCACCTTCACGTCGTAAAAGTTGTTTGGATTGAAGTTTTC
Organism: Saprospiraceae bacterium; assembly: GCA_012031785.1. Taxonomy (GTDB): domain Bacteria; phylum Bacteroidota; class Bacteroidia; order Chitinophagales; family Saprospiraceae; genus JAAUTG01. Next base: position 3,156 of record JAAUTG010000391.1, on the reverse strand, counting down.
ACTCACATTATCCAATTGTGGAAACTGGCGAGATTGTGTTAACTCATTCAAGGTGCTGTACACTGGATTGAGCAAATCGCCAATCGGAATGGCGATGCTTCTACCACAGCCGCCAGCGTGTAAGTCCCCGTTAAATTGACGGCTGGTAGGAACAACCCTTTAGCTTCTTCAAGGGCATACAAATTCCGTTGTAACTGGAATTGCAACTGTTTTAGTGCATCGCTATTCGTGATGGCTTCTTGCAAGTAGCTATCTAGTAGAGCGCTTTGCCCACTGCTCCAAAGTGGCAACACCAAAACAAAGCATAACAGTCGAATCAATTTCATATTAATACGAATTAAAAATGACAAATTTTAAATGGCAATCACAAATTAGAAACTTGATAATGAATTAGTTACAAAATCAGGCTATTAATTTACTTATTGTGCTACTGGTGTACGTGGATAGACAAGTAGAGATATTTCCTACACTACCAAAGTGTAAAACAAAAGTAAAGTTTTGAAATACGCCCACTCATTTTCCTCAACACTAAAAAAAAATGAAGCCACCAACTAACCCTGCAATTTTACCGCCCTTTTCAATACTGCACAAGCAAGAAGTAGTTGAGTTGTCAGAAAAAGGTACTGAAATGTAAGTTTTAAATACAGAAATGATGAACGATGGCGGTAAAAAGCCTGAAATTACCAACAAGCTAAGTTATGAAATGCCAACTCGCCAAGGTAAACAAAAAATACTTACTGTTAAACCTTTCGTTATTTACACCATCAAAGCACAGAATGATGTTATTCATAAGAACGTTGACTGCTTTAGCGTTCAAGTCCTTAAAATTCAATCATCTAAACCCAAGTACAAATCATTTACAAATGACTTTTAGGAGTAGCGAGTGGCGATTCTGTTATTTGATAACGAGTGAGTTGTAAAAGTAAAGTGATATTTTATTTGTTGCTCGTTTCTTAGAAGATTCATCAACGAAAAAAATCAACCCTTGAATGGTTTTAAATTTAAAATTCATTTATTCGCATGAAACGCCTATTTATTTTGTTGATTTTGTGGTTTTGCAGTATATTCCAAGTGTCTGGACAAGTACAGGATAGCATCACCGTATATGTATTTTTATTGGAGGACTGCGTGATTAGCCAAAATTACACGCTCACACTAAAAAAATTACACGAACAATACGCACCAAAAGGAATCGAATTTTTGGGGGTATTTCCTAATCGAATATCAAAAGAAAGCACCATAGAGGCGTTCAAGCAAACTTACAACTTGCCTTTCAATATGAAATACGATTATTTTCAAACGCTTGCTCGCCGTATGAATGCTACTGTAACCCCAGAAGTGGTGGTATTTAACCATACTAACCAAACCCCGCTGTATCAAGGGAGAATTGATAATACTTATTTTCGGGTGGGGAAACGCCGCCAATTGACTACGACTTCGGAATTGGCGGACGCGCTGGAAGAAATTATTCACCAGCAACCTATTGCGGTCAAAGAAACACCGCCGATAGGCTGCTACATACTTTATGAAGCAAATTAAAAAAATGTTGAATTATGAAATTGACTCTACTATGCGCTGTTGCAGCACTGCTGCTGGCGTGGAACACTCAAGCGCAATCTGTAAATTTTAGTGAGCATATTGCGCCCATCATCTATCAAAAGTGTACGAGTTGCCACCGACAAGGTGAGGTAGCACCTATGCCTTTGACGAATTATGATGAGGTAAAATCTTGGCGACAAATGGTAAAATACGTTACTTCCATTCGTTACATGCCACCGTGGAAGCCTGACCCAAAGTATCAAACTTATTTGGGCGAAAATTACTTGACAGATGCAGAAATTGATTTGATTGCCAGATGGGTGGATAACGGCGCACCACAAGGCGATCCGATGAAAGAACCTTCATTACCCTATTTCCCTGATGGTTCGCAATTAGGTACACCCGATTTGGTGCTTTCTTTTGCACAGGCTTATGAACATAAGGGCATTAATAAAGATGAATACCGCATTTTTGTTTTACCTACGGGTTTGACGGAAGATAAAGAAATCGCAGCCGTTGAAGTCAGACCTGGCAATAGGAATATCGTGCATCACGCACTTTTTTCGTATGATACTTCTGGCAAAGCAAGAGCAAACGATGACGCGGATACAGAGTATGGCTATCAAAGTTTTGGAGGTTTTGGAGTAACAGAGAATCCATTGGAAACTATACAATTTCCAGGTTATGTGCCAGGTCAAAAACCCCGCTTTTTCCCAGAGGGATTAGGGCAAGTGCTTCCCGCAGGTGCTGATTTTTTGGTGCAAATGCACTACGCGCCAATTCCCACGAATCAAAAGGATTCTTCGGTCGTTAATATTTTCTTCAAAAAAGAGCCAATAGCGCGCGAGGTACAAACCGTAATTTTGGTTCCTTTGCCCAACATCATCACCGACGGACCTTTCTTTATACCGCCGCGCCAAGTGCGTAGTTTTCATGGACAAATTACAACACCGCGTAAGTTGAGCTTAGTATCTATCTCGCCGCACATGCACTTGCTGGGTAAAAAGTGGGAAGTATTTGCCGTGACACCGAATAGACAAGACACCATCCCACTGATTCGCATCAATGATTGGGATTTTAATTGGCAAGGCACTTACACCTTTGAACGTTTTGTGGTACTGGAAGCGGGTAGTGTTATTCATGCAACAGCTACTTATGATAACACCACAGATAATCCTTTCAATCCGAATAACCCACCTAAATGGGTAAGTTGGGGAGAAAAAACGACAGATGAAATGTACTACTTGCCCATTTCATTTGTAGAATACAAAGAGGGAGATGAGGATATTGTGTTTACAGAGACAGAAGCAACTGCTGTGACGACCACCGAAGAAGGAGGTAATAAATTACATGCTGTTTTCCCAAATCCAACCTATGATAAAATTCAACTTCAATTTGAATTAGCAAGCGGTTCCAATACTAATCTTCAGATTCTCGACTTGCAAGGTCGTGTGGTACTTCAAAGTAGTGCGCACGTTTTTCATCCAGTTGGAAAACATCAAACGGAAATAGCAGTAAAGCATTTGCCAGAAGGAATGTATTTTATTCGCTTGATTGGCGACAGCTTTCAATTAGTACAATCGTTTGTACTAGTTAATGATTGGCTACTTAATTATT
>JAAUTG010000390.1 GCA_012031785.1 Saprospiraceae bacterium | reverse complement strand
TGCTACTCCCAATTTTTTTTTCTATACTTACGATTTCTACCAAAGGTAATGCTTTGGTAAAATGATGCATCGCTTTCATGCGCATGGCTAAACCAGGCGCAATATTTCCTCCCAAGTAAACACGTCCCATCTGTAAGTAATCATACGTTATACAAGTGCCCGCATCAATAATCAAACAAGTTTGTCCCTCACTCCACGTTTGCGCACCAGCTACTGCTGCTAGTCGGTCTTTTCCCAAAGTGCTGGGTGTTTCGTATTTATTTTCAAAGGGCAGTGGTGTGCTTTCCGTTAAAGCTATACAAAAAAAGTATTGCTCCAAATACGTTTTGAGTATAGGTTCTATACCCACCACCGTAGAATAGATGACTTTTTGTATAGAATGGTTGGTTGACCATGTTTTTAGTGAAGATAGGTCTAGCTGTTCTACCACTAGGGTTTCTAACAAGTTTTGACCTTCAAAAACACCAAGTTTCGTGCGCGTGTTGCCTATATCAATTGTAAGATTAGCCATATTGATTGGTATTTGGGTTTTTGTATTATAGTGATTAAAATTCAACAATTTTATTGCAAAATGAAGTAATCTGCGGATTTGGGGCTAAAATGTATCGCTTTTACAAAACTTGGCTGACTTGCAATCAGAATAGGAACACTATTGTTTTTGGAGGAAGGAGTGATGTCCTTCAAATCTATTTCTGCAATAAAATCCTCATCTTTCAGTTTATCAAAATCTGTAATTCCCACAATGACATGAAGTTGGATTGTATTGGGAAAAATTTTAACACTATCCTTTGCATTTTTAATTCGAATCGGAACTGTAATTTTTCGTTCTCCATATTGGTCTGTTTTAATGTAAACACTAATGGTATCTGGCATCAAAGTTACTTGCGGGTAGAGCGAGGGCTTTAAAGCTAAGTTAACCCATATATCACTATTAATTTGTTCGATATGCAATACTTCAGTTTCCCAAAACTCATATTTACTAATAATAGAAGCAGGTCCGTAAATAGCTATACTGTCTGGCGAAAATTGGATAGTATCTTTCAAAAAATATTCTGGCTCAAAGATTAAACTATCGCGAAGTCTAACTGGTACTTTGTGGGCTGTGCGATTTTCCACAGCAAGATCAATAAAGTTGGGATTGATGCCAAGAATAGTAATTTCCCTACCCGATAGTGCTAACGCTACTCTTTCTGTCAGTTCAGAAGCCTGTAAATAGGGAGGGATGTTCTGTTCTAAATTAACGAACAAAGATTGAGGGGTGTTAAAGTAAAACTTATTCATCAAATCCCAGCCTGTGCCTTCGATTTGCGCACTTATTTTTTTGGTGGGCATAATAGAAAATACCTTGTCAACGGGTAATTGATAGTCAATCGGGATGACAAAGAAAGTTTCGTAAGGTTGAGACATTTTTACCAGAAACCAAAAAACAAGAGCCATACCCATACAAACTAATAATACAGCTCTGTTCTTTTTTGCTGGCGACCACTTTTTTACAAACAACCACTTATTTATCTTCTTCTGTATAAGCATTTTCAGTCATTTCTTTGGAAATAGCAGACCTTAGCACGCGAACGGTGGTCTTAGTACCTGCTCCAATTTCTAAGGCAACAGCATTTTTTTCTACTTTAATCACTTTGCCTAAAATACCACTTGTAGTGACGATTTTATCACCTTCTTTGAGCTCTTCTAAAAATTTGGCTTGCATTTTCTGCTTTTTCATTTGTGGGCGAATCATTAGAAAATAAAACACTAGAAGGATTCCACCCATAAAAAGGAGGTTAATTGTTCCTGCATCAAAACCAGCCTGTAAAAAAATTAAATTATTGATTGTCATTTTGCTGTGTTAGTTTAGTAATTGAAAAAAAACGTTTTCATTTGTGCATTATTGTGATTTTGCATCAGGTTGCACGTTACCCACCAAATAAACTTTGGTCTCTGATGGATAAGTATTCGCAGTCACAATCACTGGCTTTTTTTGAGCATTGAGCATATTAGTCGTATTAAAACGCACTTGAATTACACCTTTTTTGCCCGGTAAAATGAGCTCTTGGGGATACTCTGGTACAGTGCAACCACACGTAGAACGCGCTTCATTGATGATTAAAGGTACTCGTCCAGTGTTAGTAAATTCAAATTCATGCACCACCATACTACCAGCGGTGACTGTTCCAAAGTTATATTCGGTTTCTTTAAATTCAATTTTTGCCACATTAACAGTGTCTGTAATCGCGTTGGCAGATATAGGGCTTCTGATAATGGAAGCATTACCAGTTAGGCTTTCTGTGCGAATTTCCTCTACTGTTTTTTCTGTACTTTTGTCGTTGCCGCAGCCTAGCAGCATTACGCCAACTACTCCAAAAAAAACCACCATATTGGTTTTGTATTTGTCATCCCTTGAAATCTGTTAATTCTGGCTGCAAAAATATTGAAATTTTGTAACTATTTGCATTTCACTTTTAATTGTCCATAATTCATTTAAAATGGCGATTAAATTAGTATCCCAGTTTAGTAGATATTGTAGTGCGATAGTTAAATAAAAATTGTCGAATAACTAGCAATGGAATACAGATTTTTTTTGGAAAGTATCTAGTTATTTTTTTCTTTGCTGTGGGTTGAAATTTTGATACCGTGCCTAACTAAATAGGAATCAATGCTCTACTATTGATAAGACCTTTTGCTCGATTTGGGTTATTGGCTTTTTGTAAAAAAATTTATGTATCAGGAGCGGAAAACATCAAGACTGATCGTCCTGTGATTTTGGCATCCAACCATCCAACTGCGTTTTTAGAACCTTGTATTTTGGCTTGTTTTTACCAACCCCAATCCATTTTATGGTGCGTGCTGATTTTTTTAGCACACCTTTCTACGCTAAATTGATGCGTAGCCTACACTTGATTCCCATTCATCGCCGACAACACGCAGTTTACAAAGACTTAAAAACAAAATTTTGATTTGCTGGAAGCGATGCAAAATAAATTACACGAAAACAAGACTTTAATGGTTTTGGTGGAAGGTAGTGCAAGTGTTAAAAAACAACTTCGTCCTTTGCAAAAAGGTATTGCAAGGTTGGCTTTTGGTACTTACGAACGCTATCAAAGAACGGATATTGAGGTTGTTCCTGTAAGTGTGAATTTTGACAATCCTACACAGTTTAGATTGACACCAATGATTGTACTGGGAGAGTCTATTTTATTGAGTGATTATTTGGCGCAATATCAAGCCAACAAAAGCCAAACTATCAATCAGTTGATGAAGTCGCTTACCCAAAAAATGCGTGAGCACCTTATCCATATTGAGGATTTAGCAGATGAAAGTTTGGTAGAACAATTGCTAGAAGTGTATAGAAATCAGTATCCAGTACCACAGTTTCCTGTTTTTGAGCGACATAACGAGCCTTTGGAAGCACAAATAAAGATTGCAACGGCTATCAATCATTTGCCAACTGCTGATAAACAAGCCTTAATAACACAAACTACTGCCTATTTTTCAGGATTGCAACAATTAGGTTGGAGTGACTACGGACTTTCAACTCGAACGCACCCATTAGCTTGGCTGGGATTCTTGGTAGGATTAGTACCCTTTTTGATTGGTTATTGTTTGAACTTTTTATTTCCTATAATTTCAAAAACAGTGGCAGAAAAAAAAGTAAAAAAAATACAATATTTTATCCCTGTTTATTGGGCAATGAGTTCTCTGACCTATCTCTTTTACTTTTTGTTGCTACTTTTTTTGGCTGTACTGTCAGGAAAGATCATCTTAATTGTTGCAGTTTTACTCATGCCTTGGTTAGGCTATTTTACTATTCTTTATCAGGAAGCATGGGGTAAGCGCAAAGAAATTCGAAGCGTAAAGCAATGTTCAGCTAAAGAAAAAAAAAATCATTAATTGATCAGCGAAAATGGTCTTGTTTCTTATCTTTCTAGTATTTTTAGCCGCCTGAATATGTATTAATATGTTGATTT
>JAAUTG010000073.1 GCA_012031785.1 Saprospiraceae bacterium | reverse complement strand
TATCAATTCAAAAGTCAACGACTTCATGATGGATTTGGACATGATACCCTACTATGGCAAAGGCTATATTGAAGAACAATTAGGACATGTTCGCTTCAAAATTGGACCTAAATCTTTTTTTCAAACCAATACCCTGCAAGCCCAACGGCTTTACGATGTGGTGGTAGAGTTTGCAGCTTTGCAAGGTACAGAAAATGTGTACGACCTTTACACTGGCATTGGTAGTATTGCGCTTTACGTGGCGCGTTACTGTCGGCAAGTGGTTGGGATTGAGGAAATTGCGGCTGCCATTGAGGATGCTAAAGAAAATGCAGTTTTGAATAATATTGATAACGCTACTTTTTACGCTGGCGACGTGAAGGCTATTTTGACGACTGATTTTGCAGAGCGACATGGGAAACCAGATGTACTAATCACCGACCCTCCAAGAGCGGGTATGCACCCACAAGTGGTAGAAATGCTTTTGCAGTTGGAAGCCCCAAAATTAATTTATGTGAGTTGTAATCCTGCTACACAAGCTAGAGACTTGAATTTATTGTCGCAAAAGTATATTGTCCAAAAAGTACGCCCTGTGGACATGTTTCCGCATACCCATCATTTGGAAAGTGTAGCATTGTTGGAACTGCGTAATTAAATTTGGTTGTTTGTCGTTTACTTTTTGTTATCCATAATAATCCATCAAACTACGCAAATATTTTGTATTCGCTTTCATTTTTTCGTTGAAGTGTTATCTTTGCGTGTGATGAATAAAATTAAGATTTTTATTAATTAAACTTTTTCAATGCAGCAGCACTCTGCCGTTTTGGTGTTAGAAGATGGTACTGTTTTTTACGGAAAATCTGCTGGCAAAGTGGGTACAGCCACAGGCGAGTTGTGTTTCAATACGGGTATGACAGGCTATCAAGAAGTTTTTACTGACCCTTCTTATTTTGGGCAACTTTTGGTGGCTACCAATGCACATATTGGCAACTACGGTACAAAGGATAGTGAGGTAGAATCGGAGCATATCAAGATTTCAGGATTTATATGTAAAAACTTTACCAACCGTTATTCTCGAATCTTGGCAGATAACTCCATCCAAGAATATTTTGAACGGGAACATCTAGTCGCCATTTCTGATGTGGACACAAGGGCTTTGGTAAAACATATTCGCAGCAAGGGAGCTATGAATGGGATTATTTCTTCTGACGATTTAGATATCACTACGCTAAAGGCTCAATTGTCAAAAGTTCCCGATATGAACGGCTTGGAGTTAGCAACTTCAGTAACAACAGCAACTGCCTACACACTGGGTAACGAAACTGCGCGATTCAAAGTAGCCGTACTTGATTTTGGTACAAAGCGTAATATTTTTAATAATTTCCTCCAGCGCGATTGTTACTTGAAAGTCTTTCCCGCCCAGACAAGTATAGAGGAGTTAAAAAAATTGGAATCCAAATGGTTATTTTCTTTCCAATGGACCAGGCGACCCCGCCGCTATGGGTTATGCAGTACAAACAGTGAAAGCTATTTTAGAAGAAAATAAACCTTTGCTAGGCATTTGTTTAGGGCATCAACTCCTCGCTTTGGCAATGGATATTCCAACGTATAAAATGCACCATGGACACAGAGGCATCAACCACCCTGTTAAAAACATTCTGACGGGGAAATGCGAAATTACGAGCCAAAACCATGGATTTTCAGTAGCTGCCGATGCTATTGCAGCTAATAGTGACAAAATTGAAATCACGCATATCAACTTGAACGACGAAACCATTGAGGGTATTCGCGTGCGACATAAACCCGCTTTTTCGGTGCAGTACCACCCAGAAGCATCACCCGGACCGCATGATGCGCGCTATCTTTTTGACGATTTCGTGGAGTTGATGAATAGGTTTAAAAACTAATAATTAAGCAAAAATCTCCGATTATGAGCGTTATTTTAGACATCCGTGCGAGAGAAATACTCGATTCAAGAGGAAATCCAACGGTAGAAGTAGAAGTGATGACCGAAAGTGGTGTGGTAGGTAGAGCTGCTGTACCTTCTGGTGCTTCCACAGGTAAGTACGAAGCCGTAGAATTGCGCGACGACGATGCGAAGCGTTTTATGGGTAAAGGAGTGCTTCGCGCTTGTCAAAATGTCAATGAAATTATTGCAGACGAACTAATCGGTGCAGATGTGTTCGACCAACGTGACATTGATCATTTGATGTTGGATTTGGATGGCACAGAAAACAAAAGTAAATTGGGTGCAAATGCTATACTTGGCGTTTCTTTGGCGGTGGCAAAAGCAGCAGCACAAGAGTTGGAGCAGCCCTTATACCGCTACATTGGTGGCGTAAATGCACATACCCTACCAGTGCCGTTGATGAACATTTTAATGGTGGAAAACACGCGGATAATAGCATTGATTTTCAAGAATTTATGATTGTCCCTTTGGGTGCTGAATCATTTTCTGATGGTTTGCGCATGGGCACAGAGGTATTCCATAATCTAAAAAAGGTGCTACACAGCAAAGGACATTCTACAAACGTAGGAGATGAAGGTGGTTTTGCACCCAATTTGAGTTCGAATGTAGAAGCTATCGAAATTGTCCTTATGGCTATCGAAAAAGCAGGATATAAGCCAGGCGAAGATATTATGATTGCAATGGATGCAGCTGCTTCTGAATTTTACAACGAAGAAGAAAGTGTCTATCACTTGCATTTCTCAACTGGTGATAAGTTGACCTCCTCTGAAATGGTCAATTACTGGATAGAATGGGCAAATAAATATCCTATTTTTTCTATTGAAGATGGCTTACATGAAGATGATTGGTCTGGTTGGTCTGCATTGACAGCTGCTATTGGCAATCGTATTCAATTGGTAGGCGATGATTTATTCGTAACCAATGTAAATCGTTTGCAAAGAGGAATTGACGAAAAATGTGGTAATTCTATCTTAGTGAAAGTCAATCAAATCGGTACTTTAACAGAAACTATTAACGCGGTATCTTTGGCAACGCGCCATAGCTACACCAGCGTAATGAGTCACCGCTCGGGAGAAACAGAGGATACTACGATTGCGGATTTGGCAGTAGCATTGAATACAGGTCAGATCAAGACAGGTTCTGCTTCTCGTTCAGATCGGATCGCTAAGTACAACCAACTATTGCGCATTGAAGAGCAACTGGGAGATGTAGCTTACTATCCAGGTAAGACCTTGTTGAAATAATATATTACTTTGGCGAGCTGTTGATTGGCGATTTGTTGCCAATCAACAACTCCATAAATGAACTTTAGTGATATAGATAACTCTAAAAGTTCTATTTTTATTAGAAAACAGTATTAAATTAACTCTATTAAATGGCAAAAAGTCCTTTTGTGCTGTTCGCAGAAAAAGTGCCCGCGCCTTTGCGTAGTAAATACGTGTTGGTGCTACTGCTGTTTTTAGTCTGGATGATATTTTTTGATAAATACGATGTGGCTACACAAATACACTTGTCTCGCACTAACATGAAACTAAAGAACGAAAAGGAGAATTATTACGAGAAAAAAATTGTGGAATTAAGAAACGATTTGCAGTATATTGACCAAAATATTGAAAAATTTGCCCGCGAAAAATACTTTATGAAAAGAAGTGACGAAGAAATTTTTATCATCGTTAAAGAATAAAACATTACCTAACGACTCAAAAATAAACAGTATGTCTGTATTAGTCAATAAGCACTCTCGCGTAATTGTGCAGGGATTCACAGGAAAAGAAGGAACTTTTCACGCCAGTCAGATGATAGAATACGGCACAAACGTAGTAGGCGGTGTTACTCCCGGTAAAGGTGGAACAATGCACCTAGAGCGTCCAGTATTCAACACCGTGCATGATTCTGTTACAGAAGCAGGTGCAGATGTTGCTATCATTTTTGTTCCACCTGCATTTGCGGCGGATGCGATTATGGAATCAGTAGATGCAGGCATCAAAGTTGTTATTTGTATCACAGAGGGCATTCCTGTTCAGGATATGGTCAAGGCTAAGGCTTACGTGGATAGGCACGACTGCCGATTGATTGGTCCTAACTGTCCTGGTGTGATGACACCAGAGGAAGCCAAAGTAGGAATTATGCCTGGCTTTATTCACAGAAAAGGTACTATCGGAATTGTATCGCGTTCAGGTACACTGACTTATGAAGCTGTGGACCAAGTGACTAAAGCAGGTCTTGGGCAATCTACTTGTATTGGTATTGGTGGTGACCCTATCGTGGGTACAAGCACCAAACAGGCAGTAGAATTATTAATGAATGACCCTGAAACAGAAGGGATTATAATGATTGGTGAAATTGGTGGTGGTATGGAAGCCGAAGCTGCTTATTGGATAAAAGAATACGGCACCAAACCTGTGGTTGGTTTTTATTGCAGGGCAAACTGCTCCAAAAGGACGTAAAATGGGACATGCTGGTGCCATCATTGGTGGTGCAGAAGATACAGCAGAAGCTAAAATGCTCATCATGGAAAATTGTGGTATTCACGTAGTGAAATCGCCCGCTACCATTGGTGCGATGATGGCATCCGCTTTAAGAGGTTAAGCTCAAAATGAATAAAAAGAGGAGGATGAATCGTAATGAACATCCTCCTCTTTGTTTTAGCAAAAATGTAAAATCACCTCAATTACTGCAAGTTATATCTTGTAGAAACTTACAGCCGATAGCCATGGCTTCCCAAAAGCGTATCACCTAGATAGAACTGTATAATCAACCCTTTTTTCAGATACTTTCGCTTGAAAGCATCTGGACTTTCAAAGCGAATGGTGTTAGTTTGAGAAAAATCAAGGTTGCGCTTAAGTTGATTACTCGCCAATTCGCCTTCTTGAGCTTGATAAGTGAGTAATTTCTGGTTATTGCCTCCCGTAAGTTGAGCTACTGAAACCCCAAGCACCTGAGTTTGACCACTTGGTGGCGTGTTTCCGAAAGCATCTTTGAAGCGAAAAGTAATTTCTATGGCGTTATTGTCTAGCCATTTGACTTGCGCCATTTCTAAAGCAGTATTTGCTTTTGCTGTTTGCGCACTCAAGGCTTGGAAAATCGCTTCTTGTTTTCCAAAAATCCGTTCTTGCTGCGCCAACACAGATTGTTCTTTGGTTAGCAAATCGAGTAAAATACGGTCTTTGTTTTGACTATTTTTCAACGCGCTATCCAAATCACTAACGCGCTTTTGAATTTCTGCGACGGCTGGAGAAAGCTGGTTGATTTCAGTAATAATAGCTTGAATTTCAGTTTGATACTGCACAGGTAGATCATTGGCTTTATTCAAAATCGCTTGATTGATACCAATAATTTCTGCATTGCCGCCTATTAGTTTGCCTTTATCCTTTGCGCTATCCGCCACCACTGCGTTGGAAAGTTCACCTTCTTTCAAAAGAACAATGTTGTCTATGGTTTTGGGTTTACCATCCGTGATAATCAAATCTTGGCTTTGATAGGTTTGGTAGCCAGTTTTAGCGGCTTCTACTGGAACGCGAACATTGAGGTTATTTTTTAGGGGGATTTTAGTGGAGAAAAATCCATCTGAATCTGTATAGACAGCGATAGAATTTCCTACTTTTATCCGAACGTTGGAAATTCGTTCATTCTTAGACGTAACCACATAACCCTGAATAGTAACAGTTTGTCCCAACAGGGTCAAAGGCAAAAGAAGAAATAGAAAAATAAAAAAACGCATGATTCAATTAGTTTGATTGCTTGTTGAGAACGAATTTTAGGGTTTGCATCCTAGAATCTGTCAATGCAAAGCGCTGTTTGTCTGCCACATAGCCAGGTGCGCTCACTTCGATTTCTAACTCATCTCCCACTTGCAGCGCAGTACCCAATCCGCGTGTTTCTTTAATGCGAAAGCCACCATCTTTGCTGGTTTTCCCAGTCGCGATACCTGCAATTAAAATAGTGGCATCTGGAATAGGGCGGTTTTCCTCATCCAGCACAAAACCTTCAAAAATGTAACTTTTGATAGGTGCATTAGATGCAAAATATTTAGCAGTAGGAATCACCATTAATCCCATTACAATACCCATTACTACATTCACAATTAGCATTTGCCAATTTTTACGCTGGCTGCTGTTGAGCCATTGTATGAGTCCCATAGCACTTTTTTTTAATAGATTCGACCTTTAATTGAACTAATCAATTGCCTGTTATCTTGGTATTTCCAGCTTTTTGACAATTTCATTAATGACCTGTTTTGTATGTAACCCTTCCATCTCGCGCTCTGGCGTAAGAATGACGCGATGATTCAGCACAGGATAAGTGACGTATCTAATATCATCTGGTGTCACAAAATCTCGACCATTCATGGCTGCCATGGCTTTAGCGGATTTCAAAATCGCCAAAGATGCTCTTGGCGAAGCACCTAAGTAAAGGTCGCTGTTGTGGCGAGTGTCATGAATCAAATCTGCAATATAATCCAGCAAACGGTCTTCGATGTAAACTTGTTCCACTAACGCACGACAGGCAACAATACTATCTGGTGTACAGACCGCTTGCACGTTCGCTTTTTGGCGAAGGCTAAAGTCATTTTGAAAACGCTGCAAGATTTGTTTTTCTTCTATTCGATTAGGATAATCCATATTAATTTTGAACAAAAAGCGGTCGAGCTGTGCTTCCGGTAACTTATAAGTACCCTCCTGTTCGATTGGATTTTGCGTCGCCATTACGAAAAATGGCTGCTCCATTTGATAGGTTTTTCCATCCACAGTTACTTGACATTCCTCCATCACCTCAAATAAAGACGCTTGTGTTTTAGCTGGCGCTCGGTTGATTTCATCAATTAGTACCACGTTGGAAAAAATTGAACCTGCATTGAAAGTAAAATTCTGCTGTTTTTACGTTGAATACAGTAGTACCAACCACGTCACTAGGCATTAGGTCGGGCGTGAACTGAATGCGTGAAAATTCCACCGCCATTGTCTGTGCCATCATTCTCGCTGTCAGCGTTTTCGCAATGCCTGGCATTCCCTCCAAAAGAACATGTCCGTTGGTAAAAACGGCTATCAACAGTAAATCCATCAATTCTTCTTGACCGATAATAACTTTTCGTAATTCGCCTTTCACGCGCTGTACGGTGTCGAAGATTAAAGATAAATCAAGCTGATTGCGACCATAAAAATTTGGCGTTCTAGCGTGGGGAATATCATCAATCGGCTTGTAAGTGGGCATATCCATTCCTTCTGGTGTGTCTAATGGGGGATGATTGAAAGATTCCATCATGTATTTGCTTGGTTGATTTGGACGGAAAATTAGGTAATTATTTACATTTCTTCAAATAAATCTTCCAACAGACTTAATAATTTGTTCAAAGTACAAATGGAACTTGGTTTTGTCACTCGCAATTTCCCCTATTTTACTGTGTGTGCATGTAGTAAAGCGTTTCGGTTCTTATTGCTTAAAAAACGCTTGCACTTAGGCAAACAGCTATTTGTAATATTTTAATATCGTACTCAAGATAAAGAAATACAATACTTTTATACCTTTACGGCAACAGTTAATAACAAAAAATATGATTAAAAATACGTTTTATTTAATCTTTTTATGCTTTTTTAAGCAATTCTTGCAAACAAAGTACGGAGATTACGGCACTTTACGAAACGAATAAAAGTAAAGTTTACGACACTGCAATGGTCGTGTCACCGCATCCGCTTGCATCGGAAATAGGTAGAAACATCCTAAAAAAAGGAGGTACTGCAGTGGACGCTGCTATTGCCGTGCAGTTTGCCATTGCAGTAGTTTATCCAAGAGCAGGTAACATTGGTGGTGGGGGCTTTATGCTTATTCGCAATCAGGACGGTAGCACTGCGGCTTTGGACTATCGAGAAAAAGCACCCGCCGCAGCTTATAGAAACATGTATTTAGATAGTATGGGCAACGTAATTCCAAATTTAAGTATTTCAGGGCATTTGGCGGCTGGAGTGCCAGGTACAATAGACGGACTCTGGCAAGCGCATCAACGATTGGGTACTTTGCCTTGGAAAGACTTAGTGCAACCAGCTTATGAACTAGCTAAAAACGGCTTTCAAGTAACTATCACTGAAGCAGAACGCTTAAACAATCTTTACGAACAAGTAAAAAAATACAGCACGCAACCTAACCCTTTTTCGCAGCAACCGCTATGGAAGGAAGGTGAACTTTTGGTGCAATCTGAATTAGCAGCTACTTTGGCGCGCATCATGGAACAAGGTCGAGATGGTTTTTACACTGGTGCTACTGCCGATTTTATAGTCGCGGAAATGGAACGCGGGAAAGGAATTATCAGTAAACAAGACCTTGCAGACTACAAAGCACAATGGCGTGTACCGCTAGAAAAGCCGTACAAAGATTTCAATATTATTGCTATGCCACCTTCTTCCAGTGGCGGTATTGCTTTGATACAAATGTTGAAAATGATAGAGCCCTATCCAATTGGTCAATATGGATTTCATACACCACAAGCTGTACATCTAATGGTGGAAGCAGAGCGACGAGCTTTTGCAGACCGTGCCATGCACGTTGGAGATAGTGACTTTTACGATGTTCCAACTGCTATGCTTTTAGATAGTGCTTATCTTGCCTCACGCATGAAGGATTTTCATCCACAACGCCCTTCCCCAAGCGATTCCTTAGCGGCAGGTGACTTGGAGGTGTTACTCGAAAGTTTTGAAACCACCCACACGTCTATCGTGGACGCGCAAGGTAATGCAGTGGCAGTAACCACTACCCTCAATTCTAACTACGGCTGCAAGGTGGTCGTAGGTGGCGCAGGTTTTTTCTTAAATAACGAAATGGATGACTTTAGTGCAAAACCAGGTGTGCAAAATCAATTCGGTTTAATTGGTGCGGAGGCAAATGCTATTGTGCCAGGAAAACGAATGTTAAGCTCTATGACTCCTACAATTATCGAAAAAATGGTGAATTATTTTTGGTATTGGGTGCGCCTGGAGGTTCAACTATTATCACTGCCGTGTTTCAAACCTTTGTCAACGTAGCCGAATTTGGTATGGATTTGAACGATGCGGTGCAGGCTGGACGTTTTCACCATCAATGGAAACCCGATGAAATATGGATAGAACAAGCAAGTTTTCCTGTTGCTACACAGGATAGCCTCGCCAAAGTAGGTTACAAATTTAAAGATGTGAAGCGCATGGCGGTTATCAAAGCTATTCAACGATTACCAATGGTAATTTGCACGGCGTAGGTGATTTTCGCAACCCTGATGACGATGTGAAAGGGTATTAAGGATTAATCTTTGGTGAGTTTGTGTTTTTTCCTTTTGGGAAAACACAAACTCACCAAAGACCAACTATACAAGTACCTTAATTAAGGTTAAATTATTCCTTCACGAACTGCTGTGTCACTACTTGGTCGTTGAAGATAACGCGATAGAAGTAAACGCCTTTTGCAAGCTCGTTCAATTGTTCTGTTAAAGCGTAACTTCCTTTTTCCTGTAAACCTTTGTAAATAGTTCTTACCAAACGACCTTGTGCGTCTAACAAGTCCACGCTCAACGTTCCTGTTTCATTTAAAATAAAACGCAATGTATTTTCTGTGCTGGTTGGGTTAGGATACGTACCGAGTACCAACAAGTCTTCTGCACTCAATAGTCCTGAAGTAGTAGTAGCTGCTGCAGGTGTAATGTTCTCCGCTTGAGCTGCTCTAGGCAACAACAATGGGAATGTACCGCCGTTAGAAAGTGCTACCCACACCTGAAAAGTACCATCGCTCAAGCTACCAGAAGCAAAAACAACTGCTGCTTTATTAATCCAGAAAGCAATATTGGCAAGATAAGTTGCCACGTTCGCGTTGTTGTCGTTTGCTGGTGTAACATCCAACGTGTAAGAATCTGCAGGTACAGTGATGTATGTTGTAGAAAAGTTACCATAAGTTACATCATCGAACAAAATCGTACTGCCTGTTTTGATATCTACGCCAGGTGCATCTGGTGTACCATGGAAAAATAATAAGTCAATGTTGCGGCGCTCAGAAGAAACTTCTCTTCCACCTTCAAATACAGCTAACTGAACAGGGATACTGTCTGTGGTACTGAAAGTACCATACGCTACTACGATGTAAGTTTTGTCTGCTTCAAAAGTAGCAGTAGTGCTTACTTCTTCACCTGGCAAACCATTTATTGGCACTAACTGTAATGCTAACTCTACACCAGCAGGTACTTCTACGAATCCAGTCGCAGTGCGATAAGCAAAGCCATTTAATAAAGCACCGCCATTAGCTAAGACGTTGATGGTACGAGCAGCAGCATTGTGAATGATTTGCACTTTTGCAGTAGCCGTCGTAACTGGTGGATTTGCAGGTGCAGGCGCAGCTTGTACTGCCTTTGGTGCGCTTGCAGGTTGGTTACCCACGAGGTAGTTCTCCCCGCTTTTTGTGCGAAGTCCTGCGCCAAACGTTTCGCTTTCTGATGGTTCAAGCACAGTTGGCACATAGTAAAAATTACCCTGTGTGCTATCTGCTTTGATGTCAAGCAATACATAACCATTGCGGTCTAGGTCTGTGAATTTCAAGTGAGGATTGTAAATCAAAGGCTGACCTACGTTGATACCAAATAAAGGTGCTATATTTGCATTGAGAAGAACCTCAAACTGAGCAGAAGTAGCAGCGTCCAAATTCTCATCAAAATTGGCTGCGGATACAGAAGGTGTCAAAAATTCTACTGCTACTGAACCAGCACCTGTAGCTGGATTGTAGCCTGGATTTGGAAAAGGCAAGTAGTTGAACTGTGCCAATGGATACAAAACAGGCTGTGTAGTAACGTCATAAGCAAAAGAAGAGTGGAAGTCGCCAGAAAGAATTACTACGTTATCCACATTTTCGCTTTCAATAAAGTCCACAATTTGTTGTCTTTCCGCAGGGTATCCATCCCAAATGTCCAAGAAAATATTTTCTAAACCAATTACTGCTTCTGCATTTGTAATTGCTCCACCTGGTGCTGCAAAACCTACATTAAAAGGGGAAAACATTACCTGCTGAGCAAGCACTTTCCATTTTGCAGTAGAAGTTTTCAAACCATCCAATAACCATGCCTTTTGAGTATCACCCAACAAACTTCTCATGTCATTGAAGTCAGTTTGTAAAATGCTAGTTGGCTGCAAAGTACGTGCTTCGTGGCGTGTATCCAATACAAATAAATCCGCTAAGTTACCATAATTGAAACGGCGATATACCTGCTGACGACCGTTGTCGCGGATTGGCAACCACTCAAAATACGCTTGTGTAGCTACTGCTTTACGCACGGTATATTCTCCCTCTGTTTCAGGTTGATGGTTTTGTGCCCCTGTTTCGTAGGCATCATTTGTTACTTCGTGGTCATCCCAAGTCACAAGGAAAGGATGCTGCTGGTGTGCGCGAATCAATTCATTGTTCAAACGGTACAAAGAGTATCTTCTGCGGTAATCATCCAAAGATACGGTTTCTGTTACTGGGTCAACAATACGGTTAGGCAAACGTGGGTCTTCATAATCGCCTTCTCCACCTTCGTAGATATAATCCCCAACGTGAATAACCGCATCCAAATCGTTGCGGTCAGCAATGCGGTCGTAAACATTGAAATAACCCCAATCGTAGTTGCTACAAGATATTAGTACGAATCTTAAATGATCTGCTTGGTCAGATGTAGGCGCAGTTTTGGTGCGACCAATTAAGGAGCTTTTGCCAAACACTTCAAACGCATAGTAATAAGTTGTGTTTGGTTGTAATCCTGCTACATCCACTTTCACTGTATAGTCGCGTTCAGCAGTTGTTGCTACGGCACCAGAAGCTACTACATTGTTTAAAGCTGTATCGGTTGCCATCACCCAGTTAACATTCAAAGAAGGTGCATCAGTTGTCACTTTAGTCCAAATAATTACTCTATCCTGAAGAGGGTCGCCAGAAGCTACGCCATGATAGAATGGAGCTAAAGAAGCATTGAATAAATCATCTACGCGCTGTGCGAAGACGCTGGAAGTTGCTACAAGGGCAACCATTAATAAGGTAATAAAATGTCTCATAAAACGAAATGATATTATATTGTTCTAACATTAAAGCGTTTGAGTGGCAAGTAGTTCATATCGTTGAATTAACTATATATTAAATTATAGACAATCGAACAATGAATTATTGCAAATGACTATTTTATTGGTAACTTTTGTGGTATTTGCTACGTTGTGCGTTTGTATCGTGTTTTAGTGTGGTTTGATAGTTTGTGGCCAGTTTTGATAATTAATACAAACTCCAAACAAATAGCTAAATGCCGAACATCGTTGTTTACAATAGAATAAAACGCTAGTCATATATTAATGAAACATCTTACTGGATTATTTTTTTTATTTTTTGGGGCAATTCTTTTGTGTGGCAGTTGTACTTCTCAACCAACCACTTCCAGCGGCGTAGAAATAATTTATTTCGACTTGGATACTTTCTTTTTACAGGAAATGGAACGTTTAAAGGAACTTCAGATTAAAATTTCTAAAACTGTAAAAATAGGAGACCATTCGGAAGAAAAAGTACAGGATTCTTTAGTCAATTTAGAACAAGAGTTCAAACTCTTTACTGTGCATAATATTAATAAGTCTTCGATGATTGGTAAATACCAAGTAGATACCATTCAAAACGATCAGGCGACACTGGACACGATTCGCTATGTGACTATGGACAAAAAAATGCTGACCAAAATGCTGCTCGTCCTATTCGATACTACAAAACAAATTCAACAAATTGAAGTAGAAAGTGCTTCTAGCTCTTTATTGATGAACACACAATCACGCGCTTTTTACAACGCAAATAGCGGCTACGAGATAAAAAGTTACCAGCATTTGCTACTTTGGGGCAACAAGTGTTTGAAATGAAAGTGGATTTCATCAAATAGCTTACTTGTTCACACCAACTAGTTGATTATGGAAAAGCCTAGCCATCAGAAAGAAAAATTGCCAATCAAATCGTGGTCAGAGGATGATCGTCCACGCGAAAAATTGTTGAACAAGGGTAAGCAAACACTTACAGATGCTGAATTATTAGCTATTTTAATCCGAGTGGGTTCTGCTAGAGAAACTGCTTTAGACTTGGCAAAACGATTGCTCGCGGCGGCAGACAACAACTTGAACAGCTTAGGTAAATTTAATGTAGAGGACTTCCTAAAGTTTCATGGCATCAAAGATGCAAAAGCCATCACTATTGTTGCTGCTTTAGAGTTAGGACGACGTAGGCAACTTTCTAATATCAAGGAACGCCCAAAAATCACTTCCAGCAAAGATGCTTACGATGTGCTTGCTCCTATTTTAGTTGATTTGCCACACGAAGAATTTTGGATACTGCTCCTTAATCGCGCTCAAGAAGTTATCGCCAAAGAACAAATGAGTATAGGTGGCATAGCTGGTACAGTAGTGGACATTCGAATGATTTTTAGAAAAGCAATTGAGGGGCAAGCCTCCAACCTTATTTTGATGCACAATCATCCCTCTGGTGCGTTACAACCTAGCCAAGCGGATTTAGAAGTAACAAAAAGACTAAAAATAGCGGGTGAAACTTTAGATATTCAAGTTCTTGATCATTTAATTGTCTCTGAACGAGGCTATTTTAGCTTTGCTGATCACGGATTACTTAGTTGAGGGGCTACAAAATAAAGAAAATCTTGTAGTCCCTCAATTTCAAAATTCGTTAATCCAAAATCAAATCAAAAAGAACCTGGAAAATAGCCTGGTCGCAAAGAATAAGTCTCCGCTTCAAATCTTCTATGAATAGCCAAAAACTGTGGAGCGGTCCATAAGAAAATCAAAGGTTGCTCGTCATAAATAATCTCTTGAAGTTGACTAATGAGCGCAGCCCTTTTCTGTTCATCCAAAGTCGTTCTAATTTCCTCTATCAAAGCATCTGTGGCAGCGTTTCCAAAGCCAGAGCGATTGAAGCCAGCAGGGTTATCACTCTCTGTGTGCCAAGATTGTTTAGGGTCATAAAGATTGGGCGTAGGAATAGCAGTCCCACGATTGGCAAGATCAAAATTTCGATTGCTTTGATCCTCTGCACCCGCTTTTTGATCTCTTGCAATAATCTCAAATTTGATACCTGCTTTCAGTGCATCTTGCTGCATGAGCAAGGCAGCTTGTTGTTGCGTTTCAATACCTGCCACCGTCAGTAGTTCTAGTACCATTTCTTCCCGTTTGCCATTTATTATTTTATCCACAGTACCATCGCTATTGGTATCCGTCCAGCCTGCTTCCTGTAAAAGTGCTTTTGCGCGCGCTATATCAAATGGAACAGGTTTCAACTGCTCGTTGTAGCCTAACATGGAAGGCAAGATAGGTCCTGCAATCCTAGTCAATGCGCCATCATAAACGGTTTCAATAATTTGCTCCACATTAATCACATGTGCTAAGGCTCTTCTGACACGCTTATCGTTCAACTTAGGTCGTTTGGTGTTGATGTACCAAAAGTAATAAGTGTATTGAATCGGTGCACGTAGGTTGTAGATTTTATTCACAATACTATCATTCTTCAAAAGGTTGTAAGCAGGTGGCGCAATCTCTGCCCGCACGTCTATTTGTTCATCTTTCAGCAATGTGCTTGCTGCGGTGTGGTCAGCCACAGGTTGATAAATAATAGCATCCACTCTAGCTTCAAACGCTTCGTCTTCATTTTCAAGCACTTTTCCCCACCAATTGTCTTTTTTTTCTAGCACAATCTTCTGTCCAGTCACCCACTCTCGGAAGCGATAAGGACCGCAGCCCACAACGCCGCCTTGTTCTCTAGCAAAAAAAGGTTGTAAAAATTCATCCGCGAACTGCTGCAACTTAGGATTGCTGTTTGCCATCGCTTCTGCTTTTTCAGGGTCTAGCAACTCGTTCACATCAATGTCTTTCAATAAACCATTCGGGTCATAATGGTACTCAGGCATGACCAAAAAACTGGCAGAAACAATCTCTTCGTTCAGAATATAAGTACCCTCTACTGTCACTGTAAAGCGTTTGGGATTCAAACTATCTATTTCAATATTTTTGATGGACTCTAGCAAAGAACTTAGACTAGTTGCTCCCACTTTAGGGTTAAGCGCCGCCTTCAAAGTAAACACGTAGTCATAAGCAGTGACTGGGCTACCATTATCCCAAACGGCTTCGTTGCGCAACTCGAACGCATATTGTGTAGCGATTGCTTTACCTTCTTCGATGGTTTGTGTTATTGTTGGACGAGACTTGACCAAAATAGGAATAAATGTCAGCGTAGTTGGGTCAATGTCCTGCAATTGCATAAACACATTTTGTAATAAGTAATTAGAATAGGCATTAGTAGTGACCAATGGATTCAAGTTGTCAGGCTCTCCAATATGGGAAGCAATGACTTCATTACTGGTGCGTTTGAAATCAGTTTCTGTAGCACTAGGTTTGGGATCAAATTTGCAATTAAATAAGCTCAACCCTAAGAGCAATAACAAAACTACCTTGATTAGATTCATGTTCAAAACGGATTGTGATATGAATAATGTATAGCCTTTAGCGTGTGCAGCGAATTACTGACAAACTGATTAAGGATATTTTTTAATTAGCAAATGAACGGAATTAGTTTTTTTGAGTTAATGAATTGGTCAACTGGAATTTATTCCATAATTTCAGTCCTAAGCACTTCAAATGGCAGCAAAAATAAAAAAAAAATTATGACAACAGTTTTAATTGGTGGTGGAAGTGGACTAATTGGGATGCGATTGAGCGAAATTTTAACTAAAAATGGTTATCGCGTATTGCATTTAAGCCGAAAAGCCAATCAGAACGCCACTTATCCTACTTATGCGTGGGATATAACTCAAAAACCATAGACGAAGAAGCTATTCAACAGGCAGATTATCTCATTAACCTTGCTGGTGCTGGTATCGCAGATAAATCGTGGACGGAGGAGCGCAAAAAGTTGATCATCAGCAGTCGTGTGCATTCTACATTGACCTTTAAAAAATACATCGAAGCTAGTCCCAACCAATTCAAAGCCTACATTGCCGCTTCTGCCATGGGCTTTTACGGTAATCGAGGTGATGAAATACTAACCGAAACATCCGAACCAGGGGAAACAGGTTTTTTAGCACAAAGCGTCATTGAGTGGGAAAGTGCGATACAAGAAGTGATGAAAACCAACATTCGTACAGTAGCCTTGCGCATCGGCTTAGTGCTTTCCACAAAAGGCGGGGCATTACCAAAAATCTTAATTCCTGCGCGTCTAGGCGTAGGTAGCTACTTTGGCGATGGTCAACAATGGTACGCTTGGATACACTTAGACGATATTTGCCGAATGTTCGTTTACGCTGTTGAAAATCAAGCCACGAAAGGGTTTTACAATGCTACTGCACCCAATCCTTTGCGCAACAAAACATTTGTAGTAGCAATTGGTGAAGCACTTGGCAAGCCGCAACTGCTAGTTCCTGCGCCTGTCTTTGCCCTGCGTTTGGGTTTAGGAGAGTTAGCGGATGCTGTACTTTCTAGTGCGCGTGTTCTACCAAAGCGCATGGAAGAAGCTGGATTCGAGTTTCAATTCAAAACGCTTGTACCCGCTTTGCAAGATTTGTTTCATAGGTCGGTTTAAAAGTATATCTTCGCGCCACAAGCGCAACAGATGAAATTTTTACTTAATAGCACTACTTTTTATCCCGCTGTTGGAGGGTTAGAAAACGTGGCGATGGATATTGCTTTGGAATTTATACAGGCAGGACATGAGGTAAAAGTGGTGACACTAATTCCTCATGCTTCAAAAGATGAATTTCCCTTTGAAATTCATCGCACTCCCAGTCTTGGCAGCTATCTTCGATTAATTCGATGGGCAGATATTTCACTACATTTCAACGTTACAGTAAAAGGAATGCTACCTTATTTGGTCTTGCGTGCGCCTTTGGTCATTTCGCACCAAAGTCCAATCATGAAAACCTTTAAGAAAAAGTATAAACTTTGGTTAGCAAAACAAAATACCTATTCTAAATATTGGTTGTAGTCGTTATGTGGCAGAACAATATCAAAATTCAGTCACCATTCATAATTCTTACAACCATTTGCAGTTTGTCAACACCAAACCCTACTCCCAGCGAAAAGGCGAATTGGTTTATTTAGGCAGATTGGTGTCCATCAAAGGCGTGGATACTTTACTTCACGCATTGCATTTGCTGAAACAACGGGATTGCTTTCCGAAATTAACCATCATTGGCGATGGCGAAGAACGAGAAAATCTAATGGCACTTACCCAAACCCTCGACTTAGTGGCGCAGGTGAATTTTGTAGGTAAAAAAATGGGTGTCAACTTAGTAGAAGCCTTGAACGAGCATAAAATCATGGTTGTACCCTCCAAATGGCGCGAAGCATTTGGCATCGTAGCACTCGAAGGTATTGCCTGTGGTTTGGCGATTATTGCTTCCGAAGGTGGTGGTTTGAAAGATGCAGTTGGACCTTGTGGGGTCACTTTCCCTAACGGCGATGCAACCGCGTTAGCCGCAGCCATTCAGCATCTTTGGAACAACGAAGCCGCCATACAACCATTTCAGGCAGCCGCAGCCAGTCATCTTCAGTTGCATGAGCGAACTGCCATAGCACACCGATATTTAGAAGTGATTGAAAGTGTTTCAAATCAATTCGCCGATGAAAAAAAAAATTATTTATTTGTATTCGCATCCTATTCAATACTTTGCGCCTCTTTCTAGGCTATTGGCGCAGTCTGAACACTTTGAAGTGTTGGTCTGCTATTGTTCGGATTATGGCGTAAAGCCATATTCAGATAAGGAGTTTAATCAAGTAATTCAATGGGATATTCCTTTGTTAGAGGGCTATAAATCGGTATTTTTGAAGAACTATTCCCGCAATCCTGGTATTGATAAAGGCTTTTTTGGATTAATCAATTTAGGTATTTTTACTTTGCTGTGGCAGCAACCCAAAAGCTACATCATCGTGCATGGATGGGCATACTTTACTCATTTTTTTACACTTTTAATTGCTTCATTGCTAGGACATAAAGTGTGTTTGCGTGGAGAAAGCCCTTTGAGCCATGAAATGCTTAACTCGCCTAAAAAATTGAAGCTACGCCAATTTTTTCTTTCGTCGCATTCTCTTCAGAGGTATCCATCGCTTCCTTTTTATTGGCA
>JAAUTG010000389.1 GCA_012031785.1 Saprospiraceae bacterium | reverse complement strand
AAAAATCAATCGCTATCCATTCCTTTTTGGCTGAGCAGAAAATACTTTTTGCCACTATACAGCGTAAACAAGAAACCATGATGCAGGTGATTGATGTAGTGAATATTGTTTTCGGCAAAAGGTAGTTTAGGGAATAACGCTTTTAATTCACTTACTTTGTTGTCATGGGTATCGAATATTTGGTAAGTTGAAATATTTTCAGATTGTCCTCCCATTCCCAACAGTACATACCGCTCATCAATAAGAAAAATACCATTACAAATTATTTTTCAAGCCTTGCTCGGTGGTAAAAACGCGAAAGTTCCGCCCGTCAAAACGGTTTAGCCCATAGCGAGTACCCACCCACAGTACACCGCGTGCATCCTTGTTGATACAAAACACATCATTGTTGGAAAGCCCATCTGCTTGCGTATAAGAGGTGATATTGATTTGATAGTCTGCATTTTGAGGCAACACAAATAGTGGCAATAGGATAAAAAAACATATCGCAGTGGCGCGTTTCATCTATTTGTGCTGTTTTGATGGCTACAAAATATTGTCCAGCAGCCACTTAATGAGTGATGAGTTATTTAATTATGAACTAGGCGTTTTGGGTTAATGGTTTGCTAATAAACATACGATGACAGTAAATTGGTGCTTTATCTATTGCTTATTTCTAGTGCGTAAATCTATTTAGGTGTCAAAATTATATGCGATGTGCTATTTTCCAAATCCTTGATAAGTTTTTTTACTTCAAGTATCAACCTATTACACGATGAATTTTCTTTTCTAAAAGAGTTCAAAAAAAGAGTAATTTGATAGGAAAGACATTAGACGGAAGATTATCAGTTCTATACGAGGTGATGCGTTCAAATACGCTACACAAAATAACTGTATCGCTAGAAAGTTACTGCCCACCCTTTTGAAAGGTGAAACGTTAGCATAGTTGTGATAGACCAGTACTTTGTAAATTCACAAACCCGCAAGTGAGCTAGATAGATTTGAAAAAAAAGTACCAGTAAATTTAAAAGACTTGCTACTTTTTTGAGTGTTCTACCAAACCTGATGTACATCAGCTTTGATATATTGCTCATATACACTTTTAATGAAAGCCATATCTTTCTCGCTAATAGTTTGAATATCAGCCGATTTTAAGTTGCTTTGAACTTGCGATGGATTGGATGCACCTGGTATTACACAACTCACTGCATCAAACATCAGTACCCATTTGATAGCAAGAAGCGCGAGATTAGTGTCTTGGAAATAATCCTTCAAAATACGAACTGCTTCTAGTCCTTTTTGGTAATCTATACCTGAAAAAGTTTCTCCTTTGTCGAAAGCTTCACCATTGCGATTGAAAGTGCGATGGTCATTTGCTGCGAACGTAGTTTCGGAATTGTATTTGCCCGACAACAAGCCACTTGCTAACGGTACTCGGACGATAATTCCAATATTTTTTTGTTTTGCCAAATCAAAAAAAATATTCACTAGGGCGTTGCCTGAACATGTTGAAGATTATCTGAATGCAAGTCACGTTTTCGTATTCCATGGCTTTGATGGCTTGCTCTATTTTTTCTACACTAACTCCGAGCGCACCGATTTTACCTTCAGCTTTAAGGCTTTCAAAAAGCTCGAAAACTTCAGGACGGTAATAAGTTTCCCAAGGGGGACAATGGAGTTGTATCAAATCCAAATGTTCTACACCAATATTAGTTAGGCTATCTTCTACGCTTTTGCGTAATGCTTTGAGGGTGTAGGAAGCATCAAGATGTGGCTGAAATTTCCTACCGCATTTAGTGGCAACGTATATTTTTTGAGCATAAGATTTGACTGCCTTTCCTACTGCTTTTTCGCTCAATCCATCGCTATATACATCCGCAGTGTCAATAAAATTGATACCATTATCAAGGGCTGTTTTTAGTATAGATTCCGCATTGTCAGGGTCAAAAGGGCTTCCCCATTTACCACCAACTTGCCATGTACCCAAGCTAATTTCTGAAATATTAAAATTGGTTTTCCCAAGACTTCTGTATTGCATGGATTGCTGTATTTTAATCACCAATATACGCCAGCAAAAGTAAGTTTATTTTGCATTTTTACGGACTATATTATGATTTATTCTTGAAAATAGCGCGGATTAATTTTTCGTAAATCATTATTTCTTTATTAAACATGAATTGAATTGATTAACAATATTTTATGTAATTTTTAAAATTAATAATACTGGCAGTTACTTGGATAATTTCATCGAGTAATTCCTCATTTTTAGTCTCACAACCTGATGAATGAATCGGTAAATGTTCATCTGCCCAATAGAATGCTCAATATCAATTCTTTGGGTAGCAACTGCCTGATTGTAAGTTTTTTGTGCTTCAGTTAATTTATTAGACACTCCCTTTTTTTCTTGTTTGTGATATTGAGTTTCTTGATGTTATAGTCTCTGCCAATACCTTAAAAACCTAAATCTACGTCTATTGCTAAGTCTTTAAAGCAGTTGCTTTATGGAGAAAATTCTGCCGGTAACATGGAATAATTATATGTCTTTCCAGAATATAATTTACTGATGTATCGCTGCAAAAAAAAATACTGAAACGCTTTTGCAGTAAGCCTTTTGGGGAGGAGGATAGAATTATTTTTTGGAGTGAAAAAATTGGATTTTTGGTGGAATGGGTTTACTTTTGTCATAAGTTGTGTACATTTTGGATATTGCTGCAATAAATTTTAACAGTGTTGCGTCAATACATAAGTTCGCTACAATTCAAATGCGATACAAAAAATTTTCACATTCATCCCCTAAAACATCTTATCTTTGTTGTAAACAATTTTTCTATGGCAAAGAAGCACATCCGTTTTGACTGGGCGGCCAAGAAACTACTGCGAGACAAGAAGAACTTCGGCATCCTCGAAGGCTTCCTTTCTGAACTTTTGTGCGAAGACGTAAAAATCGAGGGACTTTTGGAAAGCGAGAGCAACCAAGAGGAGGAAGACGACAAGTTCAATCGGGTTGACCTGTTCGCCGAGAACTCGAAAGGCGAGCAGGTCATTATCGAAATCCAGAACACGAGAGAGTTGGACTACCTGATGCGGATGCTTTTTGCCACATCAAAAGCCATCACGGAATACCTGCCCGTCGGGGCGAAATACGGAGAGATAAAAAAGGTCATCGCCGTCAGCATCGTGTACTTTGATTTAGGCAAAGGCGAAGATTACGTTTACGTCGGGCAGACAAAGTTCAAAGGCTTGCACACGAAAACCGAGTTGGAATTGACGACGGCGCAGAAAAAGTTGCTCGGCAAGCCGACCGTCCACCAAGCCTATCCCGAATATTATTTGATACGGACGACCAAATTTAACGACATCGTAAACGACACGCTGGACGAGTGGATTTACTTTTTCAAAAATAGTGAGGTGTTGGACGAGTTTCGTGCAAAAGGAATGCAAGAAGTTCGAGAGAAGCTAAAGGTGATGAATTTGCCAGATGATGAACGAAAGAAATACAATAGGTTTTTGGAGAACCTTCATGGTGAAGCTAGTTATGCTGAAAGCCTAAAGATAGAAGCGGAGGAGGCAGCAAAAAAAAATAGAAGATCAATTTAGGGAGGATGAAAAGAAAAAACAAATGGTAATAACAGCTCAGAAATTGATTAAAATGAATTTTCCTAATGAGCAGATTTCGGCCATAACCGATTTGCAATTCGACGAAATTGAGCGTTTAAGATTGAATGACTAAAATTCATCGAACAATCGCTTCCCGAAAATCGCTTCCTAAGCGTCGCACATTTGGGGAATGTAACGTTCGATGTGAACTAAAAGTAATAAAATGTTTCAAAAAGAGCATAATTTATTAACTAAAACCAAGGATGTTGTCTGGGTGTTATTGGTCATTGTTTTATTCATTGCAATGATGACCAATACGAGGATACTGATTTCTGGGTTTAGTCCGACCCAGAAAACGCTGGCTGCCTGCTAAAACGGTACAAGATTTTGGTTTTGG
>JAAUTG010000072.1 GCA_012031785.1 Saprospiraceae bacterium | reverse complement strand
AACACCCCTTGACTTGTATGAATCCGCCAACGATGCTTTAAAAGTGGTACATTCCATCAAACCGCGCCAGTCGAAAACAGAAATTAAAGATGCTTTGCCCATACTGGAAACTTTGCGCAAAAATCCTGATGTGTTAGGGGCGGTACCTCAAGTGAGTGCGCAGGCGTTTTTTGTGGCAGGTGCTATTGAAATTAACGGTCGTATAAATGGCATTGACCCATTGGAGGAAGACCGCCTGTTTAATTTAGGCAATTACATTGTTGAGGGGTCAATAGAGGACTTAGCCAATAATTCTAGCGGTATCATCATGGGGATTGGTGCAGTGCAAAAAATGTCCTTGCACTTGGGGGATAGAGTGCAATTAGCTACGGCTAGAGGCGATGTTTTTTTCCTGAAAATTGTAGGGATTTTTCAAAGCGGTCTTGCAGATTTGGATAATGTGCAAAGCTACACCCACCTCCAAACTGCACAAATGCTACTTGGAAGGAGTAGTAGTTATATCACAGACATCAATATGAAACTGTACGACGTTGCGCAAGCGAGTGATTTAGCCAGCGGGTTTGCCCAGCAATATCAAGTATCTGCCATTGACATCAATCAGGCAAATGCTCAATTTGAGGCAGGTTCTTACATCCGCAATTTAATTACTTACGCCGTTTCTATTACTTTATTGATTGTGGCTGGCTTTGGTATTTACAATATTCTCAACATGCTCATTTACGAAAAAATGAACGACATTGCCATCCTAAAAGCCACTGGTTTTACAGGGAGCGATGTACGCAACATTTTCATCATGCAAGCCATGTTGATTGGCTTGATTGGTGGTGGCATTGGCTTGATTGTTGGGTTTGGCTTTTCGGTAGTCATTGATAACACTCCTTTTGAAACGCCAGCTTTGCCGACCATTAAAACATTTCCTGTCAATTTTGATCCATCGTTTTATGTCATCGGTATTGTTTTTGCCTTGATAGCTACTTTTTTTGCAGGCTATTTACCCGCTAGAAAAGCACAACACATTGACCCTGTGGATATTATTCGAGGTCAATAATCAAAATAAAAGAAATTGTACTATGTCCATTATCTTAGAAGCAAAGCATATCAATAAATATTTCCGTAAACCAGTGGAATTTCAGGTGCTGAAAGACATTAATTTTCAAGTGCGGCAAGGAGAATTTGTGTCCATCATGGGTAAATCGGGTTGTGGAAAATCTACTTTGCTTTATATCCTTTCTACAATGGATACGGATTATGATGGAGAACTTTATCTCAATGGCGATTTATTGACCCGTCAACACCCGAATCATTTAGCGAAAGTAAGGAGTCAACATATTGGTTTTGTGTTCCAGTTTCATTATTTGCTTCCCGAGTTTACGGTGCTAGACAATGTGATGCTTCCTGCCAAAAAATTAGCTCGAAAATCCAAACAGGAAATCGAACACGACGCAATGGAGAAGTTGCGTTTGCTGGGTATTGAGTATTTAGCGGATAAACTTTCCTATCGCATTTCGGGGGGCGAAAAGCAGCGTGTTGCCATTGCTAGGGCGTTAATCAACAATCCTGACCTCATTATGGGCGACGAGCCTACGGGTAATTTAGATAGTAAAAACTCTGATAATGTGTTCCACATTTTTCAACAACTTTGCCAAGAACAACAACTCTCGCTACTTATCGTAACACACGACCCCGATTTTGCTACCAAAACAGATCGCATCATCGAAATGGCGGATGGCAGAATTATTAAACAGTAATTACTTCAATTCAATCAACTAAAAATCAATGAGCTATAAAATGAAAATTGATGCTTTATTTATTCCTCGCATTTAAAATCATTTCTCAGATGCAAAATCTTAAACACATCTTGTTTATTCAATTGTTGGTACTTTATAGTAATATCTTTGCACAACAGACAATAGGACTGAATAATCAAAAGATAGATGGCTATCGTGGCATTTGGTTTGAGCTGAACCAAAAGTACGAATACGGGGATAAATATGCAGGTGGTCTTGGAACTTACACGGCTAAACATATTCCTTTAGCCGTTTATGCCCCAGAAGTCCACAAAACTTTTTTTGTGTATGGTGGAACTACTCAACAGGAAGAAAGGCACTTGCTTTGTATGGTGGGTGTGTATGATCACCGCACGCAAACCGTGTCGAAACCTACTGTCGCTTTTGATAAACTGGATGTAAAACGACCCACATGACAACCCTAGCATTTTGATTGACGATGCTGGCTATGTTTGGATATTTGTAAGTGGTCGAGGTCAACTGCGAAAGGGAATAAAACTCAAAAGTGCCAAACCCTTTGATATTGAGCATTTTGATATAGTGCGAGAAGAAACGTTTACTTATCCACAAATTTGGAACACGAAAAAAAGGCTTTTTCACTTCTTCACTAAGTATTCTGGCGTGCGGGAATTGTATTTTGAGACTAGCCCAGATGGAATAACTTGGACAGAAGACGTAAAGCTGGCTGGTATTAAACAAAACCCACAATACAAAAGCGGACACTACCAAGTGAGTGCTATTTTCAAAAAGGGCAAAACGATAGGTACGTTCTTCAACCGCCACATTGACGGCAACCCAGATACAAGAACCGATCTCTACTACTTACAAACTAAGGATTTTGGTAAAACATGGACTAACATAAAAGGTAGTCGCTCTATCTTACCATTAACCGATGTAGTTATTCAAGAACAAGTGCTGGATTATTATAGTCAAGGCAAAAACGTCTATATGAAAGACATGGACTTTGACCAACGAGGTCGTCCAGTTTGTTTGTATTTGGTGAGTGGCGGTCACGAGCCGGGACCTAAAAGCGCGCCCTACGAATGGAAGATTACCAAGTGGAATGGAAAAAACTGGGACACCCACAAAGTATGCGAATCGGACCACAATTACGATATGGGTAGCCTTTTTTTGAGTAGTAACGTCTGGAAAGTGGTAGCTCCCACAGGAACAAATCCACAACCGTATGGCGTGGGTGGCGAAATAGAAATATGGCTTTCCAAAGATGCTGGGAAAACTTGGTACAAAGAAAAACAAATCACTACTTCCAGTGCCCTCAACAATGGCTACGTGCGCAGACCGCTTCAATATCAAACTCCTTTTTGTTACTTTTGGGCGAGTGGTCATCCTCACCAGTTCAGTATCTCAGAACTTTACTTCGGCGATTTCGAAGGAAATGTTTGGAAGTTGCCCTATCAGATGACAGAAGATGCAGCAAAGCCATTGAAAATAAAGTAGTTGTATTTACTTACGCTGTGCTTACAAAATTACTTTACAATCAACGCAGGTAACTTTTTATACAAATCAATATAGTGCTGATTTAGCGAATCAGAATCTTTGTATTGCACGCGCAAACCATCGAGTTTAATTTTCAAGTCTTTTACAATTGTGGCATAGCTGGGGTCATGATAAACGTTTTTCATTTCCTTAGGGTCTTTCAAGCGGTCGTATAGTTCCCACTCGTCCACGTCATAATAAAAATGCACCAACTTGTATTCTTTCGTTACGATGCCATAGTGCCTTTTTACTTGATGCACGGCTGGATATTCATAATAATGATAATAGACTGCATTTCTGCTCCACGATTTTTGATCGTTACGCAGCAAAGGAAGCAGGCTCTCGCCCTGCATATCCGTTGGTACAGCTATACCTGCTGCCTGAAGCAAAGTGGGTGCAAAGTCTAGGTTTTGTACCATTTCGTCATTTCGACTGTTGGGTGCGATTACATTTTTCCAGCGCATGAGAAGTGGTGTTTTAAAAGATTCATCATAGATGAACCGCTTATCGAACCAACCGTGTTCGCCTAAATAAAAACCTTGATCGGAGGTGTAAACTACGATGGTATTTTCGTCCAGCCCGCTTTCTTCCAAGTAATCTAGCACTCTACCCACATTGTCATCCACTGATGAAATACAAGCCAAATAGTCCTGCATGTAACGCTGGTATTTCCATTGCATTTTTTCGGTGTCATTCATGCTGTTCCAGTGCTGTTTGAAAAAGTTATTGATAGAATCCAACACTGGCTCGTAGGCAGCTTTTTGGGCTTCGTTAGCACGCCCATAAGGTCCGTAATAACCGTTTCTGAAGTCTGCCACTACGGGTGTGACGTTTCCCATTTGCTCAATAGTTTCTGGTCTAATTTTGCTGTCGTGGCTATACATCATGTGGCGAAGCAGGTTCATTTCTGCGGTTTTTGCAGCAGTGCCACGATTTTCGTAAGTATCAAATAAAGTTTCGGGTTCGGGGAACTGTTTTTTTGAAAATTCCTCGAACTTTTCAGGACTGGGCCACCAAGAACGGTGGGGTGCTTTATGTAAATACATCAGCATAAAGGGTTGGTCAGTATTACGCTTATTTTTTAACCAATCCAACGTAAAATCGGTAATAAGGTCTGTGACATAACCTATCACTACGGTATCACCTGTGGGAGTAATGAATTTGGGGTTAATGTATTCACCTTGTCCTGGTAGTATCATAAAGTCATCTACCCCTTTAGGATTATTTCCAAAATGCAGTTTTCCAAACATCGCCGTTTGATAACCTGCTTGCTGAAAAAGTTGTGGGAAGGTAACGTTAGTAGTGTCAAACGGAAATTCATTATCTATTTTCCCGTTCAAATGGCTATGTTTACCCGTTAAAATAACGGCTCTGGAAGGCGCACAAATAGAATTGGTGACACAAGCGTTAGTAAACAGCATTCCCTCTTTGGCAATTCTATCAATATTGGGTGTTTGGATTAAACGGTCGCTATACGCGCTAATGGCTTGATAGGCGTGGTCGTCCGACATGATGAAAATGATATTAGGACGTTCAGGCAGTGGCTTTGAACTTTCTGTCCTCGAAGCACAAGACGCGCCAATTAGTCCAGCAAGCAAGATGGTAAAAAATAAGTGTAGTTTCATGGTAAAAGATGCGTTTTTCGTTTTGTAATCAGCCGCGTCGTATTGCGCAGTGCTTTTTGCAAAGGTATTGATTCAAGCCCATTTATGCAAATTTATTACTCGCTATTGAGGATTTGCGCTAGGATTATCCAACCAGTGTTTTGATTATCTTTCCATCTGTTTACACAACCAAAAGTTGTTGATGCCTTCTCGTTGAATCATGGCGATACGTTGTAGATTGAGTAGTTCTAAAAGGGCTAAAAAGGTCACAATAGCGTGTACGCGATTCTCAAGTTGGGTAAAAATTTGCTCGAAGCTTGCTTGCTTTTTAGTTTCCACTAATTGGAGTAGATAATGCTGTTGTGCTTGAATGGTGTACGTGTAACGAACAATTTGATGGACTGTTTTTTTGGCATTTTTATTTTCATATTTGCTAATCAGGCGTTCAAAAGTTTTAAACAATTTAAAAAGTGTTACCGATTCAAGTTCTGAATCCACAAGTGCTTTTTCAGCGATTTGCTTCATTTCGCTGCTGATATTGCCGCGTTCTGTTTTTTTAGAGCGATTTTCTTCCAACAGGCGCATATCGTCCAAAATAGCTTTGTATCGTTGGTATTCTAGTAGTTTTTGTACCAGTTCCTCACGAGGGTCAATTTCGTTACCTACTTCATCCACCTGTTTTCTGGGAAGTAATAATTTGGCTTTGATACGGCACAATGTGGCAGCTACCACAATAAACTCGCTCGCCAAATCAATATTCATCAGTTCCATCTGACGGAGATAGCTTAGAAAATGATCAGTGATGCTGGAGATAGGAATATCATAAATGTCCAATTCATCGCGTTCGATGAAGAACAGCAACAAATCAAAAGGTCCCTCAAAAATGGGCAATTTGATGGTGAATGTTTCTTGCATGAAAATGGTCAATTGTTAAAACATAAACCTCAATGCCACGAACTGCGCAATAAATCCAACAAGATAACCTCCATACAAATCGTTTGGTTCGTGGGCTTTCAAGCTCAATCGAGCAGTACCTACTAGCCCAGCTAAAAGTACAACAACTGCAAAAATAAGTACAGAATTAATTTGAAGGCTACCCAATTCGCCTAAGTAAATCACTACTGCACCATAACTAAATTGCCATATCGTGATAATAGTCATCCCCACTAATCCACCCATCCCTACTGCATGAACACTGATTTTGGAGAATAAATTGATGAAAAAAGCAATAAATAGGGCAATAGTCGTTCCGAGCAAAAAAGAAGTAAAATGCGTTAGGCATATCTGGATGATACATAAAGAAAACGGTCATCACAATATAAAAGAAGCCTGTAAGAATATATGGGATGATGCGTTCTTCTCGGTTTTTTAGCTCAATACTTTCTATTAGTTCTAACTGTTTGAGCATCATTACCATTAAAACAGGCATAAAAAAAGTGCTAAACAAGAGGATCAAAATGAGCGATAGGCGTGCCGCCATGTTGCCCACTCCAAAAATATAAGGATTCATCAGCAGCAGCAGCATCAACATGTAGGTGATGATGAGTAACGGATGAAACACAATTGACAACAAGTAAGCTAATCTTCTTGACATAATAGATTGATTTTTAGCAAGAATCATTCATTTTAAGTTGATTCTTCTGTCTGTTGGCACCATATATTTTTATACTTTCAGTACCTTAGCATAGGGCGCGCTCTATTTTCCAAAACGTTCAATCAAACGAATGGATACCCTTAAAAAGTCCATTTCGGTGATGATGCCCACCAATTCATCGCTTTGCACTACTGGCAAACAGCCGATTCCATCTTCTCGCATTTTTTGGAGTGCTTCCATAATGGTCGCATCAGGAGAAATGGTGGTAGGATTTTCGATCATAATGTCCTTTACCATGTTTTTTTGTCGTGTTCTGGACTGATTGATTTGCGAGCAAAAAAGCGAATCAAATTCCTAGAAGTAATCAAGCCGCTGAGCCTGCCATCTTTATCTTCCACAGGCATGTAACGAATTTCGCGCCAATCCATTAATTCTGCAACCAATTCAATAATATCGTCTTTCTGAACGGTAAAAAGATCGGTTTGCATAAACTCAACCACCTTTAGCTTAGAAGGTTCGTAATCCTGTAAATCATTTATTTGTGGCATTTCCCAAAGATGCACAGGAATTTGTTGTTCCTGATTTTTGATAATAGAAGCAGTCAGCACTGCATTAGCCTCGTCTTGTGTAAGATTTTTTCGCAACTCTGTAAAGGCGCGTAACTGCCATCTTGCGCCGTTCATGTGCCGTTTCGCTCGTTCCTCAATAATTCCCAAATAACGGTCAATATCTTGGCTATCAATGTTTTGTTTCCTTAATCCATCCCTTGAAAGGGGTAATAATTCCTTTAAAATCAAGTCGCAAACACTAATTTTCTGGTCGCCGATCCAGTTGAATTTAGAATCAATACCAAATTGAGCAGCTTTCAAAAAGTTGTCGCGTACATCTTCAAACAGTACATATTTAGTGATATCATCTACTGCATCCGCTGCACCTATCATAGCCCCTAACCAAAACGCCGCATTAGCCATTTCATCCACCACCGTCGGACCTGCGGGCATCACTCTATTTTCAATACGTAAATGCGGTTTTCCATTTTCGCTAATGCCATAGCAAGGGCGATTCCAACGATAAATAGTCGAGTTAAAAACTTGCAAAGCGCGAAGGCGTGGCACCTTGCCATTCTGAATCATCTCAATTGAATTTTCAGTAATGTCTGCTGCCAAAAGTACCCTAAAACGAGCGATATCTTCTTTATGAATTTCGACAATAGAATGTCGAAGCCAATTCTTTCCAAAATGTACTCTCGGGCTACTCTCTCGCATATTGTTCCGCGTTTTG
Source organism: Saprospiraceae bacterium (assembly GCA_012031785.1). Lineage (GTDB taxonomy): Bacteria > Bacteroidota > Bacteroidia > Chitinophagales > Saprospiraceae > JAAUTG01. The sequence goes on along the minus strand of JAAUTG010000072.1, from coordinate 10,339 downwards.
CGCGTGTCCAGCGATTGCTGAAATAGAGCAATTCTACTTTCGTGCCAAAGTCTGCGTCCAAACACCAAGGGAGAGTTGGCTGCAATTGCCATAACAGGAGCAGCCAACGTCTGTGCAATATTATAAAATTTGACATAGTTCTCGGGGGACACTTGAAGATGCACCTGAAAACTGGTATTGCAGGCTTCCAACAATGGAGAATTATGCTGGATTTTTAGTTCATCAATACCTTCTAAATGTAATTCGTATGCGTTTTTGTTCAACTGCTCGTTGATGGCTTCTATTAATGCAAAATATCTTGGTTTAGGCGTGAGGTTGTGCAAGTCTAAATCAGACTTGATAAGTGTGGGTAAAATACCTGTTAAAATGTGTTTGGCATTAAAAAGGCTTAATTTTTCTTGAATAATTTTTAACATACTCAAGGCTTCTTCCTCCATTTTTCGCAAACTATTTCCCTGAAAAACCAAAGGGGCAAGGTTGGTTTCGAGATTAAATTTTGCCAATTCGGTTTCCGCCCAACTATACTCCTGCAAATGCTCCAAAACACTCATAGCAATAGGTGCTGGTTTACAGGTTTTTGCATCCACTAAACACATTTCTTGCTCTGCCCCAATACGAGTGATACCGCTTTCAAACCAATCGTTTTCCAACATATACTCAAAAGACTGTATATCCATGAGTAGATGTTGCACAAAATGTTGCAGTTGTTCATCTTTTACAATCGAAACCCTTTGCTCGCCCATGTGTGCCTAAAATTTTAAAAAAATAAAAAAGGAGAGGGAAGTTTTGTCCAAAATCTCAAACAAAGATAGTAGGTTAAACGATAAATTGAATGTTACTTTTCTTTTTTTGGTTAAAAATAAAAATATGGAACAACAAGTAGCTAAGCATTTTCAGTATCTGCGCTCCTTCCACTGTCGTTAACAAAGTATTAAGAGCCTTGAATTGTGCTTGATAGCAAAGATGTGTTACTTTTGTACGAAAGTTATCAGCATTTATGAGATTGTGTTATATGACTGGTTATTTGTTGGTAAGGTCATTAGATGGCGTTATGCTTTTGATAAGGTTAATTTTCAAACCAAATGGTTGAGTATAGCACCTAAAGACGCGTCTTTTCTATCGCAATAAATAACCAACTACATCACATCAGTTCGTAGAATATGTAACTGTCTGGTAATAAGTTGAACTAAGGCAAAATAATTAATCGTAATTCTGCTTTTCCATAATACTTTAACTTATGCGTCACATTACTTTTGGGATTAGTTTTTTATAGCAATTGCAATTTCTAGCTGTCAATCTGAAAAAATCAAGATACTACCATAGCAGAAGCCTCTACGGAGCTATCTGCACCTTTGATAGAGCCAGAAGAAAACGCTCATCCTGACCGAGATTTATCCATAGGAGAGATTAAAGAAGCCTGTCAATTGATTTCAGAACAATGGTTGCAACAGCATATACCTGGTTTTGAGCAAGGGAAAATTATTCTGGTAAGCAGGGCAACTCCTGATAACCATGCTAGCGCATGTGAATGCAGGGTAGAAAACAAGAAAAATGCTTTTGTGATTGGGTACAAAAAAAATCCAGCTAATTTGCAAGCAGTTTCGGACTTAATCACCAGAGGGCAAATCAAGGAAATGTCAGCTAATGTGCCACCGTTTAGAGAGGTGAAAGGACTTGGACAAAAAGCTGCATTTAGCGATAGAAACGGCAACTTAGTATGGGTCAGTGAAAATGGAGTATATATTTATATGTATATTTTCCCACCTTCTACTTCTGCTATGGAAGAACATTTTAACATTTTGTACAAACTCGCACCTGCTATCAATCAAAAGTTTTTAGCGCAAACAGAGTAAACTAATAAGATGTGTTGGCGAAAAACAAAATGTATAAATACTACGTAAATAAACGCAGAAAACTCATAAAGCATGAAAGTATTTCCGATAGAAGGCGCAGTGCAAAACTATGATTGGGGTGGCTTCTCGTTTATTCCTAATTTACTAAATATAGAAAACCAAACGCAAGTACCTTTTGCAGAACTTTGGATGGGCACGCACCATCGTGGAGCCGCTACACTGCTCGAAAACCAGCAAGTAGTAGAACTGGATAGGGTCATCGCTCGCGATCCAAAAGCCTTATTGGGAGAAAGGATAGCTGCACAATTCAACAACAAACTGCCATTTCTATTCAAGATATTGGACGTTCGTAAAATGTTATCCATCCAAACGCATCCTACAAAAACACAAGCAGAATTAGGCTTTGCAAAAGAAAATGCCGCAGGTATTCCTTTGGATGCGCCGCATCGCAACTTTAAAGACGACAACCATAAGCCCGAAATTATGGTAGCACTTACCGACTTTTGGTTGTTGCATGGTTTCAAATCTGAAGACGCTATCTTGGACGTACTGCAAAAAGTGGAGGAATTGCACCCACTTTTACCTTATTTTGAAAATAAGGATATATACTTTCTCTATAAAACTATTATGGAGATGCCACAAACGGAAGTAGATACTTTATTAAAACCACTAGAAAAACGGCTCTTTTGGGCAGTTATTTCCGATAAAAAATGATCCTGATTACTGGGCAAAAATGGCGTTTGAAGACTACACATTAGATGGACATTTTGATAGAGGTATATTTTCTATTTATTTGTTCAATATCGTTCAATTGCAGCCACAAGAAGCTATCTAATCAAGCAGCTAGGTGTTCCTACACGCCTATTTGCAAAGGAGTGAATGTGGAATTAATGTCCAATTCGGATAATGTGTTTAGAGGTGGATTGACACCAAAATATATTGATGTACCAGAATTGTTGTATCATTTGTCTGTACAAGCAGTTTACCCGAAAGTGTTGCGTGGAGACGTTATTTCGCCTGTCGAGCGCGTATATCGTACTCCTGCACCCGATTTTGAGGTCAGTAGTATTTATTTGCAAATTGGGCAACGCTACTATCGAACGCCAGATACACCAGATATTTTGATTGTATTAGAAGGGCGAATTCATGTGGACACTCCACACGGTTCTTTCGGCAGAGGGCAAGGAGAAGTCTTTTTTGCGGGCGCGGGAAGCGAATATTCAATTACGCCTATTGACAATTGTACGCTGTATCGTGCCACTGTTCCTTCAAATTTAAACTTATAGTCGCATGAAAAGTGCGCCTTGGGCTTGGTTAATTGGGCTTGTTTTGCTGTTTTTTGCTGGAGATCGCTTAGGTGGATGGGGGTTGAAGAGGATGACAGATTCCAGCCAATTTAGATATGCTCGGCTTTACCAAGACAAAGCAGTTAGCGACATTTTGTTATTGGGAAACTCACGCGGCTTGTGTTTTTTTCAACCTGAAATAGAAGCTATCACAGGAAAAAATACGTTCAATCTCAGCTATAACGGATTACCTATCAATGTAGCCAATGCACTAGCTTTGGATTATTTCGACCGCTACCCAGCTCCAGAACTACTTTTGATTGATGTGACTTTGTGCGACCGCGTCAACAAGCAAGTCCTAAGTGAATTTGTGCTGTACGCGCCCTATTCTAAACGTTTACAGGAATTGTTACAGCAAGAGCGACCCCAACACTATCAGGCTGCTCAATGGATGCATCTTTTTAGATACAACAACGAGTTATTTCAACGTACTTTGTTTTATTTAAACGATAGTGATGAAGATTGGCTGTTGGATAGAGTAATTTCTACCACAATGAAGTCAAATGTAGCGGAGCAAACCTATTCAATTGATACATTCTTAGTGAACGAGTTAGTCGCTTTGACAGAAAAAGCTAGAGAAAAAGGTATAAAAGTTAATTTACTCATCAATCCCTACTATCCATCTTTTCTGGAAACGATGAAAGGATTAAACGAGTTTGAGCAACAAATTGAAACAGCAACTGGCTTAGAAGTTCACAATTACGCCAATGCGCTACAAGAGGCTTCTTACTTTGGGGATTATCAACACCTCAACAAAATAGGAAGCCAAGCCTATTTGAAATTACTTTTTCAGGATGGGCTATTAACAAAATAGACAAAACGATTGGCTTTAAAATTATGCTTTATTTAAAGCAAAATGCTTTGATGATACCTACTTAGTTGTTGAAAACCAGTAAATGCAGAGAAAGAGTTTGGGAAAACAAAATTAATTTAAAGAACAGTGAGCGTAACGCAGCATCTACTATCAACCCAAATAACTTCTTAAAAAATCGCTGATAACCTTACTATATTATACTATTATTGAATTTTATTTTTTATTATCTTTGCGCTAGACTTTTGGAGGAGGGACGCTAGCAACAACTTTCCACTTCAAAGCAAGCTAACAGGGTTATATTATTAGTGAGTAACTGATAGGACACGGCTTGCATTTTGCCGTTTACCTTTCGGAACACCTGTAAACTAAGGTTATCCAAAGTAGTTGTACTTAGACAAATAGTGAACTGCTTGAGTATCTTTGGTTCAATAAATAAATTATTAGTAGTTCAAAAATATGTTCGCCATGTGTTACAAGTTTCTTTACCTGCATTCATTTTTCCTTGCTGCCCTTGTCGCAGTCAGCGTCCAGGCGCAAACTATAAACTATAAAATCAACTTCTCAGACCAAGCAACTACTGCACCAAGTGGTTGGTTGCAGGATTATGGATTGCCTTACGGAAGTCAAGGCGGAGTAACTTACGGATGGGTAGCCAATGATGGTGTTACTCCTTTAAGTTTGACGAATAATGGTAGAAATCGCCCGCCATCGCCTGATGCAAACGTGATTATAGAAACTTTTGTTCACATGCAATACAGTGGAAATCCGAGTGGAGGAAATAGTGCAGAAGGTATTTGGCAAATTGCAGTGCCCAATGGAAAGTACATCGTTGGCGTGCAAGTAGGAGACCTAGCCTTCAACGACTCAGAACACGTCCTCAATGCGGAAGGTGTAAACATGTTATACTTCCAGCAAGATGCTATTCACAGTTCACTATTGGTAGAAAAAATAATAGAAGTAAAAGACAGCAAATTAACGATTGATGCCAAAGGAGGACGGAACACAAAAATCGCAGCAATCACCTTAACTAATGTTATTTCTACTCCTCAACCTTTCGTAAATAGTTCTATCCCTACGAACGGACAAACCAACGTTTCGCTAACCACCACTATTTCCGCCAATAACCTTTCCTTTTTTAATACTGGAACAAATGGCTCTAGCAGTGTGGACAACAATACGGTGAACACTAATACTACACAATTATTTGAAGTAAATGGCACAATCTTGACGCGAGTACCTGCTAACGTCAATGGAACAGCTGGTGGAGATGCCATCAGTTTGACACCTATTAACGGTTTAAAACCGAATACCACTTACCGATATATGATTAATGGAGTAAAAGATGTCGCAGGTTACTTCATGATTCCCTATACTATTACGTTTACGACAGGAGCTGGAAGCACTACTCAAACTAGCTTAGACGATGTGGCTTTTACGAATAAAGGTGCAGTAGCAACAGGTGCAAAATATACAAGTTTGGCTATTGGTCCTGATAATAAACTTTATGGATTGACTATTATAGGCCATATTCATCGTTGGAGTATTAATTCAGATGGAACTCTAAGCAATCGTGAGATTATCAATACTCTGGTGGGCAAATATGGCGAACGCGCAGCCGTAGGATTCGCCTTTGACCCTAAATCAACTTCAACGAACCTAATTGCCTACATTTCTCATGCTTCTTCCCAGTTGGAAAATGCGCCAGATTGGGACGGCAAACTTTCTAAACTTACAGGCAATAATCTTCAAACCGAACAGTTGCTCTTAACCAACTTGCCTCGCTCCGTTCGAGACCATTTGGTGAACAGTATTGCATTCCGACCAAGTGCTCCAAATATACTCTACTTCAACATGAGCAGTAACTCGGCAGGTGGAGAACCTGATGGAGCTTGGGGAAATCGTCCAGAGCAGTGGCTTTCCGCTTCTTTACTGGGGCTAGATTTGAACAAACTGCCTGCTACTTTGCCATTAGATTGTAAGACAACCACCAATTTGAATTACATCAATACCGTATCGGTTAATTCACCAAAAACACAGGACGGACTTTACAACCCTTATTACACCGATGCTGCATTAAAAATTTACGCTGCTGGTTTACGCAATCCTTATGATTTGGTTTTCCACAGCAACGGACAACTTTACATCCCGACTAACGGCACGGCGGGCGGAAGTAATACACCTGCTTCCATAGACGGTGTGCGCCGACCAGATGGTAGTTTTTACAATTTTAACGATTCAAAATATCCGCAAGTACCAAAAACAACTAGGAATGAAACCCAGCGCGACTGGTTGTTTCGCGTGAATCTAAACGAACCACTTGGCTACTATGGCCATCCCAATCCGTTACAAGGTTTTTTCGTACTCAATAGAGGAAGCCAAGACGTAGCAAAATATCCTGCCAACACAAAAGCAGACCCCTTATACAAGGGTGCTGCATTCGATTTTGAATACAATAAATCGCCTAATGGAGCAATAGAATACAAAATTCTAGTGTATTTAATGGGGCGTTGGCTGGTTCACTTTTAGTGGTCAGGTACAGCAATGGTGATGATATTATTGCCTTAAAACCAGATGGCATTAATGGGAATATTCGCACATTTAAAGAGTTAATTCCAGGTTTTACGGGATTCGTGGATCCGCTAGACCTTACAGAAGACACTAGAAACGGGAATCTTTATGTATCAGAATACTACGAACATCAGGACGGTGGTAAAATCACCTTGTTGACACCAAAATCAGTTTCTAGTACCAACAAAGCACCTATCGTTACTTTTGAATCGCCAACCAGTGGACAAAACTACAACGTAGGAACAAACCTGTATGTAAAAGTAAATGCCACAGATTCTGATGGAAGCGTACAAAAAGTAGATTTATACCTAATGATGCTTTTGTACGTGCCGAAACGACGGTACCTTACGAGTGGGGTAATCAAACCGACCCTGCATTCGCCAACATGCAGCGCGGCACTTACACTTTGCGCGCAGTAGCTACTGATAATCAAGGTAAAACTGCCGAACAACTTATTACCATTTCTGTTGGTAACAACAGCGAAGGTGGAGAAAATCTGAAGCCTTTGGTAAGTTTTTCCACGCCAGCCAACAATCAAAATTTCCCAGTAGGTACAAATCTATACGTCAAAGTGGATGCCAGCGACCAAGATGGTTCTATCAAAAATGTAGAGCTTTACCTAAACAATCAATTAGTTAGGCGCGAATCCATGGCCCCTTACGAATGGGGCGACCCTGCGCAACATGACGACCCGTTGTTGCAGAATCTACAAGCAGGCACTTACACTCTAAAGGCGATTGCAACAGATAATAAAGATGCTACTTCCGAAAATTCAATTACCATCAAAGTGGGTAATAGTACAGGTGGAGGCGGCAATTTGCCACCCGTTGTTGTGTTTGAAGCACCTACCGACGGTCAAACGCTGCCAGTTGGCACCAACTTATACGTCAGAGTAGGAGCGACCGATGACGATGGCTCTATCAAGCAAGTTGATTTGTATTTGAACAATCAAGCCGTGCGCAGAGAAAAAGTAGCACCTTACGAATGGGGTGATCCTGCTCAAAATAACGACCCTTTGTTGCAAAATTTACAAGCTGGTAATTACACTCTGAAAGCTATCGCCACAGATAATCAAGATGCTACTTCCGAAACTACTATCACGATTACAATAGGCGGGAACATTCCACCAAGCGTCTCTTTTGTAGCTCCAACCAACGGACAAACTTTTCCGAGCGGTTCCAATGTGTATGTCAAAGTAGATGCTAGTGATACAGATGGCACTGTAAAACAAGTAGATTTGTACATGAATAACGCTTTGGTGCGCACAGAAAAACTAGCTCCTTACGAATGGGCAGATCCGCAGAATAATGACCCTCAATTGCAGAACATGCAGCCTGGTAATTATACTTTGAAAGCAGTTGCCATAGATGACGATAACGCGCAATCAGAAGCTACTATCACATTCACAATTCAGTCTGCTGGTGGCGGTGGTGGAAGCACTGCAAATGGCGAAGCATTGCCTTGGCAGGAACCATTCACATTTACTGACGGCACACAAAACGACACAGGTAGCACTTCATGGAAAATACGTGCTTCCAATACCCTTTCAGGTGGTTCAGCAGCAGTAAGTGGCGGTCGTTTCCGTGTCAATGGAAGCAGTTGTGATTGGTTTAGTGGGAAAATTGATGTTTCACAAGTAAGTTCCGTAAGTATTTCTGCTCAAATTGAAGCGTCTAGTACCTTAGACCCTAAAGACGATATTAAAATGGCTTACCGAATTAATGGCGGCTCGTGGATACTTTGGACAAGAAAAACAGGTGCATTCCCATTACAGACGGTCAGCAGTGTTATCAGCCTTCCTACTGGTGCGAAAACACTAGAGCTAATCAACAGAGTGACTAGGTTGGAAGCAGACGAAACTATTTTCGTGGATAACATTAACGTCAGCAACGGTGCAGGACTTGCAATTGAAAATAGGACTGAAATCAAGCTGGACGCTCCTTTTGCTGAACCTACGTTTGCCTTATACCCTAATCCAGCAACAGATGCAGTTTGGGTAATATTGGACGGTACAGATGAAACAACCGCTAACCTATCCGTAGTAGATATAGCTGGTAAGTTAGTTTTTGAATCCGAAGTAGTAGCTGAAACCGTGGGACAGTTTAAATTAGATATTTCTAAATGGACAACTGGTGTATATTACCTGACTGCTAAAACTGCAAAAGGTGAAGTTTACACCGAGCAGTTGAATGTGGTGAAAAAGTAAAATTTAATAGTGCAGTGGCAGTGTACACTGCCACTGCTAGAATTTCTTGCAACTGTTAAGAACCATCGTTACTTTTGTAAGTGCGGGGCACAAACAAATGAGGTTGTAGGTGGATTTTCTACCTACAACCTTTAAACTTATCAGAAGGCTAGGTTTTTTTGAGTTTTGAATTTTGGATTTTGAGTTTTGGATTTCCTTTAAACTTATCAGAAGGCTAGGTTTTTTTGAGTTTTGGGTTTCTTTTAAGCTTATCAGAAGGCTATCTTTTCAGATGTCTAGTCAAAAACTTTACGGGGTCTTCTCCAGACCTATCTGTAATACGCATTCCTGGTGCATATACTTGATTTTCAACACCTACTCTATTAGCAGCATCTCTTACAGCTAGGGCGTGGAAGGGATGATGATACAACTCCCCATCATTTACAGGCGGTTTAGAACTACCATTATTATAAACATACACTGGAGGGTCATCACTAGTGAACATTTTCAACATATCCACATTAGCACGGTAACTTACAAATGCAGGTGTATATAATTGATTGACAGAAGTGATGTCATAGAAGTTGTAAAGTGATTGTAAATCCGTACCTGGTGCGTTGATTTTAAAATTGAATGGTGCAAAAATTTCCTCCCATCGCACTAAATCATAAGTCGCTTGAGTGCCTAGTGCCACTGCTGCAGTGATGCGGGTAGATTGGCGATCCACTGCGTCGCGGCTATCCCAAATTGCCATATCGTCGTGTGTGCCTAGCCAAAGTGCCGCACCTGCACCTGCTGAAATGCCATAGCAAGCAATACGATTTTTATCAATATTGAACTCGGGTGCGTAATATCGCAGGAACTGAACAGCGCGTTTAATGTCATTCAAGCACGTAATCACACCATTATTAGATTGATCCAGCAGTCGGTAGTTCACTGTGGCAAAAGCAATACCATTGGCTAAGAATTGCTGAATAATAGGTTGAAACTGATAGGCTTGCGACTTATCGCCGCCCGTAAAACCACCAGCATGTAAGAATACCACCAAAGGCGTAGGTGCCGCATTTTCTATGGTAAAAATATCAAACATATTTTTTTTGTGCGAACCGTAGGAAACGTTTTCCGCAAACTTTGAACCCCTACCATTAGGGGGTAAATAGCTGATAGGGGGCGAAGTGTAATTGATTTCGAGCGGTGGCTTGTTAGGATCGCTAGGTTCTCTTGGCGTGATACTTTCTTGTTCACAATTTGTAAGCAAAACTCCTAATAGTAATAATAAGGTCCAAGTAATCGGTAATTGGATTTTCATAAAAACGAAATTAGATAATGAGCAATAAACATTTATTTAGGCTTTCTGGCATTTGGTTGCCAAAACAACCTACTTTACTAAGACGAATCCAGAACCGTAAAGTTGTACACAAAAAACAGAATAAATCTGCGCTAAAGCCTTATTACTACCAACTTCCAGCCATTCAGTAACACACTGCCACCACATCCTTTTAAAAAGCCTAGCGTTAACTTGAAATGGATAGAGGGAAGTTTTTTTAGCACAAAAAAATAAAATGGAGCTTAT
>JAAUTG010000388.1 GCA_012031785.1 Saprospiraceae bacterium | reverse complement strand
GCCTTTTTAAAAGCAAATAGCGAACTGCCTAACAGCGGCTCGTCATCTAATCGTGTAACACCACTACTGGTTTGGTGTATTTTCCATTGCAAAGCAACCAATACAATCCAGAAGGCATTTCCGAACAATTCCATTCAAAGTTATAACCATTTGGAGCAGTAGCGGCTTCCGTGCGAAACGTTTGAACCACTTTTCCTTGTGCGTTAAAAATAGTGAGCAAAACAGGTTGCTCTTTTTCTGCCCATTCTACTGTAATTTGTATCAAGTCGTTTGCTGGATTTGGAAATAATTGAATGTTGGGTGCTTGTACAGCAGGGCTTTCAGTTGCAAAAGTTCGGTTTTCAATAGGTGTAGTGCTTAGTGCTGGCGCGCAATTAGCGATTCTGGCGGTGAATATTGTGCCTTGCTCCGCAGTAAATCCGTTTAGCAAATTGATTTGTGTACCTGCTTCAAAAATCACGATGGTGCCTGATTCTGAAAAACCAGTAGAAGTAATCGTCTCGCTTGCGGTGTAAGTCGTTTCGGGAATTGGATTGCTGCTGATAATCAAATTGGTAGGGCAATCATTAGGGGTTGTTGGTGTTCCACACACTCGAATGTCGTCCAATCCGAATTCATCTCTTGCCTCGATTCCTCCTACATCATCGCTGGTCCAACGCAAGAATACGCACTGCCCTACCCCAAGACTCGAGCCTGTTAAAGTAGTTTGTTTTGTCATCGTAATAAAATCGCCTGTTTCAACAGTAGGACTGGTGTAATCTAATGCACTGACGTTGATGTAGTTGATATTATTGAACGAGTAGCTAAAATTGAAACTGCTGGAGCGCGATTCATCGTTATAAGCAGTCAGTTGGTATTCAATACTCAGGTTTTCAGAAGGAAGTGCAGTATTGTTGCATACTCTAAGGGTAGCTGTGCCAGGAGTAAACTTATCGGCAGTAGGTTGAATCCAGAGTGATTCATTCGACTGTTCGTTGCGGCTATACAACCCTGCAATTGTTACGCCACCAAATGTAGTACCTCTTGCTAAATCCGCCTCGTCGCTGAAGCCAACAAAAGTCCAATCATCTGAATCAAGCTGAGTAGCGTTTGGCGTTGGCACGACTCCTGCGCCAGCAAAGCCTTCAAAATCTTCTTCTAACAGGCACAAAGAATTGCTTGGCGCACAATTTTGTGGCGTAATTTGCACGTTGGTACTCAAACAGTTGATATTGTTGGCATCTCGTACAAAAATATTAAAAGGAATGTCGCTGGTATTATTGGCAATAGTCACCGCAATAGGCGATGAATTGCCCGATGCCAGCACTACGTTATCACTGGCTCGCATTACTTGATACGCGCCACTACCATTGGTGGGCGTAAAGTTGACCTCAAATTTAAAGTCTTGTCCTTCGCAGCGCGTGTTACTCGCACTTGCATTGGTAATGTTGCAAGTAGGTGTTACGGTACAGGACACCGTTATGTTTAGCAAGACGGGAAAATGGTCGGACATCCTCAGCAATGAAGTGGCGACAGGACTATTGGATTGACTGGCATCTCCATTTAGGGGTACGCCAGTGTTGCCAAAGTTTTGATAACTTCCGTTTTGATAGGCAACTTTCTCAACATTGGCGTTGATGGTTTCGTTGATTAAAATAAAGTCAAAACGATCATCAAGTCCACCATCCACACCGCCATTACCAAATTGGTTAGGAACCGTTCGAGTCGCTTGAGTGAACTTACTAACACTAGCACTACTATTGCGCGTCCAAGCTCCCAATTTATCAATAAAAGTATTTTGATAGGATAAGTTGGTGCCACTTGCTGTACCATTGAGGAACAAATTATATCCTTTTTCATTGGTGTCATAAAAATTGAAATCTCCTGCTATGATTACGTTGGTGGTGGTTGGACTGGCAATCGTGTTGTTAATGTAATTCATAATGTCATTCGCTCCTGCTAGTCTAGCGTTTTCATCCGTTTGGCTATCGCTACCTTTCAGGTGCGCGCCGATTAGATAAATCGGTACAGATTCATTAGCGCAAGCTGTTGGGCGTATGTTCAACAAATAGGCAGTAGCGGCTCGTGGTGAAACTTCGCTGGTCTGACCATTCACTACCACGCTGTTTCTACCGAGATTTACTTGCGAAATCAAATCAAATACGTTATCATTGTAAATCAGCATATTACCTAACCCACTAGATGCCCCAAGCGGATAAGAAGTGAAAAGTGTGGCTCGGTTGTAAAACTTCCCTGCGCCAGTTAAAATAGCACTGCTGTTCAGTGCATTTACCAAACTAGTTGCCCCATTAGCATTGGTCAGTTCTTGGATGAGAATAGCATCTGCTTGGTTATTTTCTACAATAGTTTTGAAATAATTAATTCTGGCATTATCATTACCCAACGAATTGGTGTTAGCAGGACTAGGAAAGTTGAGGAGGTTATAAGTCATAATCTTGACTGTGGTAGTTTGCTGTGAAAAGCAAGTAAAAATAGGGAACAGCAATAAAGCTAAACCAAACAATAAACGCTTCATGGTAAGTAAGTCTTTGAAAAGTGCAAAAATAATGGCACAATAATAAGGAAAATTCTAGGAATCAGTTGTGTTTATGTCTTTTACTGAAGTCGCTCCTGTTGATGTCCAATAATAACATCTTCAGAATTTCCTCAAATTCAATGCTTAACTTTGTTCTAGGGAAAAATCTTGGGATAAAATCTTAAATTTTTCAAAGGCTCAAAATGATTATTTGATAATATTTCATCATTGTTCCATTGTCTATTTATGTATATCTTTAATGTTTTTTAATTTGATGGACAGTCAAAAACAAACCAACAACACAGCCTATGAAGGTACTGGTGGTAGAAGATGAGAAAGAACTTTTAGACAACATTCGCTTGTACCTTTCCACGGGGGAGTACATCTGTGAAACTGCTTCTTCTTTTCAGGAAGCACAGGATAAACTCTTTGATTTTGCTTATGATGTAGCAGTATTGGATATTATGTTACCTGATGGCAATGGATTGAGTATTTTGCAGCTTATTAAAGAAAAACGTCCTGATATGGGCGTGCTGATTGCATCAGCAAAAAACGCATTGGATGATAAGTTGTTGGGCTTGGATTTGGGTGCAGATGATTATTTAACCAAACCTTACCATCTTTCTGAACTAAATGCTAGGTTGAAGGCAATATACAGAAGAAGGAAGTTGCAAGGTAGCACTGTGATACAGTTCAATGAAATACAAATAAATACTGACAACCACGAGGTGTTTATCACCAATAATTTACTTTCGCTAACGGGTAAAGAGTACGACTTGTTGCTTTACTTTATGATTAATAAAAATAGGGTGTTGACCAAACAAGTGATTGCGGAACACCTTTGGGGCGATAATGTAGATTTTTTGGATTCTTTTGACTTTGTTTATCAACACATTAAGAATCTACGTAAGAAGATGATTGCTGCTGGCGGCGAGGATTATATTCAAACTATGTACGGCGTAGGATACAAGTTTTGCAGTTGAAAGGATTAGTTATTTGATAGGAATAAGTTTTAAAATAACGGGTTCAGTATAGTGCCTTAAAATGCGTCTTTTATGCTTCAACCAAATGACCAAGTAATCAACGCTACTAAGATGAAAATCAAATATTTATGCGACTGATATTCAGAACTGCACTTTGGTATTTTTTACTTGCTACTTTCGTTTTTGGAATTGGGAGTTCCATTATTTTTGTATTAATTAAAAATGCGGTTAAAACAGAAACAGACTGGGAACTTCGCGGCGACCTTAGTGGCATCCGCAATGCTTTAAGCAATGGTGTCGCACCTGACCAAATCCAAACTAGTCGCATTAAAATCATCGCTTTAGACACAGTACAACGTTGTAAAGTAGATTCTACTTTTAGCGATACTTTGATTTTTTAAAACGCACCAACACTTTAGAATCATTCAGAAAATTAGTCGCCACCATAGAGGTAGAAGATAGATTTTATCGTGCGGAAATAGT
>JAAUTG010000071.1 GCA_012031785.1 Saprospiraceae bacterium | reverse complement strand
CAGTCTTTATCTAATTACGCGCCATCTTAATTCATTCCAATGGCGCGTAAATCAGATGGTAAAAAAGCAAAATTTAAATATCTTGACCTGATCTTTACCTTTTGAGTCAGTTTTGAAAAGGCTTTTTTGTTGTCGGTCTTTGCTACCACTTGAGGTCTCATATCTCCCATTACTTCCGACATTATAGGTGTCGCAATGAAGATAGAAGAATAAGTACCAACAAAAATACCTATTAACAAAGCAAAAGCAAAGCCTTTAATACTTGCACCACCAAATACAAATAAAATCACAATTACCACTAATGTAGTCAAAGAGGTATTAATTGTTCGGCTGAATGTGCTGTTAATCGCTAAATTCAACACCTCATTTTTTGAACGACTAGTGTATTGGTTTAAGTATTCGCGTACTCGGTCAAACACAATTACTGTATCGTTGATAGAGTAACCAATCACTGTCAGGATGGCAGCAATGAAGGCTTGATCTATTTCTAAAGAAAACGGTAAAAAGCCATGCAACAAAGCAAAAGCACCCAATACAATGGTTACGTCGTGGAACAACGCGCCCACTGCACCAATTGGATACGCGATTTGTGCTTTTCCTACGCCTCTTCCGAATCGAATCAAAATATAAAGGAAGATGACCAACAAAGAAAAAATGGATGCCCAAATGGCACTTTTTTGAATATCATCCGCGATAGTAGGACCTACTTTGCTGGAGCTAGTTACGTGTGTACCTGTGCCATTCGCGTCCCTGAACGCCTCTAACACTAAATTACCACCCGCAACAGCATTGGCACTTTCAAATATTTTCTCCATTACTTGGTCAGCAGCGGTGCTATCCGTACTATTCACCAAATAATCGGTCACTAAGTTAAACGTGTTTTCGGTATCCACCGCTTTAACCACTAAAGAACTTCCTTGCAAAGTATTTGATAAGGCGTTGCGGAAAGATTCAGTTGTGACAGAAGTTCCTCGTTCAAATTCTACGTTGTAAGAGTAGCCTCCTTTGAAGTCCACACCGAACTCAAAACCTCTGATGACGATAGCCGCAATGCTTACTACCAGTAACGTTCCTGATACCACATAAGCTAACTTGCGCTTACCCATCCAGTCTATATTCAAATTAGCAAACGCATTTTTAGTAGCACTTGTCCAAAAAGATACATTTCGGTTCTTGTCTGTCCACCACTCAATCAAAGTGCGTCCAACAAGCACTGCGGTAAACACAGAAGATACTACCCCAATCATTAAAACTACCGCAAATCCCTTGATGGGACCTAATCCAAAATAGTTCAAAATCATGGCTACCAAGAAAGTCGTAATGTTTGCGTCAATGATAGCAGAGTAAGAGTTATTGAATCCATCATTGATAGCGACTTTCAACGCTTTGCCCTCACGTAATTCCTCTTTGATACGCTCGAAAATGACTACATTCGCGTCCACTGCCATACCAATTGTCAATACAATACCCGCAATACCAGGTAATGTCAGTACCGTACCAAAAGAAGCTAAGGCACCGAAAATGAAGAAGATATTTAAGAATAACGCGATAACAGACATGATACCACCACCTCCATAATAAATCATCATAAACGCCAACACCAAAGAAAATCCAATCAGTAAGGCATTAATACTGGCATTGATGTTTTTTGTCCCAACGACGGACCTACCAGTGATTCCTGTATAATCTGGGTACGAGCCGGCAATTTACCTACCTCTAGCACAGTAGCTAAGTCCTGTGCTTCTTGCGTGGTAAAGTTACCTGAAATCTGAGAGCGTCCACCTGTAATTGGTCCGTTTACTCTTGGTGCAGACACCACTTCATTATCAAGAACAATGGCAATTTCTCGATTGCCATTTTGGGCAGCACGGGTTGTCATATTCGCCCATGTTTTTGAACCTTCTTGATTCATGGTCAGTGATACTTGCATTTCGCCAGTGTTCGGGTCTGGGCTGGCATCTGCATTAGTTACAACATCACCTTCTAATGGTGCTTTTCTATCGGTCGGAATTTTTACTGCATATAATTCGTACATCGTCGTTTCTTCCCTCGTGGTTTGGTCGGTGACTGGGTCTTTTGACCACAAAACCTCACATCTTTTGGGAACAAAGAACGAATATCTTCACGGGTTAGATATGCCATGACTTGATTGCGTTGGTTGCGCTCTGCCACACCGACTACTGCACCGCCACCGCTTGGCGTAAGAATACTAAACAGCGGACCGCCGAATACGTCATCTTGATACACCGTGTCAATCTTGGCAATTTCCGTAGAGATATTCCCCAAGCTATCTGTCACGAAAGTAGTGTCAATTGTAGCAACTGTACGCGATTTAGTAGAATCGCGCAGCACTGTGCTCAAACGCTGATCCGCATTCAAGAGTGCTTGGTCAATACCGGCATCATTGAGGCGATAAGTATCCCAAAACTCTAGCGCAGCAGCAGCTTGCAAGAAATTTCTAGCGCGTTGTGGGTTATCAATACCTGGTAGCTCCACTGTAATTAAATCGCGAGAAGCATCCAAAGAGATATTTGGCTGTACCACGCCTAATTTGTCAATACGCTCTTTTAACAAACCAAAGGTTAAACTTACGGTTTGATTAGCTTTATCTCTCAAAATGCGCTCTACCTCGCCGTCAGAAGTTTCATAACTTACGCCTTCTAAAGAAGGGGTAAAAGCATCGGCTAATTTTCTGCCGTTGGCAATTTCTCGCCAAGAGCGACCGAATAAAGTGACGTAGTCTAATTGGGTGTTCGCTAAAGAGTTGGAGGCTTTTTCTAACGCTTGTGCCAGTGTAGGGTCTTCTGCATTATTAGACAAAGATCTGATCAAATCTCGCAAATCAACCTGTAAAACCACACTCATCCCACCTTTTAAGTCCAAACCTAAAGCTACTTGGTTGGATTTTAAGTCTTGGTAAGAAAGTCCTGGTATCAAAGGCAATTTCAGCACTGTTTCTGAGGACATTGAGTCCAGAAACCCCGTTCTCGCAGCCTTGTAAGCTGCCGCTTGTTCATCCGCTGGAGCGTTAGCAGAAATGCGCTTGGCGTAATCATCCGCACGTTTTTCTACTTTTCGGGTAGGTAACATGAACAGAAACTGAACCAAACTCACCAGTGCTAAGGCAATCAGGAAGAACCGAATAACTCCTTTCCCTTGCATGTTAATTAGAAATTTTAATGTGATACGTTAGAATTAGTCAAAACTTTAGAAAAAAGTTGCGCAAAGGTAAGCTATTAATTAAGTTCTTCCTAGAAATAGACAATAATTAAGTACAACAATTCCTAGAATAGTAAAAATTTAGTCTAATTTTGTTCCAGTAACTTGAATTTTACCTGAAGAGATAGTGACTGATTAGCTCGATATGGTGGGTTTACTTGATTTTTGACAACTGTAAATCTCGTATTTTCTATCCGTAAATCTTGCTCAAAGGTGCCTTATCAGTAGCTAGTGTCTCAGAATTAGGTTTAAATTTAATTGACACATTAAGAATTAAAAAATCATTAAATTACTTTTCATAATATGAAAAAACAACTTGTCATATTTTCTTTATTTTGTTGCCTAGCCCTGCAGAGTTTTGCGCAGATGGCAGCCATTAAGTCGAATAATGCTCCTACTCGTTTCGCTGAAACCATTACTGCGAGTGACTTGAGGGAATTATTAACCGCTATTGCTTCCACCGAATTTGAGGGTCGAGAAACAGGAACAGAAGGACAGCGCAAAGCTGCGGACTTCATAGCTAATAAGTTCAAAGCACTCGGACTTCCCACCATCGGTGAGGACAATACTTATTTCCAAAAGATTATTTACACTGCCGAAAGTTGGCAGAAAGTTGGATTGAAAGTTGGCGACGAAGAATACCGCCATTTGTGGGACTATTACACGTTTCCTACTCGAATGATAATCGCCCAGAAATTAAGTTTAATGAAGTCGTGTTCTTGGGGTATGGTATTGACGATGCAGCATACAGCGATTATGAGGCGGCGGACGTGAAAGGTAAAGCCATCCTCATCTATGATGGAGAACCTATGAATGCGAACGGCAATTCTTTGATTACAGGTAAAAAAGAACTTTCTGACTGGTCAAGCGACTGGAAAAAGAAATTGCTCACTGCTAAAGCAAAAGGAGCAGATTTTGTATTCATTATTGATCCGAACATTAAGAAAAATATTGAAGATAACCGTCGTTTCTTGTTGAGTTCAAGAATGAGAACGGGTGACAGCGAAAATCCTAGTGGCATGTTACCCAATAGTATGTATGTGTCTTCCACGGTAGCAAAGACAATTGTGGGTAAGAAATTTAAGAAAGTAGTAAAATCAAGAGATAAAGCCATCAAAAGTGGTAAGCTAAAAGCCGTTACTTTGTCAACTAATCTCACGGTGAACCACGAAAAAAATGTCAATCAATTGATAGGCTCTAATGTATTAGGTTACATTGAGGGAGCAGACCCAAAATTAAAAAATGAAGTGGTGGTTGTGACTGCGCATTACGACCATTTGGGTAAGCGTGGCGAAAGTATTTTCTACGGTGCAGATGACAATGGCTCTGGAACTTCTACGGTCATAGAAGTTTGCGAAGCCTTAGTAGAAGCTAAAAAACAAAATGCAGGACCGCGAAGAAGTATCTTAGTGATGCTAGTTTCTGGGGAAGAAAAAGGATTATTAGGTTCACAATATTACGCAGAAAATCCTATATTCCCTTTGGCTAACACTGTTGCTAACGTCAATGTGGATATGGTAGGGCGTGTGGATGACAAATACAAAGATAATCCATATTATATATACGTTATTGGTTCGGATCGTTTGAGTACCGAACTACACGAAATTAATGAAACGGCTAATAAAAGTTTCACAAACTTGACACTTGATTACACTTACAACGACGATAACGACCCTAATCGTTACTACTATCGTTCTGACCATTACAATTTTGCGGAAAAAGGTATTCCTGCTATTTTTTATTTCAACGGTACGCATGAAGATTACCACCGCCCAAGCGATACAGTAGAGAAAATTCATTTTGAGAAAATGGCTAAAATAGGACAATTAGTGTTTTACACCACTTGGGAACTCGCCAATCGAGACAAGCGAATTGAAGTAAATGTGAAAGGAAGGAATTGATTTTTGTTGGTGATTTGGTGATTTGTTTTTTTGATGAGTTCGGCTTTAACGTTCTTTCAAATCACCAAATCACCAACTCCCCTCAAGCCATAGCTACCTCAAGTTGATGCAACTGCTCAATAGCTCTGTTTAAAAAGTTGGGTAAGATGGTAGCATTTGTTTTGCAATTTTTTCAGGGTCAGATAGGTCGCGTATCATGCGCTTAAATTTAGCCTCTCCGTGTTCCTCAATGATATTGAATTTGCGTTCTTCTTCTTGAAAATGCACCAGCATTCCTTCTGCATCTGCTTCTGGATGAAACTGTGTACCAATGATTTCGGAGGAAAAACGAACTGCCATAATCGCACGCTCCAAAGGAACATGAGGACGAATTTTCTCTAGGGCTAAAATTTCTGCACCAATTTCTTGAAAGCGTTGAGGGTTAGGTTCAATAAACTGCCAACGCCTGAAGTCGGCTGCCCAAAAAGGAATAGGCAATCCCTCAAAAATAGGGTCAACCACTCCTGTGTCCGTTTGATGAACTGGAAAAGTGCCAAAAGACATAGAGCGTCGAGGTGCAATACGCCCCAATTGAAAGTGGTCGCAAGCCATTTGAAAGGAGTGACAAATCAAAAATACATGCTTTTTCGTGTCTTCATATTGATTCCATTCCCACACTTCGTTCAACCAACGATAATATTGTTCATCCCAAATTCCATCGCCCTCCAAAGGACTACCAGGTCCGCCAGAGGAAATGTAGATATCAAAATCTAAATTTGGAATTTTCTGCTTTAGCCCTTACATCAAAAATCTCCCAATCCATAAGGTGCTTGTACCTACTTACAATATCTTGAATGCAGCGCATACCTTGATTGGCTGTGCCGTCGTATAGATCGAGAATTGCAAGGCGAAGTTTCATACTCAAAAGTTGGATGATTAATAATTGGTGATTTGGTGATTGAGTAATTGGCGATTATAGCCCTTGTATGCTATTTTGAATGAAAGTGCCCCAAGTTAGATTCGATTTCCCAAATTCTTGTGTATGTGCGCGTTCTATAGCATAGTTAGCGGCTGTTTCTACCACCCAATCAAAATTTTCCTGTCCCACAGAGTGAACATCTGCATCAGGTGCTGGATTACAGAAATCAATTGCATAAGGTACGCCGTCTCGGATGGCAAACTCTACCGTGTTAAAATCATAACCTAGTGAAGTACAGATTTTTACCACTAAATGTTCCATCTCCTCTAGTTTTGCACTTGACACGTCGTGGTGTGCTGCATATCGCAGATGGTGTGGATTGCGCGGCTCGTAGTGCATGATGCGAACGTGTTTGCCACCAATACCGTAGCAACGAAAATAGGAAGTAAAGTCTATGGCTTCTTGTAGCATCATTACTAACTGTCCAGTTTCGTTGTAAGCCTTGAAAAACTCTTCTTTTGTATCTAATTTATAGACATTTTTCCAGCCACCACCAGCAAAAGGCTTCATAAAGGCAGGAAACCCAATGTAATTAAAAATCCCTTCCCAATCCAAAGGATAAGCCAAATTGGAGAAAGATTCAGCCGTAGTGTCGTCTGGTCGGTCTCGGGAGGGTAAAATTACTGTACGCGGAACAGGTACTCCCACTTTGACAGCAAGCGCGTTATTGAAGAATTTTTCATCTGCACTCCACCAAAAAGGATTATTGATGACCGCCGTTCCTGAGCTAGCAGCATTCTTCAAATAAGCTCTATAAAAAGGGACATCTTGAGAAATTCGGTCAATAATCACCGCATATTCCTCTGGCGCACCTTGCATCACTTTATTGACTGTGACGGGTTCTGCAACAATACCTGTTATGTTTTTTTTGATTTACTCGCTCTACGAATGCTTTTGGAAAAGTACGTTCTTGACCATATAAGATACCAATTTTTTTCATAAGCTCCTGTTTCTAGATTTATTTTGTATTCCTGTAATGATTTTCACTTGCGTAGCCAATACGAGGTCGAAAACTTGCGTTATTTTGCGTAAGCAAATAAGAATTGAGATTGTTCGTAGTGGTTGTATTCGGGTTAATCGCAAAAGCAAACTGCATAACACCAGTAAGAACTACTTTTAGTAGCTCTTGCTTATGAGACAAAGGTAGTAAATTTTCGTCACTATTTGGGCATTCAATAGCGACAATTTCTTTAACTTTTCTGTATGTTGAGTTTTTAGATAGGCAGGAATGATGATGCAAAACTAAACAATAGCATGATACACAAGCGCGCACTATGGTTAGGATGGTTGTTTTTTTGCTGCCAATGCGCAGAAGATAATTTGAATGTGGTGTTCAGAATGGAATATCCCAACTTACAAGTTAATATTCCAGCAGGCTTGAACACAGTAGATTCGCACTTTTTTATTCTTAGAGACATACCTACTAATAAATCTTTCTTTTTTGGGAATTTTGATGAAAATAGCATCACCGAAATTACACCTTCGGCTGCTCGGTTAGACGCGATTCAGAACTTTGCAGATTATGCTTTTATTGAAGAAATTGTAATAAGAATTTGTGAGGACAATAGCATTTTTACCAAAGAAGATGTGAATGACCGATGTCGTCGAGAAATATTTTTTAGAGATGCTATTCCATTCAATACAGGTAGCCAAATTACATTAATCCCAAACGGTAACAATTTAAAGTCTATCTTAACTGGCGACACGTTTACGCTTGTACTTGTACTGAGACGCTTGCGCAACTTTGCTTCTACGGACATTCCTTCTCGTTTGGAGATGCGGTTTGATGCTAAAAGATAACAGACTTTTTAAGAACAATTGTTTGCCATTCGTAAATGACGAATGGCAAACAGGCACTAGATTACATCGTCTTAGTACCATTCAATAGAAGGCGCAAAGTAATATCATTGCTAATGATTTTATCTTTTGCTGCACCAACCATGCTTTTCTCCTTGTCTGAACCATACATTACACTCCATTGTGTGCGGTCAATTGTAAATTCAGGTGTTACTGCAGTCACTTTGTCTTCTGTGATTGCTACGTTTGCAGGAATAACAATTTGCTTTGTGCTGTCGCGCATCGTCAAATTTCCTGTGATGTTGTGTGTGTATTCCGTGCTGTTTTGCACTTTTTCTACATTCACAATCTCGAACTTAGCTGTTGGATAAGTATCTGCTGCGAAGAAGTCTTTTGATTTCAAGTGACCTACCAATTTTGCATTGGCATCTGCTTTCTTCAAGTCTTCGTCCACAATAGAGTTCATATCAATCACAAATTCACCTGCCTTCAATTCGCCATTTTCCACTGCCAATTTACCAGATGACAACTTGATTGTACCGTTGTGTTGGTCAGGAATAAAGCTCTTACGACCGATCCAGTTGATTATGCTTGTGCTTGGATCAATACCATAAACCACTGATGAGGCAGTAACTGTTGCCGCGTCCTCCGTAGCTGTAGTTGCATCCACTTTTTCTCCTTTGTTAGAGTTACAAGCTACGGTGAAAGCCAATACTAAACCGAATACTAAAAACGAAATGTAGTTTTCATAATAACAATAGTTTAATTAAATGATAGAAATTAAAATAGTCGAATAATCTTCTCTGTCATAGGATAGTTGTTCGGAGTGGTAAGTTTAGAAATGAACCTGTGGCTAATTGCGGGGTCAAAATTGCTCAATAATAATGAATTGAGCTACTTTTTTTAATTCTATGTAATGAGTAGTACATAAAACATTTAACTTACCTTAACAACTGATTCACTATCAAACAATTAATTTGTTACTCCTAATTATCACTCCTAGCAAGCAATCAAGCTACTAAGACCGTGTTTTTTTAAAAAGTAACATGCTAAAGTTTTAACTAATTGTTTTTAGACAACAACTTATTTTATGGTGACTGACGTTGTTTAACTTGCTTGTAGCTATTGCCCAATTTATCCAACCTCATTTGTAGGTACTCTACACAAGCAGTAGCAGATATTCTTGAAAGCAAACAGCGAACTGCCTAGTAACTACAATTCATGCGCGCCATCGGTATTGCGATTTTTAAGTTGGTCGAGGAACTTGATAGTCTGATCCAAACTCTTTAGGATGGTAACGCGATTAGAGGATTTTACATTTTGAGTAAGCACTTGGTAGCCAGAAACCATAATCTGGCAACTTGGAAAACGTGCTATCAAAGTATCAATATACTGTTGCACAGGCTCTTTGGAAAAAGTTTCCGTAATCATTGTATAAAGATAATCAGGCTTATGTATCGTGAACACGTCTTGCAAATCGTTGATAGACATATCTTGACCAATATAAATCACTTGATTGCGACGTACTTTTAAAAGATAATGCAAAAATAGTAAACTTAACTCTTGGCTTTCTCCTTCTGGCAAAAATAAAAGGAACTTTTTAATTCCTCCACCAAGTATAAATGGCTCATTATCAATAGCAGTTACTATTTTCTGACGAATTAAATAACTGATGAAATTTTCTTGCACAGGGCGAATAGAACCAGTCAACCACAATAAGCTCAATCTGTCCAAAAAAGGTTGAACAATTTCTAGCATAGTGCGCTCGAATCCCATCTTTTGGACATTCATTGTGATAATCCTATCAAATTTATACTCATCCATTTCTATCATGGAGAGCGTAAGGGCATCCAACTGGGTGTCAAACTCAAAATTGACTTCTGAAATGGCGGACACCTTTTCTGCAATATCGTGTTTCGCCATTTTGGCAATTTTCGATATCTTGATTCCGTTTTTATTGAGTAGTGCAACGTTGAGGATGAATTTAAGGTCTTCATCTTCGTAATAACGAATATTTGTTTTTGTGCGTCGAGGCTCAATCATGCCATAGCGTTGCTCCCATATTCTGATGGTATGGGCTTTTATTCCTGATAACTTTTCTAAATCTCTAATTGAATATATCGCCACAGCACTTGATTCTTTTGAACACTTTCACAAATAATTGTAAACCTATTTTCGATGATTGCATCAACAAACAGTTGTTTAATTGAAATGTTCATAGATTTTGTGTCAAAAAAGGAGAATTTACCCCTCACACACAATCTATTGTTCATTATTGGCTTTTTTAACAAAATTTACATGCGCTTTACGAAACTAAAGTATATTCTTTAAGACTTGAGTCCGTTTGAATAATGGATGTCGCGCAGTTGGTAATTTGTTAGCCTATATTTGTTAGCCTACAAAAGGCTCATTTCGAGATGTTCCTTATCAAAAATACCAAGTTGCCAGATAATCCTAAAAATAAATAACTAAATAATCAGTTGACCAATAAGCGTTATTCACATCACCATTACTTAACTGCAAATGATTAAACAGACAAAAGAAAGATAAAAGATGATGATTTTTTTGCAAAAATCATAGAGAAGATATACCTTTGCGTTCCTAAATAAAATGGCGCGGTAGCTCAGCTGGTCAGAGCGTGCGATTCATAATCGCAAGGTCGGGAGTTCAAGCCTCCCCCACGCTACCTCCAAAGGTTGTTTGGCAAAGCTAAACAACCTTTCTAATTTTTTCCTAATCCACTAGGTGTGCGCATCTTACTTAGCCCTTACAGATATAGCCCTGTTTCCCAAAGAACGACTTCGGAAAGGTTTAACTTTCGTAGATGCGATGGCAAAACAGGTATTAGACTTCTCCAAAATCAAGTAATTCTTGTAAGGTGATTTTTACAAACGTTGAACTTTTCCGAAGTTTTTTCTCCATGCGCCTATCATAGACTGTATTTTCTTAAAAGGATATGTAAAAAAATTATTACAAGTCTAAACATACTTTCATATCTTATATTGATAATGACTGCCATATTTAGCTTTTCTTTTTTGCCAATGCCTCTAGTTAGAGGTAACTTTCAATTACTTTTTATGACAATTTAGACTTATGTTTGTGCATCATTTATCAAAAAAAGTAGGTATAATTCATATAATCTACTGGCTGTTGGTTATTTGGGATTTGTCTAAACGTCAATTCACCTCAAAGTGAATTATCCAAATAAAGGACAGTTAAATGCTTAACCTGATTAGTTTAATTCAATTCACAAGTGAATGAAAAAGTTACTAGTATTTGTTCTATTGTTTTTGTTGATGATGAACATTATTATTGCGCAGAATAGAAATTGCGAACCTGTGGTATTAGTGGGCAACCAAGTGCCTTGCCTAATCGGAAAAACACCAAGTGAAGTGGTGGCGTTCAAATTTGATAACCAACAAAACTGGTTACAGATTCCCATACAAATTGACGAACGAGTGCTTAAAGACATTAATACCCCTTACGACCCTGCAGAGCTTGCCAGTGTTTCCAACTGTTTGAACAATTCCACAGAACCAATTGCATGGAACATTTCATTTTATGCGGATAGCCAAACTTTTGTGGGCGCAGATACTAACCCTAATTATGATGCAGACGATGAATTAGTTTTTATGGTCAGCGATATTGGTGTAAAATCACTCGCAACTACCTATCCTACTGGTACTTTGACTAATTTTGTTTGTGAAGTAAGAGTAACCGACCCTTTGGACGGAGACATGGTGCTGGGTTATATCTACTTGTTCTTACAAAACGGCTCGCTTCAGCAAGACGCAGGCATAGATTACGTTGACTACGATTTTGCGTTCGGGAATATACCGAATGACCCAAACAGCATCAACTTTGATGCAAACGACTACAAAACTATCTATAAAGAATGTCTTTTGGACGTTCAAGGTGCGAATCCCGAGAACTCGACCATCACCACTGCAAACTACCAAATGGGATACTCCCAGCGTTGGACAGAAGACGTAATGAGAATTACAGCGGGAGATGCTACGGGTACGGATATTTTAGACCATCATCAACTTTTTATCAATGCAGGTACTTGTACTTCCACAGAAGATCGTTTTTCCAATTCTGCAGGAGCACATATTACCATAAAGGACGGTCCAATTCGTGCGATTCGCTCCACAATGGGCGCTGTTAGTGGGGTTTTCATGCAGTTGGATGCACTTTACACCGCTTGCGAAATAGACTACAATATGTACTTTCGACTTCATCCTGCCAATGGTTTCAACGATGTGTTGGACATGAATCCTGCTGCCAATGGAATGAAATACTTTACCGATCAAAATCTAGGTGGCGAAACAATTGGAGGTAATGGAGGCAGCATCAATACGACTAATAGCGATACCTGGGCACTTTACAGTGGGAATCAAGGTTCGTTGGTCGTTGTTTGGGACTATTTGACCGATATGAGTTTAGGAACTTCTCAACAATACAGCAATGGCAACGGTACGGTGCAAGGAAGTGTTCGCGCTTACTACGATGACAGTGGCACTAACGCCATTCACGACTGTACAGGAGACGGTTTAGCTTATGGAAGCAGTGGTTTTACGCTTCGCACCAAACAATGTATGGATCGGCGTTATGACTGGGAGCGCTATGTGGAATGCCGACCAGAAAATGTTAAATTTTTTTACATCAATAGAATACATTACTTCTTATCACCCAACGCCACTACTTCAATGGCTGGACAAGTCAACAATTTGATTAGAAATCGAGCGGAAGTGACGATTACGGAAGGCGAAGGCGTAACGGCTGCGCTCTCTTGTGAAGCGTACTTGTTCCTCAGTAACCAAATACTTTCAAGCAATTACGAAGCTTCGGATTCAATTGTGACTGGCGATAATGTCAGTATCGCCAACGAAGCAATGTAGAATTAAAGGCGGGTGCTTTGGTGCGCTTAATGCCTGGATTTATAGCTCCTTTCGGGACTAACTTTACAGCCAAAATAGCTCCCTGTACCGTTGGAGAAGTTATCATCGAAGGTCGAAGCAATTTGGTGGCACCTACATTGGCTGCCTTCAAACTGTTTCCAAATCCTGCTTCTTCCTTGCTCACTTTGAATTATGAACTTGGCGAGGATGCAGACGTGGCTATTCATCTTTACAACAGCAAAGGGCAATTAGTAGAAATAATAAAGTCAGTGATTCAAGAAAAACAAGGAAATTATAGCATGGAATTTCCTGTGGCTCATCTATCCACAGGGTTGTATCTAGTAGTGGTTCACGCCAATCAAACCATACAGACCCAAACTTTGTCTGTGATTAAATAATTAGAAAGGATTAAACTTAAAAGGAGTGATAAGGTTCGTTTGCCTTGTCACTCCTTTTCGTAAATAGATAGGTCACTTTTTCTTATTTCTGTAAGCCTGGTTTTCTATCCAAAAACTCATTGTACAACTGAATGTGGCGACTATCTATGGCTACATTCCAGCCATCTATAAACAAGTATTTTACCTTCGTTTTAGTTTCAAATGGGTCACCTGTACTCACAAAAAGTGTAGCATCTTTTCCTACTTCCAAAGAACCTAAACGATTGGATACCCCAAATATTTCTGCTGGTACAATAGTCACTGCCTTCAAAGCAGCTGCTTTTTCCATGCCATACGCTGCGGCAAAACCAGCATTGAAAGGCAGATTACGCACGTTTTCCGATTCATCAGAACGAATGGCTACTTTCACACCAGCTTTGTGCATAATACCAGGATTTGCATACATTGCATCGTAGCGATCAGAGATTCGGCGTGGTGTTTCCAACATAGGTCCTGTGATAACTGGAATGCCAGCTTGCGCTAAAGAATCCGCCACACGCCAGCCTTCTGCCACGCCTGTGAACACCACTTTAGTAATCTTCTTTTCTTTTACCCAGCGAATAGCAGAAAGAATATCTTTGTCTTTATTTACCTCCAGCAGCAACGTACCTTGTCCTTGATAAACAGGTAGTAGCGCGTCCATTTCTGGATTATACATCATTTTATCGCCCGCTTTTGCTGCACTTTTGATGCCTGCATACAACTGGAGTTCTGCCCATACATCGTTAAGTTTTTTAGACTTTTTTCCTCCGCTTTTTTGATGTCTTCCTCACTTCGACGGTCAAAATTGCCACGGCGACCCGATGAAGGATAGTTCAACACCACGCCTTTAAATCCTGCATACATTTGGTCAGGTGTGTAACCTACCAAATTAATGAGTGCAGCAGTTCCGGGAAACATTCCATTTTGCGGAATAGTTAGCACTGTCGTTACACCCTCTACGCGAGTGACTGGAATAGCAACCGCGTTGGGATTGACGGCAGTTAATGCTTGCATGTGGGGGGTAAAGTCGCCAATTTCGTCCGCGTCCGCTGTCAGTGAAATGGAACTGATTTCTTCTAGCCCTAGCTGTGTGCCGCCATCTATCATACCAGGATAAATAAAATGTCCTGTGCAGTCAATTGTAGTTGCGCCACTTGGGATAGACACATTTTCTCCGATAGCAGTGATTTTGCCGTCATTGATAAGGAGTGTCCCTTTTACTGTCCCATTAGTAATGGTCTCGATAGTAGCGTTCGTTAATGCAAAAATACCTTTATTAGGTTTTGCTACTTGGGCTTGTAACGCACTGAACATCAGAAGTAAAGATAAAATAGCTCCAGTTATTATTTTTGCCATAAACATATTATTGTTGAGCGAATGAATCGCTTGATGAAAAAATAAAATTGCAATAATTTTATTTGCAATTTTTTGTTTATCAGATGATTAATGGTACTTACTATTGGCTTTCAAGATTTTGAAAGGCTTATGCAATAAATTAGTTTGAACTTTTTAGTTCAGTAATTAGCACTCGCACTAAAACCCTATTACAAATAGCCAACTGCGCGACATTTAGTTTTGCTCGAATAAGTAAAATACATCCTGCATACAACGGTCGTGTTCTTCAGTACGAAGCTCCATGAATGCTGGCGTAGCGTTTTCTGGGTCAACTTCTAAACGCATATCGTTTGCATCATTTTTGAGGTCAAAACGAATAATCCCATCTACAATCGTCATTTGTGGAATTGCATAAATGGATAGTGGATGCGCGCTAAAAATAGCGATATCCCCTTCTTTACCCACTTCAACAGAGCCTACTCGATTTTCGATACCTAGCTGTTTAGCGGGATTGATGGTGATTAATGCTAGAGCTTCTTCGTCGCTCAAGCCGCCATAACGTTGAGTTTTACCAGCCTCGTGATACAAATGACGAATCAACCCCTCATCGTCTGAATTGATAGAAGTGATAACGCCATTTTTGGTCAGTACCGCCGCATTGTAAGAGGTGGAATAATAAACTTCAAACTTGTATGCCCACCAATCCGCGAACACAGAAGCCATTGCACCATAGGCAGCCAATTCTGGTGCCACCTTGAATCCTTCGTTCACATGTTGAAAGCAAATTCGGTTCACCCCAAAATCTTTTAATACTTTAAGCAACATATAGATTTCATCTGCACGATAAGAGTGGCAATGTACAATGATATTACCTTTCAAAATTTCTGAAAGCGTTTCTAAACGACGACTGTACTTTGGCGGCATTGCCGTAGGGTCAGTCGCTTTGCTGCTTGTGTACTTTGTTTTGGCTTCCGAATATTCTTTGGCTTCTACGAAAGCTTCTCGGATTACCTGCTCCACCCCCATACGAGAATTAGGTTGTATGTTTCTACCCTCGCCATGCACACGCATTGGGTTTTCGCCAAGCGCGAATTTAATAGTACGCGGCGCACCTTCCATCTTGTAAGCACTCGGATTGGTATTCCCCCAACGATGTTTGATGGTTTCACACTCGCCACCAATCACGTTAGCAGAACCGTGCATGGCATGAGATGACGTTACGCCACCTGCCAACGCACGATAAATTGCAATGTCGAAAGGGTCAATGGCGTCGCCTACAAATACTTCGGAGGTGACTGGATTGGAGGCTTCATTCACTACTTCCAGCGCGATGTGCGAATGGGCATCAATGATGCCTGGCATCACAAACTGTCCCGTAGCATCTATCACTTTTACATCTTTTGGAGCAGCAAGATTTTTGCCTATTTTCGTAATTTTTCCATTTTCGATTAAAACGTCCGTATTATCCAAATTTCCTTTGGTAATTGTCAGCACTGTTCCATTTTTAATCAGTAGGCTACCTGTTTGCACTTGTGCCTTTAAGTACACCAACGTACATAATATAGCGAGTATTAAACTTAATAATTGTTTCATTTTCAATATGTTGATATTTAATGTTGAACAAATAAATACACTTTGGATAGGTTTTTTAAATCCTACCTTTCAAAGTTCTGTGAGCAAAAAACGCTTGAATGCTTATTGGGGTAGCTTAGTTCCTTCAATATCAAAAGTACCAAATTGACCCGCAGTTACTTTGCCATCATAGGCGTTTTCCTCAAAAGTTAACTCATACTCAACCGTAATGCCTTGCCAAGTGATGTTAAAAGTGAGTAAATTACCTTTTAATTCTATGTTCTCAATGTTTGTCTCTCCTGCGCCTTGTGGGCTAGAGGCTGTTCCAGAGATGTTGTTGTCTTCGTCCTGCACAAAGACAAAATTTCCACTCATTTGCTGCCCACCTGCATCGAATGTGTAACTCCACTTACCACCAATTTTTGCTGGTTTTTCCTCCCTTCCTGATTCAGCGGACTTCTTTTTGGGCTTGGCTTCGTATTCAAATAATTGACCATCTACAAACACAAACCGAACATTTGATTCTTTGTCAAAATAGGGTGCGTCAGAAATTATCAAATTAGCCATTTTACCTTTTTCCACTGTTCCTGTCATGTTGTCAATACCTAGCATTTTGGCTGGATTCGTAGTAAGTGCAGCAAGGGCTTGGTCGGTGGTTAAACCTGCTTCTATTATGCGTGTAAAATTGCTTTTGATATCTTTGGGTTTAGCTTCTAAAGTGGAAAATCCGAAAGCAACACCCGCAGCAGCCATTTTAGCAGCTTGAGCTTCGTATTCTTTCATAATGGTCGCGCGTCGTTTTTCTAACGCTTCCGCTTCTAACTCAGACGGAGTAGGGGACTTGGTAGTTTCTCCTTTTTTTTCTCGTCTGCTTTTTTTACTTCCTTGACAGGCGGTAAGTTTAGAGATAAAAAAGTAGGAATGGTTTTCAACTGCGCGGCATAGTCCCAGCCTTGCTTTACTTCGGTTAGTACCAAATTATAACCCATATCCGATTGTAAAATGAGCGCACGAGAAATATCTCTTGCCGTTTCTGCTTTCATAAATAGCGGCAGTTTTTTATCAATGACAGGATAGAATGCTTCCAGTACAGGGTTGCTTTCTGGGCGGCTCATACCCGTTGGATTTTTTAAGTAAGCAGCAGTATATGCTTTGCTTTGTTGCGCTTGAAAGTACAAATCCCTTAGTTTTGACATGACACCAATAATAGTGGAAGGCGCGACAAAGCCAGCTCCTGTAAATTGTGCAAAGAGCGAAACCTCTTCTTTGATTAGCATGTCATTGACAGAAGTACCTGCCAATAATATAATAGCACCTGTGCCAGGCAGCATTTTACCAGTAGGTACTACGTGTGCAACGGTGAAGCCCAGTTTGCGCATATCTTCGATGGATTTCTCATCCGCTTTGAGCATCGTGCGTACTAGGCGTTCAGGCTGGATACCTGCTATGTCATTAGGTGGATTTCCAGGGTCTTTCACTTCTGGTCTTTGTCCTCTACCACCTTGACCTTGAGGTTCTTCAGCGCGAGTAATTCCTACATGCGAAGCACCATCAATAAATCCAGCATATACGTACATTGAATCCGCTTTGATGACTTTAGCATCAAAAGGAATAGGGATGTTTTTCAACCGCTTGGATTAAGCCGTTTTTAATAATTAATGTGCCTTGCTCCATCACTTTTCCTGGAGCTTGGACAATAGTTACGTTTTTGAGCGCGAAAGTTTTTGTAACTGGTGACGGGTCGTCCTGTGCTTTCAGCCCAAAAGTTAATAGGGTCAATAAAAATAAAATAAAATGTTTTTGCATCGTAAGAGTTTGAATTAAGTAAAATTGATACCTAAAAAATTAGGCGTATTACTTTATTGATAGAATAAACATGTGCAAATATGGTAAAAAGAAGTATTTATTTAGTCTTTTCATAAAATAAATTTATACTATCCTTATCAAAAGTATTTCAAAATTTGAACAAACCTTACGTTCTTGCACTTTAAATCAGTAATTAATGTTACTC
>JAAUTG010000387.1 GCA_012031785.1 Saprospiraceae bacterium | reverse complement strand
CATCTGATCAAATTCAGTTCAGACCAACCAGTTGATTATACTAGCGGTTCGAACTTGGTCGAGTGCATGGTTTGTTCTTGACTATCGCATGAATGAAGGGTAAAGAGCAAGAAAAGTATGAAAATATTTTTCATAAAATAGAAAATTAAGTATAAAATAAGGTTAGAAAAATAGATAATAGCTATTCTATTTTGCAATAAATTGTCGAGGTGAGACTTGGAGTCAGCCCGACAATACGCTCCATAAAAGGGAGATTCATAAAATATTTCTTACGCTACAATTACGGATGAACCTATACTAACTTAATTGTAATCGAAAAGCCTTACAAATCTTGTAATAAAAGTAACATTTGTTTTGACGTACAAATGCCTGAAATTTAGGTTGAATTATATTTACCCCCATTTTGACTTATTTGTAACCCAAATGGAGCGTTCGTTTTGAACTTTACTCAAAAGTACCATTAACAGCGGGCAATTCTACAAACTGCAATCGGTTGCTTTAATCACGTACAGATTTAACTTTTTGTAACAATCAATCCCAAACAAGATAAAAGGTAGCTATTTCATAGCTTATCGTTTTCCAGATTTAAGCGAAGATTCGCGAATGATAAGTTCAGAATTAATAATGATAGTGGATAGCTGCTTTACGTCTGTCTTTCCTTGTAAATGGCTAATGAGTTGAGTGGCTGCTATCTCTCCAATCAGAAAACCAGAATATTCTACTGTAGTAAGTTCAGGCTCTACTATTTTACTGATGGCATCATTATTGAAACCAACCACAGCAATATCTTCGGGTATTCTAATACCGTGTTTTTTTAGTTCTTTGATGAAAAATACAGCAGTCAAATCGTTGGTAACAAACGCTGCGTCTGGCATTGGTTTTAGATTTCTGACTATGTTTGCCGCTTCTACACCAGATGCCTCGCTCAGCTCGTTAATGATGATATAATCATCTTTCAGTTCCATGCCATTGTCGAAAAGCGCATCTCGATAGCCTTGAAATCTCTTATTATATACGTTTCGCTGTTGTGTCCCTGTTACTATGGCAATTCTTTTACTGCCTTGATTTATAAGGTGTTGGATAGCGAGGTAACCACATTTGTAGTTATCAATAATCACTTTAGTATTCTCACTATTTTCTTCCACTCGGTCAAAAAAGATAAGTGGTATATTCTTACTATTGAAAGGCTCAAAGTGGCTCAAATCATTGGTATCGAATGCAAGTGAAGCAATGACCCCATCTACTCTTTTGTGAAATAAATTATTAGCATTTTTTATTTCCTTAGACATCTTCTCGGAAGAGTGAGCGATAATAAGGTCGTATCCCGCTTCTGTTGTCACTTTTTCTATACCACCAAGCACTGATGTCGTAAATGAAGATACTAACTCATGGATGATTACACCAATGGTGTTTGATTTTTGTTTTCTGAGGTTTCCAGCAAAACTATTGTGTCTGTATCCAAGTTTTTTGGCTGTTTCATGTATCTTTTTTCTAGTTTCAGCACTAATAGCGGGGTTGTTGTTGAGTGCTCTGCTAACAGTGGCTGAAGATATATCCATTATCCTTGCAATATCGTAAATAGTGATATCATCCTTGTTACTCATGTATGCAACAGATTACAAACAAGTTATAGAATTTGATATTATTTCGTGATTGACATTTCCTGTAATCATATTAAAACATAGTGCTGGGTATTGATTTTATACAAAAATATTAAATAATAACTAATTCGCCAAATTTATTATTTAAAAATAATTACGTAACTGATTGCATTAACAAAAGAATATTTATATTTGTTCCGAAATTATAAGTAACCAGCATGGCTTGTTTTACATTTTTTTTCAGAAAATTAAGCAAGTTAGGGTGGAGAAAATTAAGTAATTTAAAATTCAACCAACGTGAGTACTTACTTTAACAACGTCCAAAAATAAATTACGAAGGGCGAGATTCTAGAAATCCCTTGGCTTTCAGATGGTATGACGAAAACCTGATAGTCAATGGCAAAAGCATGAAAGACCATTTCAGATTTGCAGTGGCTTATTGGCACAGCTTGTGTGGTGGTGGAGGCGACCCTTTTGGAAGCCCAACAAGACCAATGCCTTGGCTATCCTCTAATGATCCCATACAACAGGCTAAAGATAAAATGGATGCAGCTTTTGAATTTATTTCAAAATTGGGTGTGCCATACTACTGCTTTCACGATGTGGACTTGATAGAGGAAGGTGATTCCGTAGCTGAATACGAAAAAAGAATGCAAATCATCACGGATTATGCGTTGGAAAAACAGAAGGAAACAGGGATTCAATTGCTTTGGGGTACCGCAAATTTGTTTTCCCATCCTCGATACATGAACGGAGCTTCTACTAATCCCGATTTTAATGTGGTGGCTAGAGCAAGTGTGCAAATTAAAAATGCCATTGATGCGACCATCAAATTAGGTGGGCAAAACTATGTGTTTTGGGGTGGAAGAGAAGGTTATATCTCCTTGATTAACACCAATGTAAAGAAGGAATTGGACAACCTAGCAAGATTCCTTACCATGGCTAGAGATTATGGTCGAAAAAATGGTTTTACAGGCAAATTCCTTATCGAACCTAAACCAATGGAACCCTCTAAGCACCAGTACGATTTTGATGCAGCAACGGTAATAGGCTTTTTGAGAGAATATGATTTAATGGAGGATTTTGCGTTAAATCTTGAGGTCAACCACGCCACTTTGGCGGGTCATACGATGGAACATGAAATGACTATTGCTGCTAATGCTGGTATGCTGGGTAGTATGGATGCTAACAGAGGCGATTATCAAAATGGGTGGGACACCGACCAGTTTCCAATTGATGTTTACGAATTGACACAAATGATGTTGGTATTTTTGGAAAGTGGTGGATTCCAAACAGGTGGTATCAATTTTGATGCAAAATTCGCAGAAACTCTACGGACTTGGAAGATTTATTTATTGCACATATCAGTGGAATGGATGCTTTTGCAAGAGCCTTAATCACTGCGGATAAAATTATCAACGATTCGCCATACCATCAGATGAAAAAAGATAGGTATAGCAGTTTTGATGCAGGCAATGGAGCTTTGTTTGCTGATGGTAAATTGACTTTGGAAGACCTAGCCGCCATAGGAAAAGCCAATGGTGAGCCAAATCTAATAAGCGGCAAACAAGAACGATACGAGCAGTTAATTAATATGTATATTTAAGTTTTGAGTAAGGAGATATGACTTACTATCTTTATGATGAATTAATTACTAATCTTTAGCATAGTCCATATCTCCTTTCCTATGACTTTCTTCTTATCTTACACATTACTAATTATTTATGTAAAATTATCACTATGAAACAAGCACTAACCGTGTTTATATTCTTCTTTACTGTCATTTCTGCCAGTTACGGTCAAGTTCGATTGCCTAATACATTAGCGATGGTATGGTGCTACAACGAGACCAGCCCATAAAAATATGGGGATTTGCTAGTCCAAACGAAAAGATAACCGTACAATTATTTAATCAAGACTATCAGACCATTACTCAGCAAGATGGTATTTGGCAGGTCAGTATTCCGCCACAAAAGCTGGCGGTCCGCACCAAATTACCATAAAAGCGAGCAATCAACTGGTGATAAAAGATATACTTTTTGGCGATGTTTGGGTGTGTAGTGGGCAATCCAACATGGAATTACCGATGGAAAGGCTTAAAGATGCGTATCCTGATATTTATCGCAGCGCGAAAAATCCCATGATTAGACAATTTATCGTACCGAAAACGTATGATTTTAACATGGAGAAAGAAGACTTTTCAGGTGGTTCGTGGATGGAAGTAAGCCCGACAACCATTAAAGATTTTTCAGGCGTAGCGTACTTTTTTGCAGCCAAAGTCTATGAAAGTGAAAAAATTCCAATTGGTTTGGTTAACAGCGCTCTTGGAGGCTCGCCCGCCCAGTCCTGGATTAGTGAAACGGGGTTAAAAAAATTCCCAGGATACTTG
>JAAUTG010000070.1 GCA_012031785.1 Saprospiraceae bacterium | reverse complement strand
TGTTTCATACAATATTTTGACCATCGCAAGGTGAGCAGGTCGAATAGAATAATTTATTTTTAAACATAAAGATAAAACTTCCCAGCAAAGTATTAAAAATACCTACCCAGAGGCACGCTTGACCAATACTTCCTAGCCAATTAGCTAAGAAGTATAGCGATGCCACAGAAAGTAGGGTTAAACCTACACCTAAAATTACGAACGCCACGATAATTGCCAAACCAAAACCGAACAACTTGCCTATCACCTCCGATAGTTCCAGTTTTACCAATTGAGAATTGTGTTTAAGGTAGCTTTGCAAGTAGTAGGTCATTTTACCCAAATCCTCTCTAAAATCCTGTTGATTTTCCATATTATGGATTGCATCTAATAGGTGGCTTAATTTTATTGTCGCTCATTTTAGGCTTGGAATTTGGAAATAATACCATCTATACTAAACCCAAAATCAAGAGATTAAATATCTTCTATTTCTTCGTCAATGATTTGGCGGCGTTTATCAGATTCGTTTTTTGCTTTTTGCATTCCGCGCTGGAATGGGCTTTCGGATTTGACTGCTTGCATAGGTTTGCTTTTTGTCGCTCCATTGCCATTATCCAAATATTCTGAAGCTGCTTCCGTAGTCACTTCTACTCGTTCTGCAAATTGTTCAAACTGCTCTTGTGCCTGCTTGCTCAAACGTTTTGCAAATTCCCCTACACGCTTGGAGGTTTCCTTACGCCATTTTTTTCCTTCTTCGGTTGTGAGAAAATAGGTAGTAACCGCGCCAATTGTAATACCTAAAACAAAGGCTACTCCTCTTCCTTTTTTGCCGCTTTTATTTTCTTGATTTGACATCCTGTGTAAAAATTTAACCAAAACAAATTGATAGATGGGTTTAGTAAAGCCAAACGCCGCCATCTCCCAAATTTAATATTCCAAAATTAACGCAAAAATCGAAAAAAACAATACTATTTTTATGCTTTTATTACCTTCTTCAATTAAATCTTTTTATTTTTGTTTAGAATTACCTCTTAATAGCCTAGTAGTAATATCATATTTTAAGCGGAAAATTAGAAAAAACTTAATAATAATTATCTAATAGTTCCTTATAAAACCATGTATTATTTTTTTATTAGTGGATAAGGGCATTAAAACCATTGAATAGATACCCAATAATCAGCAAATCAAATATTCATGTTCAAAACTTCGGCAGTGGTATTAGAATCTCACTACTTTCCTTGTATTCAATACTTTACGAAGTTAATGATTGCAGATATAGCTTACATTGAGCAACATGAACACTATGTGAAGGGAAGTTATAGGAATCGTTGTCATATTGCTGGTGCAAATAGCATGCTGCGTTTGTCCGTCCCCTTACAAAAAGGAAAAAATCAACAAATGCCTATCAAAGAAGTCCGAATTGCATACGACGAACCTTGGCAAAATCAGCACTGGATGACGTTACAAAGTGCATATCGAAAAGCACCTTTTTTGAATATTATTCAGATATTTTTTATTTGTTTTTTGAAAAGAGATACGAGTTTTTATGGGATTTTAATACAGCAATTCTTAAAGAGTGCCTAGATTTACTACAGTTCTCTGTAGAAATTGCTGCAACTATGTCCTATGAAAATACTTATTCTACGGATGCCAGAGATTATAGAAGTGTGATTTCTCCTAAAATTCAACGTCAGAAAGAGGATAAGTGTTTTAGTCCCCGTGGTGTATTCCCAGATGTTTGAAGAAAGATACAGTTTTTTACCAAATTTATCCATTTTGGACTTGCTGTTCTGTGCAGGACCGCAATCCGTTTTAATTTTAGAACGATCTATTAGCTATGACAACAATACTGGATAGTGAATTACAACTTTTTCGCACTCGCGTAGCAGAAATTGTAAAAGACTTACACGATTTAACAGTAAGTATTGGCAATCAAAGCCTTGCTCAAACCGTTAGCGACTTACGGAATCGAATAGAAGAACCCTTCATGTTTGTTATTGTAGGAGAAGTGAAAGCGGGTAAAAGTAGCTTTATCAATGCACTTTTGGACGTAGGTAAGGAAATTACCAAAGTTGCCCCACAGCCCATGACAGATACTATTCAACAAATTTTGTATGGCGAGAAGGAAAGCATTGTTGTCATCAATGAATATTTGAAAAAAATTTATCAGCCTGTTGATATTCTCAAAGAAATTGCCATTGTAGATACGCCTGGCACCAATACGATTGTGGCGCACCATCAAGAGATTACAGAGCGATTTATTCCTGCAGCCGACTTGATTGTGTTTGTGTTTGAAGCCAAAAATCCTTATCGCCAATCGGCTTGGGATTTTTTTAATTATATTCACCAAGACTGGCGGAAAAAGATTATTTTTGTTCTACAGCAGAAAGATTTGATGCCAGCATCTGATTTGCAAGTCAATATGGATGGTGTGAATGGTTTTGCTGAAAAAAAGGGAATCAGTCAGCCTTTAGTTTTTGCAGTATCTGCCAAATTGGAGCAAGAAGGCGACAAGGTGAATAGTGGTTTTGAGCCATTAAAAGCTTACATTCGAGACCATATCACGGGAGGAAAAGCACCTGTGATAAAACTTCAAAATAATCTTGACCTTTCCGACAACATCAACGAAAAAATACTTGTTGGACTGGTGACCAGAAAGCAACAATGGGAAGCTGACCTCGCTTTTAGGAAGGATATTCAAGAAACGATTCGCCAACAATCGGTGAAGTCCAACAACCAAGTAGATATTTTGATAGAGAACTTAGTGGCTGGTTATGAGCGTATTGCCAATACTAAAGAAAGAGAATTGAGCGCAGGATTAAATTTCTTTTCGCTGCTCCGACGTTCTTTGGCTTCTATTTTTAACAAACACGCCTCAGCAAAAGATTGGTTGGAAAACCTTTCCAAAGAATTGGAGCGCGACTTGACTTTGGAATTAAATACTAAGCTCAATGACAGCATTTTGGATTTGGCGGATAGTATTCAGCAAATGGCAAAGATGATAGATTTAAAACTTCAAAACAGTCAAACCATTTTGAAGCACAACCATGAAATCTTTGCCGACATTGCGGAACGACGAAGTAATGTCTTGAGGGATTTACAGAATACTTTTTCTAAGTTTTTGGCACAAGATGAAAATTTCAAAGACACGTCTCTATTTCCAGACCGCCGAAATATTGCTCCTAACTTAATGACTGGAAGTGGTTTAGCTATAATAGGAGCTATATTGGCTGCTGTGACGCAAGGTGCAATATTTGATATTACGGGTGGAGTGCTTACTGCTGTTGGTGTACTTTTTGCGGGTATCACGACTACCA
The DNA here is from genome assembly GCA_012031785.1 of Saprospiraceae bacterium. Classification (GTDB taxonomy): domain Bacteria; phylum Bacteroidota; class Bacteroidia; order Chitinophagales; family Saprospiraceae; genus JAAUTG01. Next base: position 14,869 of record JAAUTG010000070.1, on the reverse strand, counting down.
TCAAGCGTAGAAAAATCTTGAATGGCTATCGAACAGAAATGGTGAAAGGAAGCACGCGTTTAGAGGAAGAAGTAGGAAAAAAATTAAAAACTTATGTTTCGCATATTGCCGAACGAATAGACGAAAACTTCAAAACCTTTGACAGGCACTTGGAGCTGGAGCATCAACAGGTTGAATTTTTAGAGAAGAAACATACCTCTATTGATGAACGACTGGAAGCATTGAGAACTGAGTTGACACAAAAGTTATAGTTCAGTGAGTTTTAAGCAAAACCCACTGAACCACAACTTTTAACGATTCAAAGCAGTGCGCTTTACCTTTTTTGGTGGTTGTATTAAATCTAATGCTTGTGCAGCTTCCAAGGATAATCTGTTGCCAGTACGTTCACGCCAGTAGCGATACAGTTTTGATAAACTTTTGAGCCGCGTACTTTAGCACTATTGTCAATATTACCCATCGTACCAAGAATGGCTAATGAACCCTGTGCGTGTATTTTTTCATAGAGGGTTGCATCGGGTAGGGTAGTGCCTGTAAAAACAATTAGGTTAGAAAAAGGAATTTTAGTATCCTTAATCCGCTGAAATTCTTCTTCGTTGCGAATGGTAACTGAAATCATCAATCGTGGATTCAACTCATATACTTTTTGTGCATCTTTACTGTTGTAAGTGATAATGATTACATAATCCTCCATTTTTGCGGCTTCTACTGCATCTACTACTTTTTCAAAAGGTACACCACGCTTTACATCCAATTCAAGAATTGCCGTTTTTTTACCCCAAACTAACACCTCTGTTAACGTTGGTACTTTAAAATTGGTACTATCCCCGAAGTCATCTTTTAGGTGTAAGGTCTTAATGTAAGACCAACTTTGTTCTTTTACCTTTCCTTTACCAGTAGTAGTGCGCTCTAAGGTATTATCGTGCATCAAAATTAACACGCTGTCTTGAGTTATTTCTATATCACACTCTATCATCGCGGGAACACGAGTAATAGTGTATTCAAAAGTTTCAATAGCGTTTTCAGGATAGCCTTTGATGAACCTTCCGCCACGATGCGCACTGATGATTGGTGTGCGTTGATGCTTGTACGAAAGAGTTTCCTGAAGTTGACCTTTTTTTACTTTGGTAGCTTGCAAAGCTACTCGTTGAGCAGTAGCTACCTGTGAGAAGATTAGAAATACAAGAAATAATAAACAAGAACGCTTCATAATAAAAGAATCCATAATGATGAAACGCAAAGTTACTATAAATATACTCGACACCAAGATTGATTGTAATTTCTAGCTGGATAAAATTAGCTTTCTCACAATCTAGTATTGATTACGTTATTGTAAATTGCACCAAAGGTATAATTGATTCCAAGATTCATACTCGACTGAAAGCTAGTGGCTTGCTGCCTTTGTGCTAGTAGTAAGTCTTCCAAAGTTATTTTACCTTTGGGTAGCGAAATTTGATCGTTAATTAATTCGTAATTACCACCAAAGGAAACAGATAATCCTTTAAACACGCGCACAGAAAATTGCCCGTTCAGTACCAAACGATTTTTCGACCAGTCATTCATAAAATTAGAGCTGCTCATACCTGCAAAAATATTACCCCAAGGACGGCGCATCCGAAGGTTGACATCTAACATTTGCTGATAAAGTTGTTCAGTGAGTTTATTGAAAATGGTTTCTTCAATATAGTCGCGGTATAAATATCCTAAGCGATAAGATACTGTAAATTCTCGTTCAGGCACGTCGCTGTAAGGGAAAATACTGTACTCGATGGCGGGAGCAAGCCAAATGCTCAGGTCAATATTACTGAAATTGCTAGTGTAGTAGCTGTTGAAAATACCTGCTGACCAGTGTGTATCAATACTTTTAACTAAAGACCAAGGGAAATTACCTCTTGTTTGGGTAGCAATTACTTCCTGATCATTAGTTTGAATCGTTTGATGACGATAAAAATAGGTGGGAGTAACGCGAAACCGCCATTCTTCAGTGGTGCTCTCCATATTGACGTTAGTGTTGAATCGTAAATCCTTTCTAGTGGCTTCGCTGCTCCATGCCACATTACCACCTAAATCAAAGATAAAATTGTTCCAAAAACCATTATTTGAAGATGGCGCATTATTACTCTCTTTGGTATTTATCTCAAGATTAATACCATCCGCTAATTTCGTTTTAGCTAAAAAAGGGACTAATCCAATTTCTATTTTATTGATAATTAACTCGTTCTGCTCAAAACTAGTCAAAGTAGGTAGAGAAGTAAAGTCAAATTTTACTTTTTCTCCTTCCCAATCTGACTTCCCAATAAACTCAATGAAATACTGTTGCCCACCACTAGACAACCATTGACGGCTTACAAATACATGTAAGTCACTTCGATACGGATCAAGTGCAAAATTTACATAATCTAGTTCTTTTTTTACTTGAGCTTCATTACAAAACTCGCAATCTAAAAAGATAGTAATTCTATCATCAGGGTCTCCAGCAAAGGCAATTTGAAGAAATAAATTAGTTATTACAACTAGGGGATAGCGCATTCTCATGGGTGGATTTGTTTAAAGTGTTGGTTAAAATATAAAAAAGACACAAATTTACTTTCCGTTGACCATACTACGCGGCTGTATCCTTAGTCTTCAAAAAGGTAGCTAAACTAAATACTAGCTATCTTTTTAAAGACCAAAGAAGATAATCTTAAACGAAACTGATTGGCTCAAAAGAGGATGAACTATATCTTAAAAGATTTAGGTAAACTTTACCTGTAAATCTTGCAAACGCTTGAAAACTAATATAAAAGCCCAAATTATTACATCCAGTCGTTTTCTACAACTTCGCCTTCTTCCTCTAACCACATTTCTTGATTGGCGATGGACTGTTTGAAGTTTTCTAATGATTCAATAGAATTATGCAAACGGTCGTAGTTGATGCTATAATAGATGTATTTTCCATCTCGATTGGCATCCACTAATTTAGCTAAGCGCAGTATTTTTAAATGCTGCGAAGTAATGGATTGTTCTAGGTTTAACGTGTTGTAGATTTTATTGACGTTAATTTCCTCATTTTGATCAATAAATTCAAGGATTTTTAACCTTAAAGGATGCGCTAAAGCACGTAAGATTTCGGTAGATTCCGAAATCTTTTCATTGTTAAATACAAGTTTTGTTCTCATGAAACGACTTTACTATTTGCAATTTTAATTTCTCTTGACTTGGCAGAAGCAAATATGAGATTATTATTTGTTTTTTCAAAATATCTGAATCATGTAATTTTTAAGTACCTGAAAAATTGATAGGCAATAGGTACTTGCCGCTAAGAAAACGGAACCAAAAAATATCCGCTTAATTAGCAGTTATGGAGCTATTTATAGCCTGTGACTGTTTTCATAGTCCTTAATACTTTTGGGGATACAATGCCGTCTCCAAACAGAAGGTAACTTTGCTTGTACATCGGGATGTTGCCTTATCTGCCAATATTTCTCTTTTGCCAAACGGGTAGTTACTTCGTAATCAACAATAGGTTTGGGATAATCTATTCCCAACAAGCAGCCATATAGCCGTTGCTCAAGCGAAGTCATTTTCCATGGCTCGAATAATAAAGGTACTGGCACGTATTGTAGTTCAGGCAGCCATTTTTTGATAAAAACGCCTTCTTTATCGTAGGATTTTCCTTGCACAATAGGATTAAAAATCCGCATCGTGTGGTAGCCAGTCAACCCTGCTTGCATTTGAATTTGAGCATAATGAATACCTGGTTCAAAGTCTAAAAACAGACGAGCCAAATGATCTGCCACTGCTTTCCAATCTTGCCAAAGCGAAAACGTAGCGAATGTAACCAGCATAGCGCGCATTCTAAAATTTAAAAATCCATTAGCTGCTAAACAGCGCATACTGGCATCCACCATTGGAATACCTGTTCTTGCGTTAGCCCAAGCCTCAAATCGTTCGTCAAGTGACGATCTAAAAGTAAGAATCCTTTGTTGATAGGTTCAAATTCGATTTGCCACTCAGATTCTAATTTTTGGATATAATGACTGCGCCACCATAAGCGCGTCTGAAAATGCGATAACATCCGCTCATACTCTACTTGCGATTTTGAAGCGCAGCATACTGAAAAAGTTGGCGTGCACTTACGTTTCCATAAGCCAAATAAGGAGAAATTCGGCTGGTACTCGACCTACTGGCTTCAGGTTGAGAAATGTGGTTTACATAGTATCGCGCTCTTTTGTGGATAAAGGAAGTAAAATATTGCCATCCCACGCGCTCGCCGCCTTGCTGGAAAGTTTTATTTTGTGAATTAAAGAAAGTAGAAGGGATATTCTGTGGATTAATTAACGTGATTGAAAGTTGAAGAGGTAATAAAGCCTCTAAGTTCGGATTAGCTAGAGGCGATTTGAAAAAATTATCCAACTGCGATTCCCAATTTTGCCTATGCGTTAATCCTCGAATTATACCGTCATGCGCAGATTCTTTGTACTGAATCCCATAGTTTCGGCAAAATCTTTTTACTGCTAGGTCTCGCTTGAAGGTGGAAGCCACACCAACTTCAAGGTGTGAAAAAATACTGTGAATAGTAACGTGAGCGCGCAATTGGTCTAAAATAGATAGCACTTCACCATGAAAAATATACAATTTCAACCCCTTTTCAGCTAATCTTGTTTGCATATCAGAAAGTGACTGTTGCACAAATTGCCAATGCCTAGGGTCAGCTACTGAAGCAGCTATCTGCGAAGGTTCCCAAAAATAGCAAAGCAAAACTGGTAATTTAGCCGCAATGGCTTCTACTAGTGGCTGGTGGTCGGTAAGCCGCAATCCCGTTTAAACCAAACAATATTGCATAGGGTATTTGACATTCCATGAAAACGACAAATCGTAGGATGAGTTGCGGTAGCTTGGTCATTGTTTTGTAATCGGTCAACCTAAAGAAGTCTTGTGCAGTGCATGAGTAGGCACTACACAAGATTTTATAGATAAGAAAACTAAGGTAGTAATACCGTGTCAATACCGTGTATCACACCATTGTTACCTTGAAGATCTGCTAACACTACTTTCGCAATGCTGTTATTAGCCACAATTTTAATTGTTGTACCGTCCAATTCTGACTGCAAAAATAATCCTTCCGCCAAAGTGTGTAATTCTTTTCTCTCGCCAACATAGAAGCAACAATACTTGCGCCTGGCTTTACGTGATATTTTAGCACTGTCTCTAGAGTTTCCGCTGGTATTTCACACACCGAAGTTACACCTAGCGCAGCAAATAAATTTTGGAACGCTTGGTTGGTCGGCGCAAAAATAGTGAATGGTCCATCACCGCTCAAAGCACCTACGAAATCAGTAGAAAGCGTAGGACAAGTTAATGCCTCTACCAAGATAGAGAAATTAGGGTCATTCAACGCAAAATCCAATACAGTTGATAATCCAATCACTTTATCTACCCAATGCACAAATCCAGCACCCACAATTTGATTGCCTTTGATGACGTTTACATCACCATTCACAATTGCATTTCTTGGGTCAATTACATCTACATAAATACTCAGTCTGCCTCTAACGTTGCAGTCCGCATAAGCTAAAGTTTTCATGTACTCATCCAACCACTCAATATCTTTCTTACCCAGAATGATATGGTTAGACAACACGCGAGATAGCACATCCAAAGGTACTTCATCCAAGCTCGCAAATCCGTTTTCTGCTAAAAAAGCAATAAACGCTTCATTGACTGGTGCAAAAACTGTAACGGGCAATAATTGATTTTTTAGTAACAAACTCAATCCAGGTATTTTATCCACTGCTTGCAAGAACAACCGTAGCTCAGGCTTAAAAGTGAGATACCTATACACATTAAGTTGCTCATTTCGAGCTTCCAAAGGCTGTTCGTTATCAATAGCATAAACAGCAAGTTCCTTTACCCAATCAGGTGTATCTTGCAGCAATTGAATAGACTTGAATGATTCTGTTGATGTAGGGGCAACTTCGTTCCTTTCACAACCTACAAAAATCAAAGAAAACATAAATACTAAAACAACATAACTCGATTTTCTCATAAAATAAAAATTAACGTGAGACTATAATTTAATTAGTACAGATAGAATACGAAATAATTACCATATTTTACTCTTTAAGTAAAATATGTTAGCATGTAAGGCTTTTTAATAAACCTTCCCAATGCGTGTTGCAAATGATGTTAATTATTTTAAATAGCGTTTACGACAAGCTACACCTAAGTGACTTAGCTAAAGTAGGTAGTTAAATTTGTATTCTAGTGAGAACCTTATTAAGATGGACACAAAGATATAATATAACTTTAAATTTGTACTACTTTTTATAAAAAAATCAAGTAACAAATTGTGTAAATAGGATAGATTGTAAGCAATAGCTTTGTATCCTTTTTACAACTAAAAAAAGAAAAAAATGTTACAAAACAATTTAACTAATCAGCTATCAATTACGATGTTTTCTTGATTTAAAATCAGTGCAATGGACAACAATAAGAAAAAATATTTAGATATTATTCAGAAAGGAGTTACACTGCTACAAGAAGATATAGAAACGACTTACACCCAACGTCGCATAGTAGAAAAACTAGAAGCAATAGGTAATCGCGTCTCCACATCGTTTCTAAATAAAGCTTTCAACGGTAAAAGTGACTATCACTTTAGCCTAGCTGCATTAAGAGATGTTGCCAATGCAGTTAAAAAAATCATCAAGAGCGAATTAAATATGATTTATAGCGAGAAAAGTAGTGAGTATGTAAAAGATATTGACGATTCAGCATGGACAAAAATAATCATTGAGCCTCCTCAACCAAAATACAAACCAACATTGCAAATATTTAGAGACGGCAGGCTACCTGTATCAGAAAAAGCAGCCTATCTTGATAAAGCACAAAAAGAGGTTATTATTTTTGGTACGCGATTAAATCAATTTGCAAATTATTTTAGCGCAAGGAGCGAGGCAGAGTATAAAACACATGTTTTAGCAGCACTAAAACGAGGTGTAGATTTTCATTGCTATTTAATTAATCCTAATGGGCAATCTTCCAAATTTTATTTCGATGATTTAAAAAAAGTAGCACCCAAAGAAGCAAAAAGCATTTCAATTATTCAGGATGTAATAGCTGAATTGACTTCCTTGCAATCAGACTTTGATGCCAAAGGTTACAAAGGCAAACTTCATCTTTACACTTACGACCACTTACCTACTTATCACTTACTTGCTTTGGATGCAAACACAGCACAAGGGAAAATGCAAGTATCTCATTATCTGTACGGTGTAAAAAGAAGTGATTGCCCCGTAATTGCTTTTGAACAACAGACAGAACCAGAACTTTTCAAAAAATACTGGCTTTCTTTCAACGCTTTGCGCAAGGATGCAAGGCAGCTATTGCCTTAGGAATAAGACTAAATACTTGATTTATCATACAGATATTAAATGACAAAGTGATTTAAAGGAATAGTAAACTTAAACCACTTCACCATCAGTAACCCATTCTTGCTTAATTCTTTACAGTTTTCTTCCGCTCGCTGTTCTAGAATTGACAGTCGTTTTTCTTACTTTTTTCAAATCTACCATTAAAGTAGCTAAAGCGTGACGGCTATCCACGCGATATCGCCTGCCTCCGTAAGTGACCAATCCTCCTCTTTTTCCCATTCTGAAGCTAGTAATAAATAACGATTGCCCTGTTTGGATTAGGTCCAAACATTAAAAAACGTTCGTCGGTGGATTCAAAACTAACTGCGAAGCGGTCTTCTTTTGGGCTAAATAAAAACACGCCAGGTGTTCCTTTTCTGATAATAACTTGGTCGAGTTCACCGCGTTCCACCACTTCAATTTCGCCATCTTTAATGGTAGAGTATCCCCTTTCGTCTTCCCGTTTCAATACAATGTCCTCTGATAGGTAAAATTGAATTTTCCTTAAATCGCTTTCTTTCCAGCTATTTTGTTCGTATAGCTTTTGAGTAAATGGCGATAGGGTAGGTCCGCACGCAGAAAATAATAAAAAGGATGTTAGCCAAAAAAATACGTTTTTTCCCATTGTTTAATTGCTTTAGTGTTAAAAGTAAATACAAATTAGACGTTTCATTTTCATTAAACCTAACACAAAATACAGTTTTAACCCTGTATTAACCAGTCTTAAAAAACAATAAGGAATAACAAAAACTATTTTTGTGCTGTTCGCACCAACCAAATGGCTATTCCAGTGAACAAAATATTTGGAATCCATGCACCCAGTAGAGGAGAAAGTGCGTCGCTAGTGGCAAAAGTCACCGTAAATTTTGATAGTAAAATATAGACTGCCCCCAGTACAATTCCCAATAAAATATGCAAACCAATACCGCCACGTACTTTTCTGGAGGCGAGTGCCATGCCAATAATGGTTAAAATAATAACAGTAAATGGTTCGGCAGTTCGGCGATGAATTTCAATTTCAAAAACTTGAGTATTCCCAATTCCTTTTTCGCGCTCGCGCTCTATGAATCGCTGCAACTCGAAGGTAGTCATCCCTTGTTTTGAATTTTTATAAAACACGAAATCTTGATGATTGAAATTTAAAGTAGTGTCAATATATTGATTTTGACCTATTTTCAGCGATTCATTAACGCCGTCGAAGGTTCGTATTTCGTAATTACGTAGCCGCCAATGGTTGGGTGGTCCAAGCCATTCTACTTTAGAAGCCTTGAGTAAATAGACTAATTTATCATCCACGAAACGCTCTAACATAAATTCTCTAATGGCTGTATCCACTTTGCTGTAATGTCGAGCAAAAATTTTTGTTCCTGGCTCAATGAACATGTGTACATTGTTCATTCGTTCTGTTTCGCTTTCTTCAGAGATGTAGGTATGTTCAAACTTTAGCCGTCCTTTATTAGCAAGTGGGATAATATAGTGGTTTCCAACGAAATAGACTCCACTCAGTAAAAACCCCGCCATCAGATATGGGCGCAAAATTCGATTAAAACTAACCCCTGCTCCTAATATGGCAATAATTTCTGCATTGTAAGCCATTCTCGACGTAAAAAAAATCACAGAAAGTATGGCATAAAGCATCCAAATTTGACCATTGATGTAAGGAATAAAATTCAGGTAATGATCGAATAAAATTTCTTGTAAAGGAATCGCTTGCTTTAAAAAGTCGTCAATTTTTTCACTAAAGTCGAATACAGTCGCTATCATTGTTAACAATAAAGCCACAAATAAAAAACTCCGAATGTATTTCCAAAAAATATATTGATCTATTTGCTTCATGTATTGCGCCAAACAAATTGAGAGAAAAGTAAGGACTTACAACTTATTGTCTTGATTAATTTCTAATCTTAAACTATTCATTTAGACTATAAAACTTATAAATTGAAAAAAAGTTATTCAACCCTTAAATCGTTACAGAGAAAGTTCTACCTTAGAGTTTATCTTTTGATACAAAACGATAAAACAATGCAACGATTTAAAAACATTCTCCTCGTTCTAACCCTATTGACCAGTACGCTACAAGCGCAAACCATTCCTTTAGCCGAGCATCCAAGACCAGATTTTGAGCGCGTAGCTTGGCAGAATTTGAACGGCGAATGGGCATTTGAATTTGACGGACAAGACGTAGGGTTAACCCAAAATTGGGCAATGGTAATAAATCGTTCAGCAAGAAAATCAATGTTCCTTTCCCTTGGGGAGCTGCACTTTCAGGCGTGAAGGATGAAGCTGATATTGCTTGGTACAGCAGAACAATTGACGTGGCACCAGCTTGGCGCGGAAAGCGCGTGTTTGTTACAATTGGTGCTTCAGACTGGGAGACAAGCGTTTGGTTGGATGGGCAACTGCTGGGAACACACCAAGGCGGATATACTCCATTTTCTTTTGAATTGACGCAAACACTGCGCTTTGGGCAGTCTCAAAAATTAGTGATTCGCGTGGACGATAAACGCCGCGATTTTACTTTATACGGAAAGCAAGGCTACGGCAATGCGCGTGGGATATGGCAAACCGTTTATTTGGAAGCGCGTGGACAGGATTATTTAGATGCTATTCATTTCTTGCCAAATATAGACAACAATACTGTTCAAGTAACTGCTTACTTGCCAAAAGAGGCAGCGCAAGATTTGAGTTTACAAATCAACATCAAAAATGCTGAAATTCCTATCACTGCTAAAACCACTATAATAAAAGGGAAGAACAAATCAAGTTTCACGTTTTCCATTCCTAATGCAAGGCTTTGGACGTTGGAAGACCCATTCTTGTACGAGGTAGAGGCTATATTGGAAGATGATCAAGTGAATACTTACTTCGGAATGCGCAAAATATCCGTCATCAATTTGCCTAATACTGACTTTCCTTATATTGCACTCAATAACAAACCAATTTATGTACAGCTCGCTCTTGATCAGTCCTATCATCCAGAAGGATTTTATACATTTCCTAGTGACCAGTTCATGCGTGAAGAAATCTTGCGCAGCAAGGCAATTGGCTTAAATGGCATCCGTATTCACATCAAGGTAGAAGTGCCCCGAAAGCTATATTGGGCAGATAAATTAGGCTTATTGGTCATGTCGGATTTGCCTAATAGTTGGGGTGAACCCGATGAAAAAATGCAAGCAGAATCAGAATATACGTTGCGCCAAATGATTAAGCGCGACTTCAATCATCCTGCCATTTTTTCTTGGATTGTATTCAATGAAACTTGGGGTTTACGCACGGCGGTAACAGAAAACGGCAAAGCGGTTAACAAATATTTACCATCTACTCAAAACTGGGTAGCATCCATGTACTACTTGACCAAATCGCTTGACCCTAGCCGATTAGTAGAAGATAATTCTATCTGTTGTGGCGCAGGACATACCGAAACAGATATTAATTCTTGGCATAGTTATCTACCTGGTTGGGAATGGGAGAACGCTTTAAAATCTATTAGTGACAATACTTATGCTGGTAGCACACACCACTTTGAACAAGGGTTTCAACAAGGTAAGCAACCGAACATCAACTCGGAATGTGGTAACGTTTGGGGGTATGAGGGTAGCACGGGCGATGTGGATTGGAGTTGGGACTATCATCGCATGATGAATACGTTTAGAAAGTACCCTAAAATCGCAGGTTGGTTGTACACGGAACATCATGATGTGATTAATGAATGGAATGGTTACTGGCGATTTGACCGCTCCGAAAAGGAAACTGGTATGGGAGCTATCTTTGAAGGTATGGGCATACCTGATTTACATGCACCTGTCTATATTTCTACAGGAAACGACATTTGTAAAACAGTTAAAGGTGGTGAACAAGTACAAGTGCCTTTGTACCTGTCTTCTATGACGGATGTTAATTATGGAAATAAGTTGCAACTCAATTATGAGTTGGAGTTTACTAATTACATCGGCGAAACAGAAAAAGTATTGGCTGCCACTCAAAGTATTTCTTATCAGCCTTGGCTGCAAGCAACTTTGTCACCTTTAAGTCTTAATATGCCAAGTGTGGCGGGGTTAGGTGTATTAAAATTAACGCTTTTAGATGCAACTGGAAAAGTGTTACACAGAAATTTTATGCACTTTGAAGTAGAATCTAATGAAAAACTACCTAAAAGCCAAGTGTTTAGCACAAGTGTCAATGGTTTTACTGGCTCTGAGTGGAGTCAAAAAGAATGGATAATTTTATCTGATAAGAAGGCAAATGGGGCTGGTTCAGGCTTTTTTGAATATTCTATACCGATAGCCAAAGATGTGAAATTGGCAAACATGAAAAGTGCATATTTTTTAGTAGAGCTTTCTGCCAAAACCCTATTCGAAAAAGATAAAAACGACGGCTTCAATAAAGAACAAGATTACATGAAAGGTGCAGTAGTACAGCCAAGTTCTAACCCTAATTCCTATCCCATGAGCGATGAGGTAGCGTTTCCTTCTGAAATTGTTATATCTATAAATGGGTATAAAACAATGACTAGTACACTTCCTGACGATCCTGCTGACCATAGAGGTGTATTGTCTTGGCATCATCAGTTGCAAGATAGAAAATTACGTGAGGCTGGTTCTTACGGGTATTTGGTAAAAGTGCCTGTTTCAAAATCTGCACTCAAAACTGCTCTACAGACTGGGAAATTGATTGTAAAGCTGCAGACCACGGGCAATGGAGGAATCGCAGTGTATGGAAAAAATTTTGGCAGCTATCCTTTTGACCCTTCGTTGGTGATAGTGGAGAAGTAGTTTAAATTGTTGGTTATTTGTTATCATATTTTTTAGCAAGTTTTTTTTGGAGACCAAGCTGATAAATAATCTGGTAACAAATAACCAATTACAGGTCAGCCTAATCCATTAACACGGTGTCATAAACTTGAACTCGTTCCCAAAGTGCTTTGTAAAGAGCAACAAATTCTTCGTGGATGGGTTCTACTTGATAGGCATCTTGGTCAGCAGCATTTTTAAAATGAATGGATAGCGAATATTGATAAGAGTTATCCACTACTTGTCGAGGTGTACCTGCGGGTTTACCATAATAGTAAGTCAAGATAGTTGGGCAGGTAGAAAGTGTCTTTAAACCACCTTCAAAAGCAGTTTTTTGTTCTTCAGTGACATCTTCCTTTAGCCAAAATAGACGTTATGAATAAAAGTTACTTGATTGCTCATGTGCTTAAATGATTGCGTTTTGGGATAGATATTGCGGCGTGATATTTTTAAGTTATCACGCTACAACATACCTCTAAAACTATTATTGTAAATTATGAAATACGGTTTGTACGTCGTCGTCTTGTTCTAAAGCGTCTATTAGTTCAAGCACCTCGTCTATTTGGTCTTCCGTAAGTTCTTTAGTATGGTTAGGAATGCGTTGTAGTTCTGATTTTTCTACTTCTATTCCTTTGCTTTCCAAGCCATCTTGCATCTTACCAAAATTTTGGAAATCAGCATAAAGTAAATAAAAAACGCTCATCATCTGATTTTTCCATTCTATCCAATCCGAAGTCAATAAATTCTAATTCAAATTCTTCAGTATCCGCAATTTTTTCTATTGGAACATAGAATACACCTTTTCTATCAAAGATAAAATCGTGCATACCCTGCGTACCTAACGTACCATTTTCTTTCTGAACACCGCGCGAACATTTGCGACGGTTCTTGTCGGGTTGTCGGTTGCTGTTTCTATCACGATTGCTACGCCATGCGGACCCATTCCCTCATACACTATTTCTTTAAAATCCTCCGCATCGCGCGAACTGGCGCGTTTAATTGCTGCCTCTATCTTATCTTTCGGCATCTGCGCCGCCTTAGCGTTCTGAATCGCTCGACGTAAAATACTGTTGTATTGAGGATCAGGTCCTCCAGATTTGATGGCGATTGTAATTTCTCTGCCTGCCCTAGTGAAGGCTTTTGCCATTCTGTCCCAGCGTGCTAATTTGGATGCTTTGCGATATTCAAATGCTCTTCCCACAATATTTTCAATTTTGGTCGCAAAAATAAAAAAATGCTGATGATATAAGTAGTTTTTTTGGTATTTGGTGTCGTTAGTTTGATGCCCAATACGATACTACTTTACTGAAAACCTGTAAATAGTGGTAGTTTGATACGTTTGTGTAGGTTCTAATACTACACTCGGAAAGTTAGGTTGATTCGGTGAATCAGGAAAATGCTGGGTTTCCAAACAAAATCCTGAACGGAAAGAATAAGGTTTGTCACCTTTTCCAATATTTTTTCCCGTCAAGAAGTTTCCGCAATAAAACTGCACACCTGGCTCTGTGGTTTGCACTTCTAGGTATCTTCCAGACGTGGGTTCATAGACCGTTGCAGCTAAAGATAGTCCTTCGCCTTCACGCTTTAGGACAAAGTTATGGTCGTAGCCTCCACCGAATTTTATTTGTGTTTCATTGGCTTCTACTCTTGCGCCAATAGGAGTTGCGGTGGTAAAATCAAAAGCGGTACCTGCCACAGGTTTAATTTCACCTGTTGGAATCAAGGTGCTATCTACAGGTGTGAAATATTCAGCATTAATCATTAACTGATGGGCTAAAATATCAGTATTACCAGCACCAGCTAAGTTGAAGTAAGCATGATTGGTGAGGTTACATATCGTTTTTTTATCCGTTTTTGCCTCGTAATGAATGGATAACTCATTTTCATTATTCAGTCGGTAAGTCACTGCGATGGTAAGATTGCCCGGATAGCCTTCTTCCATATCTTTGCTCGTGTAAGTGAGTAATAATCCCACAGAAGTCGTATCTTTCATTTCACTGGCTTCCCAAAGCACTTTGTCAAATCCCTTCTTGCCACCATGTAAATGATTCGCTCCATTGTTGGTCGCTAATTGGTAAGTTTGACCATCCAATTCAAATTGGCCTTTTGCAATGCGGTTGCCATAACGCCCAACAATTGCCCCAAAGTAAGGATTTGCCTCTATGTATTGGCTCAAACTATCATAGCCTAAAGTTACATCTGCAAAGTTTCCGTCTTTATCTGGCACTATTAGTTTGACAATGATGCCACCATAATTAGTAATGGCAACTTCCATACCATGGCTATTTTTTAGGGTGTAAAGTTCGGCTGTACCTTCTGAGGTATTGCCAAATAATGTTTTTTGAATAGAAGGTTGATTTGCTTCGTTCATTTGTTTGTTTTGATTTTGACAAGCTATTATGCTAATTATCAAAGTAAAGAGAATGAAATATGATATTTTCATAATAAAAAGTAGTCCAAGCCTCTTGACTTGGTTTTCGTTTTGTTTGTAAATAAAATTAGTCAATAAAGGCGTTGCTCTTTTAAGTAGGCATCATTGATTAAGCGACACTAATCAAATTCACATGTTAGAAGTGTCAATTTGATAGCCACACCTACTTACTGCTTCAAATCTAGTACAAAAATATTTCCTTTCAAATATTTCTAATGCTTACTTTTGCAGTTAGTAGGGCTTTGAAGGAAACAAAA
>JAAUTG010000386.1 GCA_012031785.1 Saprospiraceae bacterium | reverse complement strand
GTGTAAGGTTATTTTTTTTCTAACCTTACTCATAACCTCTTCAAAACTCTCGATGGGAGTGAATTTGAACCCGCAATGCTCGCCTATTTCGCCACCCAGCATAAAAATCTCTTCCTGCGGATACGCCCTGCATATAAATGACCTGGTTTTATAGACAGAACACCTGTTTGTTTCCCTGTCCAGTTTTGTGCATTCAAATACCAGCCCATGTTCTGTTTTTTCCACTATTTTTAAATAACCATAAAACCAGTGCAGTTTTTTCAGAAGTTCAAATTCCTTTTCATCTTTAAAGATGAGAAAGGAATTTGCAGACTTTTTTAATCATCTACCCAAAAAAGCCACCTAAAAACGAGCAATAAATTTCATCTTTCCACTTCTCAATCCTTTTTCTATTTTTTCTTCAAAATTAACACTTCAAGTATATAAAATATAATGAAATTTTATACCTTGCGTCATAAAAAAAACGAAAGACTATTATGGATAGAAGAACCGCGTTAAAACACGCTGCTGTTGGCATCGGTGCACTGAGCGTTGCACCCTCTTTATCCTGTTCATCCACTCAACCTACAACCGTCACACAAACCACTGCCATGAAAGGTAACATTAATCATTCCGTTTGCCGTTGGTGTTATTCCAGTATTTCACTAGATGCACTTTGCGAAGGTGCAAAAGCGATTGGTATAAAATCCATTGAAATCACAACGCCCGAAGAATGGACCGTGATTCAAAAGCATGGACTAACTTGCGCATTAGGAACAAAACCCAACGCCAGTATTGCTAATGGATTCAACCACAAAGAATACCATGAATCGCTCTATCAGCCTTATATTGACTTGATTGACAAGGCGGCAGACAACGGTATTCCCAATGTGATTGTTTTTTCTGGCAACCGAAATGGTATTAGCGAAACCGAAGGTTTGGAAAATTGTGCTATCGGGTTAGATAAAATCATCAAACACGCAGAACAAAAAAAAGTGTGGTGGTCATGGAACTGTTAAACAGTAAAGTCAACCACAAAGATTACCAATGCGACCACACCGCATGGGGTGCTGCTTTGGTAGATAAAATTGGGTCATCCCATTTCAAACTCCTTTACGACATTTATCACATGCAAATCATGGAAGGCGACATCATCGCCACCATACAAAAATACAAAGACTACATCGCCCACTACCATACAGGCGGTGTGCCAGGTCGAAATGAAATCAACGCAAATCAAGAGCTAAACTATCCAGCCATTATGAAAGCCATCATCGAAACTGGCTATAAAGGCTATGTGGCACAAGAGTTTGTACCTACTTACGAAGATAAATTAGCTGCACTCAAAGAAGGCGTAATGATTTGTGACATTTAAAGTTGGCTATTGGTCTTCAGTAAATCGGTTATTGGTGTTTGAAAAATTGGTCTTTAGTTGTTTCATTTACAAGCGTTTAGCGAATTATTGTTAATAAAAAATGTAATCGCTAAAGACCAATTTACCAATAACCAACTTACCAAAGACCTATAAATTACAAGATTCATGCGTGTTGGATTATTCATACCTTGCTACATAGACCAGTTTTATCCACAAGTAGCTGTTGCAACGCTACAATTGCTTCAAAAAGTAGGTTGCCAAGTGGATTATCCCATGCAACAAACCTGTTGTGGACAACCTATGGCAAACGCAGGCTGCGAGCAAGATGCGCTCAAAACCTATCATCATTTCGTAGCTACTTTCCAAGACTACGACCACATTGTAGCACCTTCTGGCAGTTGCGTCTATCACGTCCGAAAGCACTTCGACATTATCGAACAATCCCAACAAGTACAGCAAATAAGAAAAAACACATTCGAGTTGACAGAATTTTTGATAGACGTGCTACAAGTCAAATCGTTAACCGCAAAATTCCCTCACCAAGTTGGGTTTCACCAAAGTTGTCACGGCTTGCGCGGCTTGAGACTCGGTCCTGACTCCGAACGGATGGAAGATAGCGCATCCAAATCGCGGCTGCTGCTCCAAATGGTAGAAGGTATTGAACTCATGGAACTCGACCGAAAAGATGAGTGTTGTGGATTTGGTGGCACATTCGCAGTTTCCGAAGAAGCTATCTCTGTTAAAATGGGTAAAGATCGCCTTGCAGACCATCATAAACACGGTGCAAAAGTCATCACTGCCAGCGATATGAGCTGCCTCATGCACTTAGAAGGCATCGCACGCCGACAAAAACTAGCAATTCGTATCCTGCACTTAGCGGAAATTTTGAATGCTTAGAAGCTTTCCACCTTATTACCTGCCGTTCCTATAAATCTAATTTTACACGTATGTAAAAACAATAAGTCAAATGGAATTGCTTGAAATTGTTATTGGAAACAATGTTGTAGAATCTACATATCCTCCTACTGCTGAAAACTTAGAAGATTCTAAATTTAGCAGCCAACCACCTCCTCTAAATGTAACAAATTAGTATTTTTTTAATTTATTCTAAGCATAGGATGAAACAATTTTAACTGCCTTGTGGTATAAGGGAGTATGTTTCCTTATTCACAAATTATAATCCTCATGTGTTAACTTTTGAGTTTTCAAACACATGACAATGAAACATTTATGAGAAAAATTGTACTTCTATTCCTCGCTTGGTGGCTGTGGAACAATTTAATTTTGAATGCACAAGTTACCTACACTGCACGAGAAATTGTGAAACCTTACAGCGGCATATTTCGTCCAGGAAGTAATCTCGGCTATTTTCCACCTTGGACAGATACTCAACTTGCAAACATCGCGGCTGGAAATGAAGCCTTAGGCGTGAAGGGAGTTGGCGTGAAAGCCATTCGTCCCGGACTTTTTGAGAGCTTTGTAGAAACTTGGGGATATGAGCTTCGCGTTCCTACTTTTAAGCATTACGAACAGCTTGGTTTAGAAGACAATACGCTTATTGTTGGTTTTCCATCTGATGCACATAGAGACACCACGCGCTATTGCGAAGAGCATCAGTCCGAACTTTTCGCCAATCTTTACACCCCCATTTGGGATAATGGCGAAAACGGAACGCCTTACAATGACGAAAACTATTACGCAGCCTACCTCTATCGCTTAGTCTCGCTATATGGAAGCTACGTCAAGTTTTGGGAAATTTGGAATGAACCAGGTTTTGACTACACTGGTGCAAAAGGTTGGCAAGCACCTGGCGCACCTGGCAACTGGTGGGACAACGACCCAGACCCTTGTGATTACAAATTGCGCGCTCCAATTGAACATTATATTCGAGTGTTAAGAATCAGCTATGAAGTTATCAAAACACTTGACCCTAGTGCTTACGTCTGCTTATCTGGAACGGGTTATCCTAGTTTTCTGGATGCTATTCTTCGCAACACGGATAATCCAGATGGTGGAAGGGTTTCTCCTGAATATCCTTATGGTGGCGGTGCTTATTTCGATGTAATGGGGTTTCACTCCTATCCGCATTTTGACGGCTCTACGAGAGAATGGTCGCCACAAATTGGTGGTTTCGTGTATTATCGCCATTCGGATGCAGCAGCAGCAGGTATCAAACGAACACAAAATATTTACCAAAACGTCCTAAACAAATATGGATTTGATGGTACCACGCATCCTAAAAAACATTGGATTATTACGGAATGCAATGTTCCAAGAAAGTCGTTTGGCGAATTTTTGGGGGTCGGAAGAAGCCCAGTTGAATTTTATCATGAAGGCTTATGTAGAAGCCGTGCGCAATAACTTTTTACAATTGCATATCTACGCGCTTTCTGAACACAGAACAGAAGCGAACGCTACTTTTGAGTTCGATTTGATGGGGTTGTACGAGCGCGTACATGATGTAGCTCCTTATCAGGTAACTCCCACGAAAGAGGGAGTAGCTTACAAAACGGTTTCAGACCATTTGTTTGGAAAAACTTATGACCCCCAACGAACGGCGGCTATGAATTTACCTGCGGACATAGATGGTGGCGCGTTTAGAAGTCAAAACGGTTTTTTACACTTACATACTTTGGGCTAAAACCAAAACAGACCGTTCAGAA
>JAAUTG010000069.1 GCA_012031785.1 Saprospiraceae bacterium | reverse complement strand
CGATTCTATCTTTGACCTTCAATGATTTTACACCATGCAACTAGCACCAGCGTATCAAGATTTTATCCTTGCTTTAAAAAAACAGATTCGCGCTGCACAGTATGAGGCAATTAAAGCAGTGAACAAGGAGCATATTCAGCTCTGTTGGCATATAGGCAAGCAGATTGTAGAAAAGCAAAAGACTTTAAATTGGGGCAAATCAGTGATTGAACAAATTGCCCATGATATTCAAATGGAGTTTCCAGGTATTAAAAGGATTTTCGGCTCGAAATTTATGGCTCATGAAACAGTTTTATGAGGTTTACGAAAGAAATGAATTTCTGCAACCATTGGTTGCAGAAATTGGTTGGTCGCATAATGTGGTTATTTTTCAGAAGTGTAAAGAGGCTTTAGAACGGGCATTTTATATCAAGATGACTAAACAGTTTGGATGGACGAAAAATGTATTGAGCCATCAAATTGATAATAAAACGTATGAGAAATATTTGTTAAACCAAACGAATTTTGACCAAACCCTTCCAAAAGAATATCAGAAACAGGCAATTCTAGCGGTCAAAGATGAATACCAATTTGATTTTTTAGAACTATCTGATAAGCATACAGAACGCGCCTTAGAGAATGAACTATTGCGCAAGTATTTCGACCTTTCTTGATGGAAATGGGCGGGGCATTTTTCATTCATTGGGAATCAATATCGGCTTGAGGTAGGAGGGCAGGAGTATTTTATTGATTTGCTTCTTTTTCATCGTCGTTTAAAGTGCTTAATCGCTATTGAGTTAAAAGTAGGTACATTCACGCCAGAAATGGCAGGCAAAATGCAGTTTTATTTAAGCGTTTTGAATGATCAAGTTCGTGAACCCGATGAAAATCCATCTATTGGTATTATCATCTGTAGAACCAAAAATAGGACCGTAGTGGAGTATGCTTTAAAAGATAATGCACAGCCAATTGGCGTTGCTACTTATAGTATTCAAGCGACATTACCTGAAAAGTGGAAAGACCTTTTACCATCTCCTGAACAGATTGAAAAACATTTTGAATTTCTAAAATAATAACGACTATGACCACCAAAACCGCATTACCAACGTTGCGCTTGCATTAGGGAAAAGTACTTTAGGCTGATAACTGTGCCTGGTCAGCGCGACATTCCATTTTAGGGAGGACTACGACGAAGAAATGTTCGAGTGGTTGGATTTTGAATTTTGGATTTTGAATTTTGAGTTTTCCAACACTCGAACATTCCAACCCCTAATACCAAAAACGGCGCGTTGCACAACTTTGCAGGAAAGGAATTTGTTATGCAAACAATAAAAGAAACAAAATATGGAAACGTGGAAAAATTATATCGCCAGCCATCCGGCAGTATGCCATGGACAAGTTTGCATACAGGGAACGCGAATAATGGTGAGTACGGTGCTGGATAATCTTGCTGCTGGCATATCGGTGGAAGAATTGTTGAAAAGCTATCCTGCGTTAAGTACTCCTGCTATATTGTCTGTTTTTGAGTATGCTGCTTTGCTCACCAAAGAAAGTATTATTCCTATTGAAACGCATTAAACGCAATAAGTTTTAGAAATGGTTGGAAAGTATAAGATAGATGAGCATCTTCCAGTAGAGGTAGCAGATCTGTTTAGAGCACTTGGGGCAGACGCTATGACAATTCACGAACAAGAAATGAGTGGTTTTTCTGATGAAGCATTTTCTGAAGTTTGTAAAACGGAAGGAAGGGCAATCGTTACTCTGGATATTGGATTTACTAATATTATCCGTTATCCACCTCAAAATTACGGAGGCATCGTAGTCTTGAGATTGAAAAAGCAAGATAAAATGAGCGTATTAGCGGTGTTTGAACGCCATGTAAGTACTATAATCGAAGCATTAGCACCTGGCGAGCTTTGGATTATTGAAGAAAATCGAATCAGGGTAAGGTAGCTTATTTATAGAAGACTGCGACGGAAAATGTTTGGGTTTTGGGTTTTGAATTTTGGGTTTTGGGTTTTGAGTTTTGGGTTTTGGGTATGTTGAGTGTTTCTGGCATTTGAACATTCTAACAGCTAATTAGGCGCTGGTGTGTTTAGGTTGGGATGAATATGTTCTTTTCATTACTCCACCAGCAGCAAACTGCCTTTTACTACGACTTGGCGACCATCCAAATACGTCACGGTAGCGAAATAGGTGTAATTGCCAGTGGCTTGTGGTACGCCTTTGAAGCGACCGTCCCAAACGCAGGCTTGTGGCGCGGTCAGGCATTGGCGACCTTCAAACACAAGGTTGCCCCAACGGTCAAACAGCAGCAGCGATTCGATGGCGGCGATGCCCTTGCCAGCAAAAGGTTCAAAAGTGTCGTTGATGCCATCCGAATTGGGAGAAAATGCGCTGGGTAAAAACAACTGTTCGGTTTGCTGGACGTTCACCTGCCAAGTGGCAAGAAGTTGACAACCTAGGCTATCCGTCCCCGTGATGAGGTAATCTGTACTGCGCAACGGCTGAACGCGCGTGGTGGGGCAATTAGGACATGCCACGCCAGTGGCGGGCTGCCACTCATAAGTCAAAGACGAAGGAGCATTGTCCAGCAATTCCACCAAGACGCTGTCTCCTAGCACCACCAAACTTGGGGCAAGCACCAGCAATTCGGGCAGTGTGGGTTCGGGAATACCGATGGTGGCAGTTTTGACACAACCGTTGGCATCCTGCAGCCACACGGCGTAACGTCCAACGCCTAAGGGTTGAGCCACGGGGCTGGAAAGGAGCGTAGTTCCTGCATCCAGCGAGTAGCGGTAAGGAGGAGTTCCGCCAGTGGCATCCAAAAAAATCTGCCCCAATACGTCGCCATTGCACCAGCGACTAGCGGCGTTGATTTGATGCCTCAGCAGGGGTGGTTCTTCCAGTTCGATGATTTTTTCAGCGCGACAGCCTTTCGCATCCGTCACGGTGACTTGATAGGTTTCGGCAGCCCGACGCACCAAAGCGGCGATGCTGTCTCCTGTGTTCCAAGCGAAGCGATAGGGCGGCACCCCTGCCACTGGAAGGATGGCAATGCTGCCATCGGATGAGCCAGCGCAAGTAGGAGCTTGGATAGTGGTGGCAAGTGCGGTTTCAGTCAAAAAATACTGCCGTCACGCAAAAGGTAGAATCGCAGGAGTTAGAGACGGAAAAGGTGCGGCAAACAGTAGTATCTTGCGTGAGGAGTAAGTCAAAAAATGGCAGCACCTCTCCTGGGCAAAGCGTATCCACGCGCAAACTTTCAAAAATAGTATCCAGCAATCCGACATTCCAAATCACCAATGAATCGCAGCCTTCCGACGAGGTCAGGGTGAACCGAGGATTGCTATTGGGCGGAATACGCATATTTTGAAAGGCTATGAAACTACCATCACAAATAGCGGTATCTATCACTGTCACTTTCTGCCCAATCACGACCACCGTGACGGTATCATAGACGATATCGGCGAGTTCAAAAAAAGCAAAGTCGTCGAGTGCGAAGTCGTTGCCTGCTCGGTTGATATTTTGGTTGATGATGCAAATGTTGGCTTGGGTGGCGGTTTGGGACTGCCAAGTTTCATAAAACTGCCGCCACTCGCAGAGGGTTCTTGTGGCGTTGAATACTTCGCCGAGCTGTACGCCATTGATGGAGAACTGCAAAGCGGCGGGGTTGCTAGGATTAACAGAGCTTAGCCAAGTGGAAAAGGCATAATTTTTGTTGGCTTCCACGCGCACGGTTTGGCACCAAACTTCCTCACGGGCTTGTGGCGAACCATCCACCATCAGCATATTTCCAGTGCCGGAGGTATGGTCGCCGCAGGGTGCAAAAGCACTAGCATTTAAGCGTGCAGGATTGTTCGTTACGCTGTAAGTGCCTTGCGAACTGATGGTGGTGGGTTCAAATCGGTATCTGCTGGTAAAACCCGCGTTACCCTGCGTGAAATCGCTATTCACAATCAGGTTACTGCCCGATGAACTGACTGCGCGCACCACGTAAGTCGTTGTTCTATTGGGTGTTGCGAGTGGATTGTGGATAGTTGGATTATCCAACTCGCGCTCGGCGACCAACTGTAAGCCACGTAATTGGAATCGGTGTTCAGGCGAATGGTATCTCCTGCACGGCAGACGTAAAGGGTATCGTGGCGCGCCGTAGCTTGTTGAGGAAGCCATGCCGCAAGAGCGAGAAGAAAACCAAGTATCCAGCGATTCATAAGCGATATTTTTTGATTGATGATTTGTGATTAGTGAAGTGCCAAAATTACGATATTTTTTTGAGGTTGTTGATGGGTGGGACGGGTTATTTGTTGGACTTGGCAAAGGAAGTCATCTTTGGAGCTATTGTGAGGGGAAATCGAATTCAAGCTACCATGTCGCCTCGAAATTTGGCTTTTTATCAAAAAAATTACACCTAAAGAAATGCTTTTTGTTTTCCATGCTGCCAACCTTAGCACAATTCCGTCAAAATAAAAAAAAGCTGCTGCTTTTGGCACTTTCTTTTCTGCGTCCTTGTTGTATTTTTGCACCACTTTTGTGAAATGCTGATGGTCTTTGGTCATTAGTTTTTGTTGACCAAGTTTTTTTAAAACTTCTAACCATTCATTTTTTTAACAGAAGCCAAACAGGCTAAGGTGTAAAGACCAACGACCAACAAACAAAATTACTGCAATTATGAATTTATCTACACGTTACAATCCGCAGGAAATAGAAGCACGATGGTATGCGCATTGGATGGAAAAGAACTACTTTCACTCAGAACCTGATGAAAGAGAGCCATTTACGATAGTCATTCCGCCACCTAACGTGACGGGTGTGCTACACATGGGTCACATGCTGAACAATACCATTCAGGATATTCTCATCCGAAAAGCGCGATTGGAAGGTAAAAATGCGTGTTGGATACCCGGTACAGACCATGCTTCCATCGCTACGGAAGCTAAAGTGGTACAGCGATTACGCAAGCAAGGCATTAAAAAAGGCGATATTTCAAGGGAAGAATTTTTGACCCATGCTTGGGAATGGAAAGAAGAATTTGGAGGCATTATCCTAGATCAACTCAAGCGGTTGGGTGCTTCCTGCGATTGGCAGCGCACGCGCTTCACCATGGAGCCAAAGCTCTCTGAAGCGGTTATCAAGGTTTTTGTAAGTCTGTATCAAAAGGGCAAATTATACAGGGGCTTGCGGATGACCAATTGGGACCCAGAGGCACTTACCGTACTTTCCAACGAAGAAGTGATATACAAGGACGAAGTATCCAAATTGTTTTACATAAAGTACCGTTTAAAAGGCACGAAAACTAAGTTTGTGACCATCGCCACACAACGCCCTGAAACCATCATGGCGGACGTGGCAATAGCAGTGCATCCAGACGATGAACGCTACAAAAACTGATTGGCAGAAAAGTGCTGATTCCGCTATTGGATAAGGAAATTCCAATTATTGCGGACACTTATGTTGACCCAAGTTTTGGAACTGGTGCGTTAAAAATCACGCCTGCGCACGACCAAAACGATAACGAGGTAGGAAAACGCCACAACTTGCCAGTGATAGACATTCTGACAGAAGATGGCAAACTCAATGCACAGGCGCAAATTTTGGTGGGGGAAGACCGATTTGAGGCGAGAAAAAAGATAAAACCTTTGTTGGAAGCTGCTGATGCGATTGTCAAAATAGAGGAATACCGCACCAAGATTGGGCGTTCAGAGCGCAACCGATGCAGTGGTGGAGCCGCGTTTGACCCAGCAATGGTTTGTGGATATGAAGCAATTTGCGGCTTCAGCGTTGGAGGCAGTGCGAAGCGGCGAGGTGAGGTTTTATCCAGAGCACTTTTGGAACATGTACCACAGTTGGCTGAACGAGGAAAATATCCGCGATTGGTGTATTTCTCGACAGTTGTGGTGGGGGCAGCGCGTACCAGCTTGGTATTGCGGCGAGGAGGTGTTTGTGGCGGAAACCGCCAACGACGCACTGGCGCAAGCGCGTGAGCGATTACAGCAACCCAATTTGAGTTTGTTAGATTTGAAGCAGGATGAGGACGTAGTAGATACTTGGTTTTCTTCTTGGCTTTGGCCGCTTTCTGTGTTCGATGGGTTTGATGACCCAAAAGAATTGAACTATTATTATCCGACCAGCACTTTGGTGACAGGCTGGGATATTATGTTTTTTTGGGTGGCGCGAATGATTATTGCGGGCTATGAGTTTGCGCCGGAGCTGCTTTCCAAAGCTGCGTTGGAGCAAAAGGGAAAGATGCCTTTCCGCGACGTGTATTTTACGGGTATGGTGCGGGACGAAAAAACGCCGCAAGATGAGCAAATCGCTGGGTAATTCTCCAGACGCACTGTCCCTGATTGACAATTATGGTGCGGATGGCGTGCGTTTTGGCATGTTGTCTTCTGCCTCAGCAGGTAACGACATCATTTTTGATGCGCCCATTGACAACGTGACCAAGGCAGTGCGCAATGAAAGTCAACGCTGTGAGCAAGGGAGAAACTTTTGCAATAAAATGTGGAATGCCCTGCGCTTAATTAAGGGTTGGGAAATCAAAGACGCGCCTTCGGACACCATCAATGAGCTTGCCTTGACTTGGGTGACGCAGAAGCTTCACCAAACGACAGAAGAATTAGAAAAAAGCATGCACGAGTACCGTCTTTCAGAAGCCTTGATGACGATGTATAATTTCATTTGGGATGACTTCTGTGCTTGGTTTTTGGAGATGATTAAGCCCAATTATGGCGACCCCATTGACCGCACCACATTGGAAAAAACAATTCCAATATTCGAGCAATTGATGACTTTGCTGCATCCTTTCATGCCTTTTGTGACGGAAGAAATCTGGCATCAATTGAAAGAAAGAGCCGATGGTGAGGATTGCGTGGTGAGTACCTATCCAAAAGCAAAAGCCTATGACCTTGGTTTTTGCAAAAATAGAAAAGCCAAAGAAGTGATTGCCAAAGTACGCGATATTCGCAGCAGCAAAGGCATTTCACCGAAAGAACCCCTCGCACTTTATGCAAAACAGAGTGCTGGTTTAGAGGAACTTCTAGCGATTGATGGGTTGCAAGCTACCCTAGAAAAAATAGCCAATTTGAGCGCGCTTGAAGTGACTACTGCGGAAGATGTGGAAAGTAGCATTGGTTTTGTGGTGGGTACAGAGAAATATTTTTTGGTAGACAACTCACGATTGATGTAGAAGCTGAAACGTAAGCAAATTGAGCAAGAATTGACTTATCAAAGGGGATTCGTGGAGAGCGTTAGAAAAAAATTGAGCAACGAGCGATTTGTGGTTGGTGCGCCAGCCGCCGTGGTGGAGAAAGAAAAGCAGAAAATGGCAGATGGCGAAGAACGCATCAAAATGCTAGAAGAAAAGTTTTAGCTAATTTGATGAATTAGGTTTGCTTTAATGGTTACTTGACAGGGGATTCTGTTTTTGAATCCTCGATTGGAATGTGGCGCAATCAATCTTTGGTTGCGCCACATCCATTCCATTCCTAATCCTCTCAACAAATCACCCCACCTCCACTAATACTTCACTCGGTATCGGCTGCGGATGACAAAAGCTACGATATTCAGCAAGAAAATCAAGCCAATCAATACCATGGCTGTTCCATAGGCTAACGGTCTAACTTGCTCAATAGCATGGTGTTGAGTAGAAAGAATGTATAAGTGATAAGGTAATGCCATAAACTCATCCAAAAGTGTACTTGGGAGATAGCGTTGATAAAACACAACCCCTGTAAAAAGGATAGGTGCGGTCTCGCCAGCAGCTCTGGAAAGGGCAAGGATAGTTCCAGTTAAAATACCTGGCACTGCACTTGGCAGCACGATGGTGCGGATGGTTTCCCATTGAGTAGCACCCAACGCCAGTGCCCCTTCTCGCATGATGCGAGGCACAATTTTCAAGGCTTCTTCTGTGGTAGTGATGACGTAAGGCAGAGAAAGCAAGCCCAAAGTGAAGCCAGAAGCTAAAACTGACGTTCCGAACTGCAAGCCTTGAACAAAAATAGCCACGCCAAACAACCCGTAAATGATGGAAGGCACCCCTGCGAGGTTGCGAATGGACGCACGAATCAGGCGTGTGAAAGCATTATCGCCAGCGTACTCGCTCAAATAGACTGCACAAGCAATACCCAACGGAATGGCGCATAAGGCAGTCATTAAAGTGACAAGGAATGTTCCCATGAGGGCGGGAAAAATACCACCCTCCGTCATTCCCTTTTTAGGGTCGGTGCTAATAAAACTCCAACTCAAGGAAGAAGTCCCTTTAGTGAAAATATCAAAAATGATAATTCCGAGAAAAGCGATGACTAGCATGGTGCAAATCAATAAAAAACTAACTCCTAACCATTGATTGAGCGTCCGCTTGTTCATATTTTTAGTTTAGATTGTTGTTTAAGTGTTCAATACTTTATTTCAGTATGTTGAGGTATGTTGGCACTTATTGTCCTTTTTTCTGTAATTGCTGGCAATTCGTTCTGCAATCAAGTTGATAATCAAAGTTAAAATGAACAGCACCGCCCCTAAAGCAAACAAACTGTAGTAGTGGGTAGTGCCATAAGGTACTTCCCCTAACTCTATTGCGATGGTGGCTGTGACAGTTCGGATGGAATCGAAAAAGCTATTAGGCATCGAAAGTGCGTTACCAGTTGCCATTAGCACAGTCATTGTTTCGCCGATGGCTCTTCCTAAGCCCAACATGACGGCTGCAATAATGCCTGATGCACAACTTGGCAGCGTTACTTTGATGAGTGTCACCCAGCGATTCGCACCAAGCGCGTAGGAACCCTCTTTATAAGCATTTGGAACGGCATAAATCGCATCCTCCGCCACCGTGATAATGGTTGGTAATGCCATGACTGCCAACAAGATAGAGCCATTGAGTGCGTTCAAGCCATTGGACAAACCAAATATATTAGCGATGAAAGGTCCGACCCAACACAATTCCCAAAAAGCCTATCGCCACGGAAGGAACAGCCGCCAACATTTCTATGACGGGTTTTAAAATAGCTTCCACTCGTTTTGGTGCGAACTCTGCTAAGTAGGCAGCAGCACCAATGCCAATAGGAATAGCAATCAGCATTGCGCCTACTGTGACAAACAAGGTACTGACCAACATGGAAAGAATACCAAATTTCGGTTTTCCATAAGCCGCAGGATTCCATTCCGTGGTGGCAAAAAACTCTGCTAAACTGACTTCTTCAAAGGTTTTAACGCCATTGATGAGCAACATCCCAAAGATACCCACTAGCACCATGACGGAGAATATAGCAGCAGCTAAGAAGAGGTATTTAAAAACTGATTCCAAAAGTTCCTACTATTCATAGATTCCTTGTATTGTGTTTAGTTCAATATCTTTTGGTGTGACTGGGAAATAGCCATTGCGCTTTACAATTTCTTGCCCTACTTCGCCAAGTTCGAATTGTATAAACTCTTTTAGTTTGCCCTTTGGCTTGCCATTGATGTATTGATACAAAGGACGAGTTACGACATATTTGCCTTCAATAATTGCTTGAATGTTGACAGGACTGACGGCAGGTGCAATATCGTTTTCTTTGATTGCCAGCACGTTGATGCCTTCGGTTTGCTTTCCATTTTTATCTACAATGTAACCAATGCCGACGTAGCCAATGCCTGATTGGTCTGCCTTTACCGCTTCCAAAATTTGTGCAGTTCCGTTCATTTGCATCATTTCGTTAGAATATTCCCCTTGCAAAATCTTTTCTTGTACGAAGGAGAATGTCCCTGAATTACCTTGACGACCATACAAAGAAATTGCCAAGTCGTTGCCGCCTAGTTCTTTCCAATTGGTAATTTCCCCTCTGTAAATTGCTCCGATTTGCGCCACAGTTAAGCTATCCACTCCTGCGCTTGGGTGCGTGATGAATGCCAGGGCATCAGTGGCAAAAATAATTGGAATTACTTCTATTCCGCGCTCCTCGGCTAGTTCCTTTTCGGAAGATTTAAACTCGCGAGAAGAATTGGCGATGTCGCATTTTCTATTGATTAAGGCAGCAATCCCTGAACCAGAACCACCACCCGTCACGGCAATGGAAATAACTTCATCGTTTTCCATAAAAGTTTCCGACAAATCCAACGCCAAGTTGACTTCTGTATCCGAGCCTTTGATGACCACCGATTCAAATTCTCTACTTGAACAAGCAGCTAAGGCGTAAATTACGAACAACAATAAACATTTTTTCATCTTAGAATTATAAATTATATTTTCAACAAAAGCCTGAAAATAAGAATCTTATACTTTCAGATTAATGCTGCTACACGGACAATACTGGCTTGCAAAAAAAGATAACCCCACCTCCCGTATTGCTCGCAAATTTGATTAGTGTCCGTGTAAATTTTAATTTCTTTGAGCTTTTGTGCAGTTATTTTCAAGCCGTTGCTTTGAAGGCGTGAAATTACACTTCCAATGTTTCCTGAATGTTATTAAATCGTAAATTGAATTTATTTACGCTTTAAAGTGTTCTCTTTTAACGATTGCGTATCTAAAAAATAGTGGCTACACAATCGGAACTATTTTATTTTTGCCGCTCATTGCAAGCTTAAAATTTAAATCACGCCGCAAATATCCGAAATTAAATGATGAAAGAAACACACATTATCATAGATTTTGACAGCACTTTCAGCAAAGTGGAAGGGCTGGATGTGCTGTGCGAAATTGTGCTAGATGGCTCGCCAGCAAAAGCAACAGTGTTGCAGCAAATCAAGGACATCACAGACAAAGGAATGAACGGCGATATTGATTTTCGTACTTCACTTCAAGCGCGTTTACAATTGCTCAAAGCCCACCGCAAGGATATTGAATTGCTTGCAGAACGCTTGAAAGGAGAAATTTCCACTTCTTTTCTTCGCAACCGAGACTATATTTTGCCTTATCGGGATATAGTTTATATTGTATCGAACGGATTTAAGGACTTTATCGTGCCTGTGATTACCCATTATGGGCTGCGTGCGGATTTGGTGTATGCCAATGAATTTCTTTACGATGACGATGGCTACGTGGTGGGCTTCGATACTGACATTCCACTTTCCAAGAGCGGTGGCAAACCTATTGTGATTAGAGACTTGAACTTAAATGGCGATGTATATGTAATAGGTGACGGATATAACGACTTTGAGATTAAGAAAGCCGGTTATGCCAATAAATTTTACTTATTCACGGAAAATGTAATGCGAGAGAAGGTGAAGTCGAGTGCCGACCACATTGCACCCAACGTGGATGAAATTTTATACGAATTGAAAATGAACAGATCAGTATCTTATCCAAAAAATCGCATCAAAGTATTGTTGCTGGAAGGCGTGCATCAGGATGCGGTTAAATTATTTGAGTCAGAAGGCTACCAAGTTGAATATTTGACTACCGCGCTTTCGGAAAGTGAGTTGTGCGAGCGCATTGCAGATGTGAATATTTTGGGGATTCGCTCCAAAACTAAAGTCACAGAAAAAGTCGTAAAAAGTGCGAAACGTTTAATTTCAGTAGGTGCATTTTGCATTGGTACAAACCAAATTGATTTGCAAGCATGTAGCCAGAATGGGGTAGCAGTTTTTAACGCGCCATACAGCAACACGCGCTCTGTGGTAGAATTAGCAATTGCAGAAATGGTAATGCTCATGCGCAATTTGCCAGACAAAGTAGCTGCAATGCACGAAGGGAAATGGGAAAAATCCTCAAAACACGCTTATGAATTACGTGGCAAAAAACTAGGTATCATTGGCTATGGTAATATCGGTGCTCAACTTTCCGTGTTGGCAGAGGCGATGGGTATGGAGGTTTACTATTTCGACCTCATTGAACGATTGGCACTGGGCAACACGAAAAAATGTGACACCCTAAATGACTTATTAGCCAAATCCGATATTGTTTCCATCCATGTGGACGGTCGCCCAGAAAATAACCATACTTTTGGAGAAACGCAATTCGCACAAATGAAAGATGGCGCGATTTTCCTCAATCTAAGTCGCGGAAAAGTGGTTGATATTCAAGCACTTCGAGCTGCTATCTTATCTGGAAAAATAAGAGGTTGCGCAGTGGACGTGTTTCCAAAAGAACCTAAAAACAACGACGAGCCATTTGATTCTGCTTTGATTGGACTACCCAATACGATTTTGACACCACATATTGGAGGCAGCACAATGGAAGCCCAAGTGAATATTGGTAACTTTGTACCCAATAAGATTATCAGCTACATCAACACGGGCAGCACTTACGGAAGCGTCAACTTACCAAACTTACAGTTACCCGCTTTTGAAAAGGCACACCGACTATTACATATTCATCATAATGTGCCTAATGTACTGGCTCAAATCAACAACATCATGGTCAAAAACCACATCAACATCTTGGGGCAATACCTCAAGACCAACGAAACACTTGGTTATGTGATTATTGATATTGACCGCGCTTATGACGATGCCTTATTGGAAGAGTTGAAAGATATTGCCCCTACCATCTGGTTTAGGGTGCTGTATTAAGCGGTTGGTTATTTGCGCTTTGCTGTTCAAGCATATTATCGGCGTGCTTTTGAGGCACGCCGATAATGCTATGGCTGTTTATCAATTAATTAGATGAGCTGCGTAAAGTCAGAATCTAGGCTAAGCGTTAGGATAGCAAAAGTTGACTTAACTTGGTCAGCCTACTTCTCAACGGTGCTTTGCAAAGCATCAAATACTTTTATTACAAACAAAATGTAGATTTAAATAAAGATTTTTACAATTTCTAAAAACGATTTAACCTATAAAGTCGTTTGATTGTCTATGTTTGCACTCAAAGGTTTGTTAAAAATATTTTTTTGGCAAATAGAATGTAAATAAGCGTGGCGAAATGCCTTTAGCAGGAATATCAATTGAGTTATCTTGAAAATTGAAGTATTGTAAATGAGTACAGCAACGTATAAATCTGACGTAGAAGCAGTTGATGATTTGTCATCATCTTACAGAATCCTGAAACAGGAAATTGGAAAAGTGATTGTCGGGCAAGAGGAAGTGGTGAAAGCGGTAATTATTTCGCTCTTCAGCAACGGACACAGTTTGCTGGTAGGAGTACCAGGATTGGCAAAAACCTTGTTGGTTAGCACTATTGCTGAGGTATTGGATTTGGAATTTAAGCGTATTCAGTTTACGCCGGACTTGATGCCTACGGATATTACAGGTTCCGAAGTGTTAGGCGAAAACCGCCAATTTCGCTTCAATCGTGGTCCTTTATTTTCTAATATTGTACTAGCGGACGAAATCAATAGAACGCCACCTAAAACACAATCTGCTTTGCTAGAAGCGATGCAGGAACGCTCGGTAACTGTGTCAGGAGAGCGTCATTTGTTGCCGTCTCCTTTTTTCGTTTTGGCAACCCAAAACCCTATCGAACAGGAGGGAACATATCCTTTGCCAGAAGCACAACTTGACCGATTCATGTTCAACATTCCTTTGGACTATCCTTCTTATGCAGAAGAAATCAATGTGGTAAAAAATACAACAAAGATTGTAGAATATACCCTAACCAACGTATTGACTGCTTCAGAAATCTTGGGTTTCCAGCAACTGGTTCGCAAAATTCCAATTGCCGATAATGTGCTGGAGTACGCCGTGAGCTTGGCTTCTAAGACGCGCCCTAATACGGAACGCGCCACTCCATCGGTTAACAACTATATTTCTTGGGGGGCTGGTCCACGCGCTTCCCAGTATCTAGTGTTGGGTGCAAAGTGCCATGCTGCCATCAATGGAAAATACTCGCCGGACCGCGAAGACGTGCAAGCCGTTGCTAAGTACGTACTGCGCCATAGAATTGTAAAAAACTACAAAGCAGAAGCAGAAGGAATGACAGAAGATGCCATTATTGCTGGACTTTTTTGAGCGTATGCTTTGACCATATTGGTTTAAAAGATGTTATTTGACCTTAGTTACTCGTATCCTGCGAATAGTTATGCGTCTTTGAAACACACCATTTTTATTGAAAAAGAATTTGGTCTTAACCGGCTAAAAACTAGTAGCCAATAGCCTGACATCAACAATTACATAGCCTACAAATTAGAAACAGTTTGCAGTCAAGAAATTAATTTACCGTTACAAACCAATAGGGTTAGGTCTTTTTAAATCTATGCCGAATCAATTGCCTGAAACAGATAAGCAAGAACAGCACGTAGAATTTACGGAGGAACAACAGGAAGTGCTGCGTTCCATTCGGAGTTCTAAAATTATATTTCCCATACTCATTGGTGTTGGGGTGGTTATTTTTCTGCTCCTACGTCAGTTCAATATCGAAGAATTTAACCGTATTGAGTGGACAAATCGAGTTTGGATTGGTGTAGTTTTGGCGGTACTTATTGTAACAGTAAAGCACTTGGCTTACGCTACTAGGCTTTATATTCTTTCCAATCACGAGTTTTCGTTTCGCAAGTGCATAGAGTTGATTGTCATTTGGGAATTTAGTTCGGCGGTATCGCCAACCAGCGTAGGTGGTTCGGCAGTTGCCTTTTTTGTATTAGCACAGGAGCGACTTTCCGTAGCAAGAACAGCAACGATTGTATTATATACTGTGGTGTTGGATACCTTCTTTTTTGTGACCACGATTCCTATACTTTTGGTGATTTTCGGACCAACCATCATTCGACCAGAGCTAACGAAACTAAGTTTTAGTAATCTCGACTTTTGGGGTTCGCTTTTTTTGGTTTCTTATAGTATTATGATTGGCTACGGCACGTTTTTTTTACCTAGGTTTGTTTCACTTCCCTTCTGGCATTAAGTCAGTGTTAGTCTTCTTCACAAAAATCAAATTTCTCAATCGCTTCCATAAAAAAGCAGTGAAGTTGGGCGATGATATTGTAATTGCTAGTCAAGAAATGAAAAAACAAAACTGGAAATACCACGTAGGCAGTCTTCTTGCCACAATGGTAGCTTGGTCTTGTCGCTTCTTACTGCTGTGTGCCTTAATCACTGGTTTTTCGACCACTATTGCTGCTGATTTCTGGACGCAGTACGCGCTGTATGCTCGCTTGGAAACCATGTTCGTCATCATTTTATTCAGTCCTACACCAGGTGGCGCTGGATTTGTAGAAGTGCTGTTCAGTGGTTTTCTATCAGATTATGTTCAAGATGACACTAGCGCACTTATCATTTCCACGATTTGGCGATTGATTACCTACTACGCTTACTTAATCGCAGGAGCTATCATCATTCCAAGCTGGATAAGAAGGGTATTAATGGAACGTAGAAAACATAAACTGGAACAACACTGAAGATGACTGGAATTTAACTGCCTGATCAATTTTTCATCCATTCTTTAACCTTCCAACGGTATGCCTGTAAGAAACTAGCATAGTTAAAATTCTGTTTGGCACTTAAATGTGGGCAATCTTATGCTAAAAATCTCATACTCTCCGCATATTTAATATTTAAAATCTGCAAATCATTTTCTTTTCTCTTTTCTTCTCCTATTTTTGTTTATATAAAATTAAATTTCAAATAATATGCAAAACACAAGACGAAACTTTATTAAGCAAGCAGGTACTTTTACACTTGCTGCTGGGGTATTTGGATTAACTGCTTGCAATCAGAAGCCCCTATTGACGGGTGCTACGGCAGGCGCAGTGGATGTCCCAGAGAATATGTTTTTTAAAATTTCTTTGGCGCAGTGGTCGCTAAACAAAACTTTTTTTGGTAAACAATTAGACAATCTGGATTTTGCAGCAAAAGCAAGAAAGGACTTCGGGCTAGATGCAGTGGAGTATGTTAACCAGTTTTTTAAAGATAAAGCCAAAGACAATGCGTATTTAAAATCTATGAAGCAACGCGCCGATGACAACGGGGTAAAAAGTCTGCTCATTATGGTTGATGGAGAAGGTGGATTAGGAGACCCAAAGAGCGATGAGCGCAAAAAAGCAGTGGAAAACCACTATAAATGGGTAGATGCAGCTAAATATTTAGGTTGTCACTCCATTCGCGTCAATGCTTTTGGAAAAGGTACTGCGGAAGAAGTAAGTAAGGCGGCTGTAGATGGCTTAGGTATGCTTTCCGAATACGCTGGCAAAGCTGGATTGAATGTGATTGTAGAAAATCATGGTGGTTATTCTTCTGATGGTCAATGGCTTACCAATGTAATGCGCCAAATCAATAAGCCTAACTGTGGTACGCTTCCAGACTTTGGAAACTTCTGTATTAAGCGCGATTCTGGACAAGAGTGGGGAGGAAATTGTGTACAAGAATACGACCGCTACAAAGGCGTAACAGAAATGATGACCTTTGCTAAAGCAGTGAGTGCTAAAGCACACGATTTTGACACAACTGGTAACGAAACGCATACCGATTATGCAAAGATGATGAAAATTGTAAAAGATGCCGGCTACAAAGGCTATGTCGGCATTGAGTACGAAGGCAGTAGCATGACAGAGGACGCTGGTATCCTCGCCACCCGCAACTTGTTGATAAAAGTGGGACAAAAATTGAGTTAATTTTATAAATTGGTTAGTTGTTCGATGGAGTAATTAATGGTGTTATAAATCGAACAATTAACCATTTATTCATTTACAGAACACCAATTAATTGAATACGCTGAAATATTCAAACATTACTTTCTTTTCTTGCGCCACAGTCAGTCCCATCCAGTTACCATAGAAATTATAGAAAGGCAACGTGCAAACTACTTGGTCGTTGACATAAAAGTAGAAATAATTACCGCGTTTGTGAATTGCCATTTTATTGGGGCTTGAACCCTGCCAAATGTAGGCACTGTAACTCCAATCGGCAATATTATAGACATTTCCGCTTTGATTGTAGCGCACGCAAAAAGAACCTTGATTAGAAATAAGAAAGAAATAAGCGTCGTTGCTTTGGTTTGCTCCCCAGCGAATACCAAACCCGTGATTATCGCCCGACAAATAGGTCGCTTTGGTCTCAATGATAAAATCTTTTTCCGTATTCAAAGGCAGGTGCAACCACGTAGTAATCATGGATTCTGCTTTTAAGTGCTCAATAAGGCATCGGTTAGAGTGAATCGTGATTTCTCCATATTTTCTGGAAGTAGTATTTTGAAAAATCCCTAGTATTCCAGATGGACTTACGTCCTCTTGGTAAACGCCATCTGTCCATTTGTGGCGATTATCTTGGAAACTATCATAAAAAATATTGATAATATTGTTGGGAGGAGTAGTTTTGGTAGGTACATTCTGGTGACTGTTAAAATTCTCCCACACATTTTGGGCGTTCATCCAGTTGTTTTCTTTGGAAGCGGTTGGAATTTCTTGGTTGGCAAGCGCGAAACGCTCGGCGGCGGTAAGTAATCCAATAATGGCACGACCAAGCTGATTGACTTCTTGGTCATAATCCTCGCGCTTGATGATACCTAAATTATAATCACTGGTGATGCGATTGAAGCGGCTTATTTGTTGAATAGTTTGATTTTTCTCTTCGATTTGTACTTGTTCATCAAAGAAGTTGTAAAGTTCATTAAGCGCGTCTTGGAGTTTGTTGTTGATAATAGCTTTTTCAACTGATTTGATCTTTGCTTTAAAATCCATGGCGATATTTTTATAGTATTAGCTTTTAGAGTGCTTATAACCCATATTATGCAATTTGCCGTTTGTCCAAGTACAACTGCTTCGAATAACCTGAATTTATAGGCACTCCATGAAAGTGTGAGAAAACTTTTTTAAAAAGTAAGCAGCCAAATAGGAATAGCGAACTGCGTAATATTAGTTGTAATCAATAGTCTGTAAAAATATTTTTTTATATTATGCTTGACCACCGCTCGGTAGTGCTCGTAGCTAAGCCAGAAACTTACTCAAGCATATACGCAACAAATGTAATGAATATTTGCAGACATACGCTCAAAGGAAATGGGTTTGCAAAAAAAAAGATACTAAATGCTGAAAAATCCTGTAAATTCCATCTTATCATTTTGTAATCTTACAAAATCATTGACCCCCTACTCTAACTTTGTGAGGCGCAGTTTGTTACAAGCTAAGAACCGAAAATAAATCTATGCTAAAAAAAATAAAGACTTACGTAGGAATAGAGGGCGTAAAAATTGAATTAGAGATTCCCGAAGAAGTGAGGGGAGCTGGTAGAAGAATCACAGGTAAGGTATTGTTTTTTCCAAAAATACCCAGACTGTGACTAATTTAAAAGTATCTTTGATGGAACGCTATACCCATGGACGGGGTCAAGATAAAAAATTGAAGAATTAAATTTAGGGCGTATTGAAAGCAGCGAATCATTTGTAGTGACTGCCGAAGCCCTTTGCTATTGAGTTCGCGCTAGCTTTTGA
>JAAUTG010000385.1 GCA_012031785.1 Saprospiraceae bacterium | reverse complement strand
TTTTTCTTGCGTATTGGATAAACTCATTGAGGCATTTTTGCTTAATTTGGTAATCTGTGTGTTTTTGCTGGCTTGGTAGTGTTAGGGTGACGAAAGTTAGGTTAATTTGCTTCCTGTAATATATGTATTTTTTTCCATATATTCCTATTGTGTAAGCATTACATAGACTTGTTACAGCTCGGCTCATTCTTGACCTTACTTTGCCCGAAATTTCTTTTTTAGCTATGTTGCTTTCTGGACGCTTTACACTTTTCTTTTCTTCTTCTTCCTGTTGTTCGGTTGTTTCTCTGTTTTCTTTTAACCGAAATCTTATGAGCGAAAACTCGTTGGCTTGGGTGATAATCATGGTTCTGACGTGTTTTGGGGCTTACAAAATAAGAAAACATTAGAATGGGACGTTAGACTAGCCAAGAGCTTCGCTATATTTCATCATTCGCTCTTCGGTTATCCTTTTTTCGTTTTCTGATGTGCAATTATAATATATATAATATTCATTTCCAAATATTTACAACATTTATTTACTGAACACTGTTTATAATAATTTGTTTATTTAGTAATTTAACCATGTTCCATTTCTTACCTTTGTTCTTTTTTCTTCTTGTGTTCTACTGTGCTAATATACTACTTACTAAACACTGTTTATTTATTTAACCCTGTTCCTTTACTGAACGCTTCTAATTTACTAAACACTGTTAATTTACTAAACACTGTTCATAAATATTTCAATGTTTTGCTAAAATTACTCCAAAAATAGCAAAAAAACGTAGAAAAGTCATATCTTTTCTTTGTTTTGTCCTATAAACACTGTTCATTTACTTAATGCTATTTATTTGCTAAACATCATTTATTTACTAAACACTGTTCATAAAAATACGCCTGTTCAATAATTTAACCACGTTTATTAATATTCTGGTGTTTCGTAAAAATCTCTCAAAAAGCACAAAAAAAACGTAGAAAGGTTCTACGTTCTTTTTACCATACAAAGGTATTGGTTTAATTTTTTCTCGCTTTCCTTAGTCTGCGAAAACTTCTTGATAACTTGTGTCCGACACAATCGTCCCATCGGCTCTACGAAATGCGAGGTACAGATCTACTCCATCGATTGGGTCTCCGTTCATAACGAATGATATTGTCCCATCGGCTCTTGTTACTGTTCCTCCTGTTCCTGTTGCTTCTGCTGTTGCCCTGTTGTATGCTACTGCATAAGCTAAGTCAGTCGCTTGCTTGAAGCCCTGTCCGCTATCATCAACCCATGTTATTGTTACTATCCCGCCCTCTTTTCTTACTTCTGCATCACTCATTGGTGTCGCTGCCATCTTTCCCCTTGAAATTATCAAGTTTTCTGATGTTTCGAGTATGACCCCCTCAAAATTAGCTATATTTGCTGAAACGAAAGCATTGTAGCCTGATTGTCTTTGCGAAAATCTGTCCCATAGTGGTTTTATGACCGTTCCGAGAATTTCTGATGCAAATTTTACTGCCGCTGTAAACCTGTCCCTTTGGGCTACTTGTGCCGCAGTTTTGGGGTTTGCGACTGAAACAGGCAGGGATTTTATCACTGAAATACCTTTCCAGCTTGTTCCCACTACATTTCCGATTTTGTTTTGGATACCGCCGAGGATACCTTGTTTGATGATTGCCATCTTTTTTGGGTTTAGATTGTTGAAAAATTGAACTTATATAAAAAAAAAAATAAAAATGCGAAAATAAATAGAATTATCAGCAAGAACGTAAATACTATAATATATTGTATTGCTTCTTTCATTTCTTCCTTCTGTTCCTTTGTCCTTGTATTTTCCGAATTCTCAGTCTATTGTTTTTTTGAAATATAATATTCCCGATAGTACCGGTTAATTCTGATTGAAAATTATTTGTAATGTCTGCTCCACTCCTTTTTAGAGGGATTGATTTTTCACGTGGAACGTTTGTAACGTTGTTCTCGTCCATTTCAACTATACGTAATAGTTTGTGCTCTTCTCATTCTTATGCCCCAGCATCCGTTGTATTTCAAAATTGCCTTCACACACTTGTCTCGATATCAGAGAGGATATATGCCGAAAATAATGTGTTACTGACATAACTTTGTTTTCGTTATATGCTTTTCCTATTCCGTATCGCTTGCATACTCGATAGATGTGAAACCTATTGAAATCCGAAAACACTGGTATATTGTTTTTCTTGCAACCAAGCATATAGGCTTTCGCCTCAGTACTATACACTATTCTACTTTCGCTTCCTTTCAGCCCTTTAATCTTCACTCTGCCCAAGCTATCTATATCCTTGCTTTGTATTTGCAATGCTTCCGTAATCCTGCACCCTGTTTCGAGCAAAAACACGCATAAGATACTTTCTACCCTGTATTGCTTTTCCATCTCTCCCAGTTGAAACCTAAGAACTTTTAATTCACTTTCCAACTCTTTTTCAGCCAGCGACATTGTTCCAATCGGTGCAGACGGACTTGATACGCCTTTATTAGGTAGTGTATGCAAGGACTTCAATTGGGTTGTTCTCTTTTTCTTCATAAATATATGGAATTTTTATGTTGATGACACGCTGTTTTGGCAAGATAATGTTTCACGTGGAACATTACAAATATGGGCAAATACCCTGAAAGTAATTTGCCCATAATGAAAATTATCCCGCATCCTTCGCGTAGCGTGTCAGAACCATGAAGGATATACAAATATACGAAAAAAATAATACAAAACAAATAAAAATGAAAAAAATTTGAAAAAAAAAACGCTGCGACTAAGGGAGTGCAAGCCTGCCCCGCAGGGGCGGGCGAAGCCCGACCGCAGGCGTAGCTACCGCCCGACAAGCAGATGGGGCAGCGAACCGAAATAGACACGGGCGGAACGTAGCCGACAAGAGAAACAACGCCCACCATACAATATAATCGTGTGTATGTTTCACGTGAAACATATTCCCGCGGGCATCGCCCGCAATAATGGGATGCTTCCTAAACTACACCTGTAGCATATGAATAGAAATGCTAACCTAAAACCGCTGGATACTTAACATAATAGTATTATGGCACTGCCCCAAACCTGTAAAACTATGTGTGCTGGGGCAGTGCCATAATTTTCAGGCATTATGTTAATGTAGACAGCCTGAGGGCGTGGGCGGCAGTGAAGCTGCCAGCCAAGCCCGAAAAGAAAAAGAAATGTTCGGGAGCGACAATACATGGTAATATAGTCATCAGTCAAGCCCCTGCCCTACTGCGGGTACGCAGTAGTAGGCGGGGCGGAAGTTTGGGAGGACGTTGTTTTGTTGATGTTTCACGTGGAACATTCTAATATTGCGTATGCGTCCCGGAAGTGTTCTATGAATGTTTCTGCGAAGGACAATGACAATGAGAATATTGAACATTTGATAAAGCTGTAATATATTACGAAGTCCTTTTTCGTTTCTCGTATATTCCCTTTCGCTATTTCCTGTTGTATTATCTGCTCATCTGTATTGGTTATACTTACTTCACATGGGTCTACTAATTTGAGATTGTCACTATATCCCCAACAATGCCCATCTACGCCTAATTCGTTTTCTCCTTGTTTCTTTGTGATGTACTTACACACGTATTTTGATATGTTATTGATTTTCTCAATTCGGTGTATATCTGTAGAATTAGGCTGCGACCAACCTGAATTTACTCCTTTTGTATATGCTAATTTACATTTGATAACTTCTTCATTTGTCTTTGGCTTTCTTAGCTTCAGATATTGCTCCTCTGTAAGTTTCTTCATACGTTCCGAATAAGCCCTCACATATCCGAGACGCTCAATAATCCTGTTCCACGTATCACGTAGAAGATACTTATCAACTTTCCGATTCCAAATTATGTGAAAATGTATATTGCCATTCTTCTGCTTCTCTGCTCTCCATACGTACGTTGTTATATGAAAATTTTTTCTTGCGTATTGGATAAACTCATTGAGGCATTTTTGCTTAATTTGGTAATCTGTGTGTTTTTGCTGGCTTGGTAGTGTTAGGGTGACGAAAGTTAGGTTAATTTGCTTCCTGTAATATATGT
Organism: Saprospiraceae bacterium; assembly: GCA_012031785.1. Taxonomy (GTDB): domain Bacteria; phylum Bacteroidota; class Bacteroidia; order Chitinophagales; family Saprospiraceae; genus JAAUTG01. The sequence continues at coordinate 1 of JAAUTG010000385.1, read as the reverse complement.
A
>JAAUTG010000068.1 GCA_012031785.1 Saprospiraceae bacterium | reverse complement strand
GGTTTTTAAAAGGTGACACCAATGTAAAATACCTAAAGAAAATGGGGTACGCATCTGGAACGAATGGGCAGACGAACAGGGTAACTTAGGACCAGTCTATGGCAAACAATGGGTGGCTTGGGAAGGTAAAGATGGACAAACTATTAATCAAATAGCGCAAGTAGTCAATACCCTTAAAAATAACCCTGATTCTAGGCGTATGATGGTAAGTGCTTGGAACGTGACAGATATACCTGATATGGCACTTGCACCATGCCACACCATGTTTCAATTTTATGTAGCGAATGGAAAACTTTCCTGCCAACTGTATCAGCGTTCGGCAGATGTATTTCTCGGCGTGCCATTCAATATTGCATCTTACGCACTCTTAACGCTAATGATGGCACAAGTTTGCAACTTACAAGTGGGAGATTTTATTCATACTTTTGGTGACGTTCATCTTTATCATAATCATATCGAACAAGCACAACAATTGCTTGCTCGAACACCAAAGCCACTTCCTCAAGTCGTACTCAATCCAAATGTAAAAGATATTTTCGCCTTTCAGTATGAAGATGTTAACTTACAGAACTACGAGCCTTATCCTGCCATCAAAGCACCTGTGGCAGTGTAAGTATTGAATTGAATAGGGTAGAGCTAACTTATTGTTTGCGCTGTGCATACTCCCAAACCTGCATCAGCGATCTTCCATCGTGGTAAATTCCCTTCCATTCTTGCGCCTTTTTTGCAGTCTTGCTGTCGGGGTTGATGTCCAAACCACTGGCATACCAGCCGCCTTGTTCGTGGTCTATAATATGAGTTTGGATATAGTTCCACATTTGCTGAAAGGCTTGTTGGTAAAGTGGTTCGTTTGGGTACAATTCAGCTGCCAAAGCCAGCGAGTGCCAAGCCTCTGCTTGCGCCCACCATACCTTTTGAGGTCCGACAATTTCTAGGCTATCACTGCCTGCAAACTGGTATCCGCGATCGTGTAGCCCAAAATAGTTTTTATCAAATCCGTAAGCTAAGGTTTGGTCAATTAGTTGCTTCGCTACAGCTAAAGTCTGGGTATCATATTCGCCATATAAAATTTTGGATGCTTCCAGCAATAGATACGCCGTTTCAATATCGTGACCAAAGGAGCGATGGTCGTATTTTAAATGTTCTAAAATGTAGGCGCGAGATGAATCTCGGTGACTTATCGGTTGCCAATTGTTTGTGAAATACAGATGCAAGTATCCAGCTTCATTCACCATACTATCGCGTACCAAATGCAGCATTTCTTTCAATCGCTGCTTCACCAAAGGAGTTGGCATTACTTCGTAAAGCGTAGTAAAGGCTTCTAAAATATGGATACTGGCGTTTTGGTCTTTCCACTTGGGGTTGCCCCAACCTATTTTTTGTATATCTTCTTGACTCAAGTTATCGGGTAGCACTAGGTTGTAATACCCCAAGTACAAGGTATCGTGCGATACTTCCTCCATCCACATAAATGCTTTTTGCAACCAATCTTTCACCGCAGGGTCAGGATTTATCTTGGAATATGTCGCTAGCGCATAAATGGCAAAGGCATGAGCATAAATCATTTTATGTTTAAATGTACTCGCGGTTTTGTCAGTGGCATACAAATAAAAACCGCCATTTTCGGTATCCCACATTTCTTTTGTTAAAAACTGATAGCCGTGATGAGCAGCTTGTTTCAAGGTATCGTTATGCGGATAGACGAGACTTGCACGAGCAGCCGTCCAAAGTCCACGCGCTTGGGTAACCAACATTTTAGGCTGCGCTTCCGAGCGCGTCCAGTCGTACTCAAAATTAGTCCAATATCCGCCATTGCTATCTATGGCAGTTGGGAAAAAAATATGGATAAGTGCATCCATTTCTTGCTCAATAGCATCAACAGGAACACCCAAATAAGTTGCTTCTTGTTGTGTTTTGGGTTCTGAGTAGCAACTCCATAACAAACTAAGTAGGATAAACGCCGCTAAATAATGAGTTAATGTTGGTTTCATCATCAAGACGTAATGAGTATAAAAAATGGTTTTAATAGCCGTAGTTTATTGAGGATAACGTTTTTCCAGTAATGTCTCGGATAGGTTTTGCAAATCCATACCCAAAACATCCTTGTTTACTTGTAAGGCTTTTTCGCGTAAGGCAACTGGTAGTTTTTCGTATCCCCAGTACGCACCCAAAATCATTCCTGTCACTGCTGCCACAGTATCATTGTCACGCCCGTAGTTCACTACGAACTCTATTGCTTTTTGAAAATCACCTTCTGAAAACGCAATTGCAGTCAGGTTAATGAGATGAATTTCAGCAGCATGAAAAGGAATATCTTGTAGTTTTTCGTCTAGCAGGATATATGCTTTTTCAAGTTGAGCGTAGTACAAAGCATCGTACTTAAAATTATGGGGTAATTTTTTATCGGTTGGAGTAGTAATTTGCTTGGCATCGTAGGTAATACGTTTAGCATCCTCATAAATTCGGTAGGCGATACGTCCTGTCAATCGGCTATTAAAGTAACGCAAAGGATCTACTTCGTAGCTGACATTCAAAATTTGTTCAGGCGTAACGTTCGGTTGCATAGCTTTTGCCACCAGTGCAGCAGTTAGTCCTGTAATATCTCTTGCATATCCAATATCGAATAAGCCTAAACGATAACTTTCTTGGTACGCGCGTTCAGGCATAGCAGGATAAATAGCACCAATCATTGGTGCGTAAAGCATTCCTGCGCAAGCCATTTCGCCACCATAAAACTTATCCAAGGCATAGACATATTCATCTAAGTTTGATTCCGTGTAAGGCTTAGCCACTTTTGCCCACTCTTGTAGCCAAGTGGCGTGCATCAGCTCGCGCTCCAAAGGCTCTGGTGCAAAAGCATCTACTTTTTTTACCTGCTCCATTTCTTGAAGGTAAATCTCTACGATAAATGCTGCAAATTTCTTGGCATTTAAAGAATCGAGTTGTGGTTGCTTCAATAGGAAATTGGCAGTCAAGTATTTCCAGCGTGTGTCGTCTGTGGTGCCACCTTCAGGTAGATTATCTTCCCAAGGACCCTCTGGTGAACCCTCCCTCACCAAACGCTGCAAACTATCCACGTACCCTTTTTGCATATTGATGTAGCTGCGGTGCCACATTTCTGTGGGTGCGCCCATTGCATCACCAATAGCGGAACCGACCAAAGCCCCCAATAATTTATCTGCGTAGGCAGATTTACTAATTTCTTTTTGCCAGGCTGTCTGTTCAGATAAAACTGGCGGAGCAGGTGCTGGGAAACTCTCATCCTTAGAGTTAGGTTGGCAAGCAATCAAGAGCATCAGTAGCCACAAAGTAAGAAATCGAAACGACATCGTGTTGCAGTTTAAGCGTAAAAAACAGTAGAACCGATATTAGAATTTGCAGAAAGGTGCATCAGGTTGATTTATCTTCCTTTTGCCAAGCCTCAAGTTCTGCAAATTCTAATTTTACTTACAAATTTAAGGAAAAATACCCAACGCTATATAGTCACTAGCAATTTTATTGATGGCACTTACGAAGGCAGCCGTTCGTAGCCCTTCGATGTTTGGACTTTGCATCATTACTTCTCGGCATTGCTGATAAGAGCTAATCATCGTTTCTTCCAAACCCGAACGCACCAAATCAATTTCATCTGCCCCTTTAGCAATAATATTGCGTTCTATTTCATTCACTGAACGCCCTGTCATATTTTCTACCAAATCCACGATCTGCCCGTAAGCACGTTGGTTAAAACGTTTTTCCATACGCCCAAACCTAATGTGGGACAGGTTTTTCAACCATTCAAAATAAAGAAACGGTCACGCCACCTGCGTTAAGAAACACATCTGGAATGATCATTTTCCCTTTTGAAGCAATATCTCTTCTGCACCAGCCGTAGTGGGACCATTCGCGCCCTCTGCAATAATTTTAGCTTTGATGCGGTCTGCATTGTCTATGGTAATCTGATTTTCTAATGCCGCTGGCACTAAAATATCACATTCAAACTCCATCACTAAAGTGCGTTGGTCGCTTCCAAAACTTTGCGCACCCGGATAATTCAAGATTGAGCCATTTTCTTTTCTGTACTTCAAAAGTTCGTGAATATCAATACCATCTGGATGGTAAATTGCGCCTTCTACTTCTGAAACACCTACAATTACTATACCCCCTTCATCTTGTGAAATTCTTCCCGTGAACGAACCCACATTTCCTAAACCCTGAATCACCATGCGTTTGCCTTGTGTGCCGACGCTCAAGCCCAGCTTGTGCATATCCTCGCTTACGTTACAAGCCTCCCGAATACCATAGAAAATACCGCGTCCTGTGGCTTCTTCTCTACCTCTTACGCCGTTTTGGGCAACAGGTTTTCCTGTCACACAACCCGCCGCGTCAATATCTTCACCTTTGAACGTGCGATAAGTATCATAAATCCAAGCCATTTCCCTAGAACCTGTGCCATAGTCTGGTGCTGGGACATCTACGGAAGGTCCAAGCATATTTCTTTTAATCAATTCCGCAGCATATCTACGAGTAATCAACTCCAATTCTTGTGGAGTGTACTCCCAAGGATTGATTTTTACACCACCTTTTGCACCTCCAAATGGCACATCTACAATCGCACATTTGTAGGACATCAGTGTAGCCAAAGCCATCACTTCTTCTTTGTTTACGTGGTTGCTGTAACGAATGCCGCCTTTGGTTGGCGAGCGGTGGTGGCTGTGTTGTACGCGATAAGCTTCAATGATTTGATACGTACCACCAATTTTAACAGGGAAACGCATTTCATAGACAGCATTGCACGCCTGGATTTGCTCCAATAATCCCTTTTCTAAATTAGTGTGTTGGGCAGCTTTTTCAAAGTAACGCTGCACACTTTCGTAAAAACTGGTTTGCGATTTTGGCTCTGACTTAATCATTTTCTTTAATTTGTTCTTCTAATTTGGTGAGCTTCCGATCCAAACGAATCAGAAAAAATATAATGCCAAGAAATACAACAACTATCACGGCTACTACTACATAAATCTTGCCTGTACTGCGCATAAAATCGTTGGATTCGGATTGAGCAAATACGAGCGTAGCAGCAAGCATTAAATAAAGAAACGTTATTACTTTTTTCATGGTCACTATTTTTTGGTCTTATAAGTGTTAGCTACTTATTTTGCAGACCACCAGATTGACAATCAGATATTTAAAATTGTTTATTCCTACAAATTTAATTTCCTGTTGCCCAAAATCGTGTATTTTTATTTGCAAACTTAGAAAGCATACTCCTAATCCCAATTATTATGCGCCAAAAGTCGTTTTTATTATTTAATAATACAACTTTACCACAAATAATTTTGTCTCGCCAAAGATAAACTATTTATATTTTAAAAATCAAAAAGTTAATTTTTGATTTTCTACTCCTGTTTATATTTTAATAAATATGATAAGTATCAAAAATTTGGTGTTTAAACTTTTAGCAAATTGGACTCTTCATAAAATACCTACATTCGCGCTTCATTATTTTATAAATTTATCATGGATACAAACAAACTGAGGTCAGCAATTGTCTTTTTGGGCGTAACCACTTCACGTAGCCTTTAAATTCATGTTAATTTTAAATCAGCTAAAAATCACTAATTACAAAAATTATGTTGCCCAAACACTAGATTTTGCGCCAAAATTAAATGCTTTGGTGGGCATGAATGGAATGGGAAAAACCAATTTGATAGATGCTGTGCATTACCTCTGTATGGGAAGAAGTTATTTTACCACTAGCGACCGAGATGTAGTGCGGCAAGAGGAGGACACTGACTTTTTTCGCTTGGAAGGATATTTTTCTAAGCCCGGAAAACTTGAAACAGTTGTTGCAAAAGTAGTGCCAGGTAAAAAAAAAGAACTGGAATGCAATAAGATAGCTTATGTAAAACTTTCTGAACATATTGGGCATTTCCCTATCGTAGTAGTGGCACCTTCGGATGTACAATTGGCTTTGGGGGGTAGTGAAGATAGAAGGCAATTTTTAGATAACACTTTGTCACAACTCAACTTCAACTACTTGCAAGCCCTTATACAATACAATAAATTGCTTCAACAGCGCAACGCTTTGTTGAAGCAATTTGCAGAACAAAAATCGTTTGATCGGCTGTTGGTTAATACCTACAACGCTCAAATGGTGCCGATTGGGCATTTTATTCACGAGACGCGAAAAGAGTTTTTTTTGTCTTTTTACCTATTTTCCTAGAAAAGTACGCCCAAATTTCAAAAGCTCAAGAATCAGTAGAATTGGTTTATGAATCTGATTTGCACCACGCGCCTTTTGAACAATTATTAGCGATGAATTTAGAAAAAGACCGCCTGCTCCAACGCACTACAAGCGGAATACACAAAGACGAAATCAATTTTTTAATAAAAAATTTCACTTTAAAGAAATATGCTTCGCAAGGGCAATTAAAATCTTTTATATTAGCGTTAAAATTGAGCCAGTACCAAATTTTGAGGCAGGAAAAACAAATTTCCCCTATTTTACTACTGGATGATTTGTTTGACCGTCTTGATAAAAATAGGGTAGAACAACTTATTGAACTATTACTTGGCGAGGTATTTGGACAAATTTTCATTACCGATACCGATGCTGCTCGCGTGGCACAGGTGATTAAAAAAGTAAAAAGGGATTACTTAATTTATCATATTGAATTTGGTCAAGCCCAAAAATTGGCATCAGGCTAATATTTTTTTACTAACTGATGTTACGCAATTTATTATTCATTATTCGCCGTTTGCCTATCAATTTATAGAATTTTTATGCGAGAAAAAACCTCTTTGAGAAGTAAATAGTGAACGCTGTAATGTCAGTGATAATGATTTTAATTATTAACTTTTTTAATTGTTAACGCTCATGCGACAAACCAACGATCAAACTTTGAAGGAAGCTCTTTATGCTTTTTTAAACACCAACGAAAAAGTAAAAAACAAGCTGTTTTTAGCCAAAATTAATGATTTTTGGCAAAGTAAAATGGGGGCGAGCATTACCCGCTACACCACTAACGTAGAGTTGAAAAAGCATACTCTTTATTTCACCATCACTTCTGCCCCGCTGCGCCATGAATTGTCGTTCAGCAAGGAAAAAATAAAAGAGATGATGAATGAGATGCTTGGCGAAAGCTTCGTGGAAGAAGTCGTGATTAGATAGATGCCGCTTATCTAATCATCACTCCTTTTCTTTCAATGAGTGGTACTTTCGTGAAATTGGAGGGAACGATACTCCCGATTACAAAAACATATTTTTTATCATACATGTAGTCTTGATAAACAAAACTAACCCAATATTCGTTAGTTAGTTCAAAAAGAGTAGTTTGTATTGGTTCTATCTGAACCGCTTTTCGAGGACCGATTTCTACAAAAAAATGACGAAGTGTTGTTGTTTTGTGCTCCTCGCCGTTGATGTACCCGTAGCCTTTGGAACTTACAAACACGTTTTTGATGGCTTCATCTTTCAGATTGATGAGGTAAGTGTCCCAAAGCTCAATATCATCTTCTGTTTTATAAACTTCCATCCTTGGTACTACTGCAATTACTAGGTCTTGTACCTTAAAATAGGGGATATCTTTATTCATAATTCAATTATAATTTTGATGGTTAATCCACTGTTTTTAGCGTTTTAGCACACGGTCACAATCAATTGATTAGGATTTGAATACAAAAAAATTATGTAGCAATAGTCGTTATCAGCGTTTTATTCATCTATCAAGCAAACTATATAATGATTCATAAGCGAACTTTAGATCAATTAAATCCTGAAAAACTTTTATCAAAGTTAACCTTTCGTATGCGATAAAAGCAAACGATATAAACTGGGATAAGGTTGTTGAATATAGCAAATTTTCTTTAAGGTCACTTGAATTGAAATGGAACATAGGATTTGGAAGAAATCAAATTTCTCACTTGCTTACTAACTAACAAAAGCTTAACATTTGCAAGAAAGCTAATTCAATGCAAATTGTCAATCCACTTTACGACCACGCTTTCAAATATTTGATGCAAAATAACCGAATGGCTAAAAAAAGTGCTATCCACGCTTTTAGAGTGTGAGGTGCTGGATTTGGTCATTGAGCAGCAAGAAATCGTAGCAGTAGATGAAGGCAGAGGACTTAAACTTTATCGGTTGGATTTTAGTGCGCTCCTAGTGAACGAACAAGGGGAAAAGCAAAAGGTACTCATCGAATTACAAAAGTCAAAATTACCCACCAACGTCCTTCGCTTTCGCAGTTATTTGGGCGAGAACTACGCCAAGCGCGAAACCATCAAAAACGAACTAGGGTTGGAGGAAACAAAAATATACCCAATCATTTCCATCTATCTGCTGGGCTACAACGTCACGGATATTCCTTATTTAGCCGTCAATATAGACAATAAAATAACCAACACGGTCACCAAAGAAGAAGTGACAGTCAACAGCGACTTTATTGATTTATTGACCCACAAAACGCGAGTGATTCAAGTAAGGCGGTTATCAGAAAAACGCCTTAGTCGTTTGGAACAGTTTTTGATGTTGTTTGATCAAGCCCACGTTACGTCAGAGCGATTCATTTTAGATTTGGGAGAAGTGCCAAAGGATTTTCAAGACATTGCCAATTATCTGGAAGAACCGCTCAAAGATGAAAATTTTAGAAGGAACTTGAAAGCGGAGCAAGAGATAGATGAAATATTCAGCCATCAAGAGGCGGAATTAGCTAGAAAAGATGAGGCATTGAGGGAAGCAAGACAAAGGGAAGAAGAAGCAAGGCAAAGGGAAGAAGAAGCCAAGCAGCAACAACAATTCATTCAACTTCAATTTGCAAAACATCTTTTAGCCACAGATGTACCCATCGAACAGATTGTTCAAATGACTGGTTTGACAGAAGAAGTGGTAAGGAATCTCAAATAAATTCTATCATAGCTCAATTAGCATTTTATTTGAATTGACCTCCTAATTAGGTTCAAGGAGTCTCCAGATAATGGTATTGAAAAATATCCGCGAAATGGTGTTTTATTTTGGTCTTGATTTCTTGAATCGGGACAGTATGATTTTAGTTCTTTGGCTAAGGAACTTACTGTTTTGTCTTCGTCTTGGATACCACAGGGAATAATGTGGTGAAAGTGGGTTAAATCAGTATTAATATTGAATGCTAAGCCGTGCATAGTGACCCAACGGCTTAGGTGAACACCAATGGCACAGAGTTTGCGATTGGGAGAAGTGGCAGTAGCAGGTAGCCAAACACCAGTGTAGGAAGGTTGGCGAGTGGCAGTTAGTTGGTATTCGGCGAGCGTGCGAATGACAACTTCTTCGAGGTATCTGACGTAGCGGTGGACATCCGTGAAGAATAAGTCTAGGTCGAAAATAGGGTAGGCAATTAGTTGTCCAGGTCCGTGATAAGTAATGTCACCCCCTCGATTAATCTTGAAGAACTGAAAGCCATGTTGAGTGAGTTCTGCTGATGAGAGTAATAGATTTGACAGGTCGCCACTTTTGCCAAGTGTGTAAGTTGGAGGGTGTTCGCAGAGTAGTAAATAGTGAATGGGTGGCTGGTAGTTTTCATCGTCAGGCGTGAGGTGTCTGTTATGGAGTTTAGTGGCTACAACTTGTTGATGTAGGTCTTTTTGATAGTCCCAAGCTGTTTGATAGGGAACTAATCCTAAGTCTTTGACGATGACTTTTTGCATTTGATGCTGTATTCTTTTTTACTTTCCAAAGTGTATGCAAGAGCTTACGATATAAACTCTTACATCCTATAACAACATCAAAACCATTTTGGATGAACCACTTTTGTTGGAATCTTACAATTTTATACTCACTATCCTCAAGCCTGTTTTTTGTTTGGCTTGGAGGTGAAGCTCTTGCAAATCTTCGGGAGTGAGTTGTCCCTGTAAATCTAACATTAGAATGCGTTCCTCTCCTTCGACAACCATCAAGACGTGTGTAGTGGTGGATTGATTGGTTTTAATATGAACTTGAATTTGCTGCCTTTGATGTTTAAGAACTTGTCGGGGAATTTAAAAAACTAATAATCAGTTGATTAGTTCGTGCTACTAAAATTCATAGCTCTGATTACTTCTTAAATTTATGATTTTTTCTCCAAATCTTATCAGAATATGCTGTAGAGTTTTGTACTAAATCATAAAATCGTGAAACATCAAACACTAACAAATTAAAAAACCAAAACGACTTTAAGAAAAAATTGAATTCCCCGACATGCTCTAATAACTTATTTTTCAACGGGCTTACTTCCCAACAAGTTAGGTTGAAATACTTTTGCAATTTGCTCCCAAGCAATGAATTTAAAATTCTGGTTTTCTAATTGGTTGTTGCTGTCTTTGTTCTTCCCATCTTGCACAACAAGGCAGCCATTCGGACAAGCTGCACCAAATGGCAAATGCGTTACGTCCAAGCCATCCGTTTCTTCTGAACCATCCACCACACCTGCTTTGACTTTAAAACTCCCTAAATAAGTGTGCGGTACTGAACGCTCAAACACCGCATAGGAGTAATTACCTTGGCTGGATGCAATCAAGTAGCCGTTACCTTGTGGAGCGTAGTAGATTGCCAATCCTTCCAAATCCGCTTTTAAAGCTCGGTTGGTTTTTAAGTCAGCAATCAATTCAGGTACAATAGTTTTATTGGTAGGATCAATAGGTAATTTCCAAATACCTTTGGTTTCCTCTGCAACGTAGAGAAATCCTAGTTCGTCGTCTGCCACCATGCCTTCACACTGCTCACCTATATCTATACTGCGCACAAGTTCTGCGTGTAAGCGATTGTTTTGTTCCGTAATTCCCCACTGCTCTACCACCCCATTTTTCCCAACGACAAAGGCGTAAATGGCATTAGATGATGCAGCAAAGCAAAAACCATACACTTCATCAGTAAGCGAGCGAATCGTGTCGCAAGGGATTGGTTCAAGTTCAAAGGTTTCTGCTTGATAGCTATACAACACAATGGTATTGTTACTGCGATTGCTGCCACCTACAAGTGTGATATTGCTGCCATTAAATGGGAAATTCTGCCTTAAATCTACATTATTGATACTACCAAAAGGATAGTCATGTTTAATTTTTCCTTTGGTATCGAACACAACTAATCCTCTTTGTTTATCCGTACCAATCATCGCGTGTAAGTCAGGATTAGAGGGATGAACAAAAATGGCAGGATCGTCTGCTGCATCATCTGCGCTTTGCACAGCGTCGGTTTCCAGACTGGCAGTAACTGTATAAAAAGAAGAGTTACAGCCAAATATCAACAAAAACAAACTTGCTACAAAAAAGAATCGTATCATAATGTATTGAGAATTTCTGCAAAAAAACGCTGCTTTATTTAAAAAATAAGAAGGTTTACATTAAATCTATGTAACTTATTGAAATTACTCAAGTTGGTCATTTGTTGGAATGGTTACTTGTTGAGGTAATTAGAAATTGACGTTACACAGTTAAACTTTAGTTGTTTCGCGATAAAAGCCTTTAAAAAATTCAAAATAGAACGCTATCAAATAATCCTACCAACAAAGTTACTTACTGGCTTTAGGGACTTCGTCTTTCGTCTTTAGCTGCTTTTGTTAAAATATAATCCTTGAAATGATTGTCAAAGTGGTATGGCTTTACTTACTTTGTAATACAACTGTGGATTTCGAGGATTTATAACCCTCAATTCTTTATCAAAAATTTGTAATTGACGAACATGAATAGTGTAAAACTAGCACTTTACTGGATACCTACGCTACTTTTTGGCTTAACAATGGGTGCGATTCTATTGGTTTTCCATCCTTTGCAATGGTTGGCACTGCGAGTGGGCTACGAAGCTCACAAATCTACTGTGGATGCAATGATTTGGTGTCTGAACAAATCCCTGTTATTGGTAGGTTGCAGCCGCGAAATTGTTAACTTGGCTGGTGAATTACCCAAAGACCGACCTATGATTATTGTCAGCAACCATCAAAGTATGTTCGACATTCCCGCAATTGGTCAAGTGTTGCGCAAGCATCATCCGAAGTACGTTGCCAAGAGAAGCCTCGCACGAGGCATCCCCAGCGTTTCGTTCAATATTAGGCACGGTGGCTCTATTTCTATTGACCGAGCCGACAGGGAACAGGCGATCCATGTTATCAGCAAATTTTGCGATTACTTGGCACAAAACAACTATGCAGGCTGTATTTTTCCAGAAGGCAGTCGCTCCAAAGGCGGACAATTAGCGCCTTTCAAACAAGGTGGATTAGCGGCTATGATTGAGGCAATGCCACAAGCCACCATTGTACCAGTGGTGCTACAAAACTTTTGGAAGATTGGAAAATACCGGATGACCCCTATTCCATTTGGTATTCCGCTAAAATGCTTTATACTTACACCTGTCGAAAAAGCTGGAAAAACAACTACCGAAATCATTGACACTATCGAACTTCAGATGAAACAATATCTTGCTTTAGCAAGTTAGTCATCCGTCTTGGGTCATCAATATTTTTAAAATTACATAGTTCCTATTCAATAATCAATCGCTAGCAATTTTAAAAAGGATTCAGTCTTGAAAGGTCAAAGACAAATGACCAATAGCCTAACTCTGTTATTAATCCTATAAAATCTTGTTTTAACATATATGGATAAAGGACAAATAATTGCCCTAAAGGGCATGTATCAAGATTACTTTTTGGATTACGCTTCTTACGTGATATTGGAGCGTGCAGTACCCAAAGCATTGGACGGCTTGAAACCCGTGCAAAGGCGCATCCTGCACGCCATGAAAGAAATGGATGATGGACGTTATCACAAAGTTGCGAATATTATTGGACAGACCATGCAGTACCATCCGCATGGCGACGCTGCTATTGGAGATGCGTTGGTGAATTTAGGGCAAAAGGATTTACTGATTGATTGTCAAGGCAACTGGGGCGATATTCGTACAGGAGATAGTGCTGCCGCGCCGCGCTACATTGAGGCACGACTTACTAAATTCGCACTCGAAGTGGCTTTCAATCCTCAAACTACGGATTGGCAAATCACTTACGATGGACGAAAGAAAGAGCCAATTCAATTGCCCATGAAATTTCCAATGATATTGGCAACAGGCGTGGAAGGTATTGCAGTGGGGCTTTCTACGAAGATATTACCTCATAATTTTATAGAACTTATCAAAGCCTCCATCAAGTTGCTACAAGGCAAGTCCACGCAACTTTATCCCGACTTTCAAACGGGCGGCATGATTGATGTGAGCGATTACCGCGATGGGCATCGAGGTGGCAAAGTGAAGGTACGGGCAAAGATAGAAATACTCGATAAGAAGACTTTAGCAGTACGAGAATTGCCTTACGGGGTGAGTACAGTAGAACTGATTGAAAGTATTGTCAAAGCAACAGATAAAGGTAAAATCAAAATCAAAAAAGTACAAGACAACACAGCAAAAGATGTCGAGATTTTGATTGAACTCATTCCTGGCACTTCTCCAGAAGTTACTATGGATGCCCTTTATGCTTTCACGCGCTGCGAAGAATCCATTTCGCCAAATGCTTGTGTAATCATTGACGATAAACCGCATTTTCTAACTATTGAGGAGCTACTCAAGATTTCTACCGACAGTACCAAAGCCTTGTTGCAGCAAGAACTATTGATTAAGAAAAGCGAGTTGGACGAAAAATGGCTCTTTGCCAGCTTAGAAAAAATCTTCATCGAGCAACGCATTTACCGAGACATCGAAGAATCAGAAACCTTTGAAGCAGCACTAATCGCAATTGAAGCAGCCTTGCGCCAATTCGTTGCCACACCCAACGACACTACACCGAACGAAAAACGCCTGAAACTTTGGCGCGACATCACGCAGGACGACGTGATGAAACTGACAGAAATCCGTATCAAACGCATTTCTAAATACAATACCTTTGAGGCAAACGAACGCATCACAGGATTAGAAAAGAACTCAACCAAGTTGAATATGATTTGAACCACCTCACCCAGTTTGCGGTCGCTTACTTTGAACAACTCCTCAAAAAATATGGTAAGGGACGAGAACGTCGTACAGCAATCACGGTTTTTGATGCGATACAAGCAACAGATGTAGTGGCAAATAACGCTAAACTTTACGCGAATTTACAAGAAGGTTTCATTGGCTTTGGATTGAAAAAAGGCGAAGGTGACTTCATCTGCGATTGCTCCGATATTGATGATGTGATTGTGTTCCGAAAAGATGGGAAATTCATGGTGACTAAAATTGACTCCAAAAAATTCGTGGGGAAGGATATTTTGCAAGTTAGTATATGGAGAAAAGGTGATGAACGCACCACTTACAATGTGGCGTACTTGGATGGCGAATCTGGCAAAGTCTTCGTCAAACGCTTTAACGTATCTGCTGTCACACGCGACCGCGAGTACGACATCAGTCGAGGTACAGTTGGTTCAAAGTTACTTTATTTCTCTGCTAATCCAAACGGAGAATCCGAAATCGTGACCGTACAATTGTCACAAGGCTCCAAAGCAAAAATCAAATCTTTTGATTATGACTTTGCAGATATTGAAATTAAGGGACGTGCCGCACAGGGTAACATCCTGACCCGTTATCCCATCCGAAAAATAGTACAAAAAGAACGCGGACAGTCCACACTTGGCGCGCTGCGGCTTTACATGGATGAGGTGAGTGGACGTTTGAACACCGATGAGCGCGGGCTATTTCTTGGTACTTTCGATACTGGCGATTCCATACTTGTCCTCTACAAAGATGGCACTTACGAAATGACCGATTTTGAGATTTCTAATCGCTACGATCCTAATGAAATATGGTACATCGGCAAACACAAACCCGACCAAGTGGTAAGTGCTGTTTATTACGATGGGCATAAAGAATGGACAATGGTGAAGCGTTTTCATGTCGAAACAACCACGCAAGGGCAGCGTTTTTCTTTCATCACCGACCACAAAGAATCCAAATGCTACTTCGCTACCCTCGACGCAGAGCCGCGCATCAAGTACGCTATGCGCATCAAAGGACAACGCATGGAAGGCGAACTTGAACTTGCCACTTTTATTGAAGTCAAAGGCTGGAAAGCCGCAGGCAACAAACTTAGCGACCAAAAACTCATGAAAGTGGAAGCCTTAGAGGTGTACGTGGAAGAGGACGGACAAACTAAGTTATTTGAATAGGAAAAACAGTAAAGTTGAATTTCAGTAAGGAAAGAGTGCGGCAGGGTATTTGACCTCCCGCACTCTTTGAGCCTGATTTTGTAAAAGAGGACATCTATTCGAATGTCATCAACTTAGTAAAATCTTACTATTATTGATGAAATAGATTTTATATTTTTAAATATAAAAATTGCTGAAAATAAATGCTTAGTGTCGGAATGGCTGCCAGTTACCCCGACACTATCACGCTCGTTAAGTCTTAAGTTGACGACATTCGACATGTAGTCTAATCCACCACCAATACCTTTCCTAGCAAGCGTGTAGGTTGCTGGGTTGTAGCACTGACGAGGGCTTGAAAGAAATACAATCCAGCGACATGAGGCTGCCAAGCAATACTACCAAGTGGCAAATCCAATGCGCTAAATACTTCTATTCCATTGACATCAAAAATTTGTAAAGCGTCAATTCGATGCAAATCACTGGCAGCAGTAACAGCATCTATGCGAAAGCTACCGCTTAGTTTGGAGATGAGGGTAGTAGCAAAATAAGCCTCGTTTTGCACTTGCCAAGTTGTTGTTGCACTATCTGGCTCTACTGTTAAATTCAAAATCAATAGGCTGTCACAACCTGCTTTTGTTTGATAATCAAAGGTATAAGTCCCCGTTTCATTGAACGATTCGTTGTTGAATATTAAGCGTTCTCCTTGCTTGATGATAATATCATACTTCAGCTCGTAGGTTGGCAATACGTTGAGTTGAAGTGCCACCACACTATCGCATTTTACGGTGGCTAAGGTATCCAAATAAATTCCAGCTTGGCTCAGGATTTGCCCTTGAAAGTTATAGGTCTGCCCTTCGCAAATGGAAATAGTTTGCGCACTTCGAGGGGAGGATAAGTAATTCACGTCTGCACATACCAACGAATCACAACCCCCAATAGAACTATACAACACACAAAAAGTAGTGTCGCTATTCACTTCCACGCCTTGTACTTGTTGCCTTTGCCCAACGCAAAAGTTATAGTTCTGTCTTTGGACGTAAGACTGAGCATAGCGTAGGGTGAAGCAATTCATCGTATCGCAACCAGTAGGGTTGGAATAGAGTTGACAAACCGTTGTGTCCGAACTGTAAACTTGGTTATTCCATTCATACCCCTCCCCTTTGCATCTGGTCACTTGCTCGCTTCGTTCAATAATACTATCTGGCTTTACTTCTACATAGATTTTTGCAAACCAATTGCATCTGTTGGTATCCTGTATCTCGACGGTAAAAATCCTTGTTGGCTATATCCCCTTAGTGGAGGGTGTTCGCCAACAAATGCCTCATCGCCACTGAAAAAGTAAGAAATACCGCCATCTGTTTCTACATTCCAATTGTAGGTGTCGCCTTGGCAGATGGTTACTACGGCTAAATCCGAAGAACGCGGATTCACAATACCCACAATAGTTGGAGCGGGAATCACTAGGAAGGTCACATGGGCGGTATCCGCAGGGCAATCTCCTTCTTGAACGATGTAGCTATAAACACCAACGCTATCCTTTAGGCTATCAAAAAGGCTAAATCCATTTCTGTCTTCTGGTAAAGCAGGCTCCCATCGTCCACCAGGTGCTGCATCGGGGCTTAATATGGTCTCTGCCCGCACAAAGGTGAAGGCACAGGCTTCTGCTACTTGGTCTTCCCCCGCATAGGACGTTATATTGACTTGAACGGGGATAAAAGTTCTAGCTTCGTCACTCACGCCTGAGTTGGCATAAAGCAGACTCCAAAGTTCACGCTCGCCGCTCACCACTTGGTTTGCGGTGATTTTGAAGCGAATCGAACGAATGGCAGCTAGGTAATCTTCTGTTGAGGCAGTTCCTTTGTTTTTCAGCACCAAGCGCGCACTTTCATTGCCAGTTACCTCAAATTTATCGGAAAAAACACCATAAATCAATTCCTCGCCTGGATGCTGTTGCCCTGCTTTGAGATAGACCACTAAAGAATCCATATAGTCTGTTTTACTGCTTCGGATACTCACATCGTCATCTGCGATGGGGAAATCCAACACACAAGGTATATCTACTTCGTAATGGTCAATCAAACGACCGTTGTTGTCGTCGCTATCCAAATCTAAGCGCAGGCTGCCGTTTTGTCTAAATTCATCCGCACTCGTCATACCCCACACAACTGAAAAACTTTCTAGGAACAAACTATCACACAGTAGGCTAAGTTCCTTGCTTTCCATATCAAACTTATAAAAAGTAGAATACGGAAATGGTACGTTAAAAGAGGAAACGGAACTAAATAATATTTCTTTGACCTCATCATCAGGATGTCTCCAAACTAAGGTCGCACCTCCAAATCCATCATTATTTTCTGAAACGTTGGAAAAATCGGCAATTGCTTCACTTTCAAAAGGATTATCCAAATTGATTTGGTACAACTTAAATTCTTTGGGTCTAAAAAGATTAAGCGTAAGTCCAAACAATTTCCCCTCCCAAAAAATAAATCTCCTTGTAAGGTAGCACCATTGGGTAATTGTCCATGGTTGGTTAATATCTTAGTCGTAGGATTGTAGGATTGAATAGAGGTGTACCCCATGTAAAAAATACCTTCTTCGCTGATACATAAAGACGTACTAGGTAATAGTTCCCCATTAACTTCAAGGGTATCCTTAATGGTTTTATCTTTCATATTAAATTCATGAATAATATGAAAAGCAGGATTACGTACAGATTCCGAGCCATACATTTTACCATTGGGGTGAAGCGCAATATCTCCAAATGTAATTCTATCAAAGCCATCAGCTATATATTGAGGCTTGTTGGTTAAATAGTTAAAATCACATGTCAGATCTAAAATACTTAACCTAGAACCCTTATGGCTGTCGTTAAAATAAATTTGACCTCGGCATAAGTATATGAGACTTACTAAGGCAAGTAAGGTAAGTAATGCTTTGTTCATGAAATATAAAGTTGTTGTAGTAAAAAAAATAAAAATAATCGTAGAGCCAACTGGCTCTACGATTGTATAAAGTTAAACTTGGGGCTGTACCAATCAAATCGGCATTAGCCCTTTTATATTGAAGCCGAAAAACAAGGCTCAATAGCTTATGAAATAAGAAATAAAACTTTGATAGCGTATTGATGATGTAAATGGATAGTATGCCTTAATTAATTTACTAATTAAAGATACAGGAAAAATAACAGCAGTCAAGGGTAAAACTGTTAATTAACATATCGAACAAGAATGACAGATTACTTATTACTTTTATGTGACAATAGATCAAGTGGCTTACGCTGTCAGTAGATTGGAATTACCTC
>JAAUTG010000384.1 GCA_012031785.1 Saprospiraceae bacterium | reverse complement strand
AGAGCACTGCGCGCATAACAATGCCATTAACTGCCGAATCTGGAATTTATCGTTTGCGCATTGGCAGACAAAGAATCAACTTGGTGTTAGAAGGGCA
This sequence comes from Saprospiraceae bacterium, assembly GCA_012031785.1. GTDB lineage: Bacteria > Bacteroidota > Bacteroidia > Chitinophagales > Saprospiraceae > JAAUTG01. The sequence goes on along the minus strand of JAAUTG010000384.1, from coordinate 3,978 downwards.
AGAGAAAGTAGTGGAAATTGCAGGTTCTTTGCAAGACGTAGAACGACACCAATTGCGTATTAGTGGTTCAAAAGCAACTGCTTCTTACATGAGCTTGATGCAAGGTTTAATGAACAAAAGTTTCGACGCAGACGATATCAGCAATTTTGTGGATTCCACAGAAAATGCTTATGTAGCCGTCTTGGCAGCTATCAATGGTGTAGGTTCTAATGGGCAGTTTTTGGAAATACACAAAGCTGCTTACAGCAAAATCAATACATCTTATCCTAATGACGATTTGACTACCAGCTATGGTCAATTCATTACGCAGTTGGAAGGCGTGTACGCAGAACAGCGAGCCGCTCAACTTATTCAAGAAGGTCAACCTGCACCGGACATTAATTTGCCAAGTCCAGACGGTAAAGAATACGCACTTTCTGATTTAAAAGGCAAAGTAGTAATGTTAGACTTTTGGGCAAGCTGGTGTGGACCTTGCAGAAGAGCTAACCCGGATGTAGTGGAACTTTACAAGAAATACAAAGATCAAGGATTCACGATTTACAGTGTGTCTTTAGATGGTCCAAGACAATTGGATGGTTTGACGAATGATCAGTTGCGCCAGCAAATGGATGCCAGCAAGCAAAAATGGGTACAAGCTATTGAGCAAGATAAATTAGAGTGGCCCTATCATGTGAGCGAATTGAGATTTTGGTCTTCCAATGTCGCCAAGTTATATGGAGTGAACTCTATTCCTAGAACATTTTTAATTGACCGCGATGGAAATATTGCCAAGGTAGGAATTAATCCTCTGGCAGGCGGTTTGGACAAAGAAATTGAAAAATTATTGTAAAACTGATAGGTACTTATAAACAGGCATTCTTGAGAATGCCTGTTTATAAGTTTCAGAAAGGTTCACTTCCAGGCATTCCTGTGTGCACGATACCATTCAAGTAGCTTCGTTTTTTGATTCCCTCCCTAAGAAAGTTACCTAAATACTTTGTCAGTTGGTCGTATTCTATCAAAAAAGCGTCATGCCCATAAATACTTTGGATAATTTCTAAAGAAGCATTTGGGATATGTCGCGCCAAAAATTTTTGTTCTTCCACAGGAAACAATAAATCAGATTGAACCCCTACAACCAGAGTGGGTGCGGTAATTCGTTTTAGTGCCTGATGCAATCCGCCTCTACTTCTACCAACATGGTGTGTATCCATTGCTTTGCTCAAAGTAAGGTAAGAAAACACATTAAAGCGTTTCCACATTTTATAACCCTGATAGCGTTGATAAGAACTTGCCCTAAAATCGTCTAATAAATCAAATTCATCTTGCTGTGTAGCATTATAAGAATGAAAATGGCGATAGGAAAGCATTGCAATCGCACGAGCAGCTTCCAGTCCTTTTCGTCCAGCATTTAAAGAATCTTCGTGTAAGGTCTGGTCTGCGTAAATTGCCATTCGCTGCGATTCATTGAATGCAATCGCCCAAGGAGAATGACGAGCATTAGTAGCCATCACACAAACCTGGTCAAAAAGATTAGGGTCTGTGATTGCCCATTCTAAGGCTTGCTGACCACCCATTGAACCACCTAAAATCAGTCTGATGCGATTAATTTCCAGGTGCTGCTGTAATATTTGATAAACCTTCACAATATCCCGAATAGTCACTAAAGGGAATTGCTGGCGGTAGGGCTGACGAGTTTCTGGATGAAGGCTGGCTGGACCTGTTGTGCCATAACAAGAGCCGAGCATATTGGCACAAACGATAAAATAATGCTCAGGATCGAGCAATCGTCCTTTTCCAATCAGTCCAGACCACCAATCAGTTGGATCCGTATTCCCAGAAAAAGCATGACAAACCCATACTACATTATTCTTCAGTGGATGTAGTTCACCAAAAGTTTGATAAGCAATTTCCAACGCGGGTAGTATGGCGTTGCTTTCTAACTGAAAAGGCGTTGTATGATGTAATACCTGCACTTAGTTAAAAATTCGTTTACAACAATAGTTTATTAGTTTTTAGCAATGGAGTGATTGGTGGTTAAGTGACTTAAAATTCATGTTTAATTTTTTAATCATTTAACCACCAATCATCTAATCACTCCATCGCCTTTTCAAAAGCCTGCTGAAAATCTGCTTTAATATCGTCAATGTGTTCATAACCTACTGAAACGCGCAGTAAATTAGGAAATACGCCTGCTGCCGCTTGTTCTTCCTCACTCATTTGCTGGTGTGTGGTAGCGGAAGGTTGGATGATTAGCGTTTTTGCATCACCTACGTTTGCCAGATGGCTCGTTAACTTCAAGCTATCCACAAACTTAGTCGTAGTTTGCTTATTACCCTTCAAAGTAAATGCCAACACGCCTCCAAATCCATGTCGAAGGTACTTTTTAGCCAACTCATGGCTAGGATGATGAGGCATACCAGGATACCAAACATGCTCCACACTATCGTGTTCTTGTAACCAATTTGCCATTGCTAAAGCGTTTTCCACGGTTCTCTGCACGCGCAGCGACAGCGTTTCCAACCCCTGCAACAACAAAAAAGCATTGAATGGACTCATCGCTGAACCATAGTCGCGCAGTCCTTCTACTCTTGCTCGGATGATAAAAGCAATATTACCAAAAGGTCCGTTCGCGCCAAATACATCCCCAAACACCAATCCGTGATAACCTTCTGAAGGTTCGCTGAATTGTGGAAACTTGCCATTGCTCCAGTTGTAGTTGCCACCATCCACAATGACTCCACCAATAGAAGTACCGTGTCCACCAATCCATTTCGTAGCAGACTCTACCACCACATTAGCTCCATGTTCCAAAGGCTTACACAAAAAACCGCAAGCTCCGAAGGTATTATCCACAATCAAAGGCAGGTCATACTTTCGTGCTACTGCTGCAATTGCCTCAAAGTTAGGGATGTTAAAACTTGGATTCCCAATAGTTTCACAGTAGATAGCTTTGGTATTTTCATTGATAAGTTGCTCATAATCAGCAACAGACTCGCCAGCCGTAAACCTCACTTCGATTCCTAGACGCTTAAAAGCAACTTTAAATTGGTTATAAGTTCCCCCATACAAATGAGAAGAAGAAACAAAATTATCGCCAACTTGCAAAATATTGTTAAGTGCTAGAAACTGTGCAGACTGCCCAGAACTGGTTGCTAAAGCGGCTACCCCACCTTCTAAAGCAGCAACGCGCTTTTCAAAAACATCCGTAGTGGGGTTCATAATACGGGTATAAATATTACCAAATTCCTTCAACGCGAATAGATTTGCCCCATGTTCGCTATCTTTAAAGGTATAAGAAGTAGTTTGATAAATAGGTACTGCTCTAGCGCGCGTAGTACCTTCTACGTCCTCTTGACCTGCGTGTAATTGTAAGGTCTCAAATTTCCAATTTGACATACGCTGTTTTTATAAATTATTAAATAAAATATTTACACTTTTTTATTGTGGAAATACAAATTATATTTCGACCTATTAATAGGAAACCACTACAAAGGCTTCCATCTAGGATGGAAGATGAGGCTTCAAGTGTTCTGAAACATATCGTATTTACCTAGCAGCACTAGGTATGTTAACTTAAACTTGGAAAATTACCGGAAAACAATACATGTTCGTCTGATTTTATTTTTTCCAAAAAATGTTTTGGCAGGATTTGGCACCACTGCTTGAGTTCACAAGGTTGCCAGAACTTCATAGAGCCTGTTCTCTCCATTCTTCTTCATAAAACTCATCTTTTCAAGGACGCGGCTGCTTCACCGCGCTTCATTAAGAATGATTCTAGACAAAAGTAGTTCCTATTTGGAATTAATCCAAATGTTTGACATTAAAAATAAATCGAAAACTTTGATACTACATAGGTAAAGTTGATAATACCCTCAAATAAATTAATGCTTTGATTTTTATTGCAATCTTTTAATTAAGCCCGGGCAAAATTTGAAACATCACTACTAAATAACATAAAATTTGTTTCTTTTATTTAATTTTAAAATGGCTTTATTT
>JAAUTG010000067.1 GCA_012031785.1 Saprospiraceae bacterium | reverse complement strand
AGATACGTCGCAATTTAATCCCAACTGAACTTTTTTCCCGTGCGGTAAATAAAGCCAGAAGATAATTCAACCAAAGGTGCATTGCTGTTGAATTTACGTTCGTTTTTATTGATGCCATTAGATAAATTACCAGAGGCTTCAACATACTGGTATCTGGCAAGGACTGTACCAACACCAAAGCCTGCATAAGGACGAAAACGTTGTTTTAAAAAAAAGTAATCCATACCAACACTTATTGGCATTAAAATTATTCCACCTCCTTCAATTTCAACTTCATCTCCGCTAAGTATTGAAAAAACGTCAGGACGAGGAGGTTTTACTATTTTTATAAGTATTCCCAAATTAGCGTTCACCGATAACTGTTCTGATAGATACCTTGCAGCAGACAAATTCCAAGCACCCATGTTTTTTGGGAATTCTAAAAAGGATATTTCTTTTGATTGGGTTGAATTATCAAAACGCCACCGACCATAACCAAGCGATAGCTGCCAGTTGTTTTTGAGGTGAACCAATACAGAATCAAGTTCCTGCTTTTCTTCTTGCTCTCTTCTTTTTATTTTGTCTATTTCCCACTCATAATTTTGAGCATACAACAAACTTCCAGAAGGAACTATAATTGCTATAATTGTTATTTTTAGGAGTAATACTTTTAAAGAATTAGTTTTGTAACGCATTTTGTGCTTCTTTGTTAATGATAAAAAATTTACAGCGATTCCCTAGTTGATGGTTCATGGTTTCAACAACCAAATCATCGTTCACTTCAATAACCCTGTCATTATTGTTTGCAACATCAGATTTTGGATTTACATAATAGTCTGGCTATGCTAAACCTTGTAGTAGTTAAGTTTTAATTTTGTTTCATTTTTTTATCCTTTTGGGAATGCAAAGTTACGCCAAGCCAGTAGTAAGTCCACTTAACTAAAGATAAGAAAGGAGAGGATGGCTATTTTTTTTTTGAAATGCGGTTTCTAATCCTGCTTAGCGAAACAGGCGTGATACCCAACACATTGGCAATATATTTATCTGGTACACGGTGGATTAATTTTGGATTATCTTGTACGAATTTTTTGTAGCGTTCTTCCGGTGAAAGGAATACAAAAGATTCAACTCGTTGAAATACTTGTTCTATGACCTTTTTACCAAAATACGACCTATTCAATTCCAACAACTCAGCGTTTTGGGAAGTCAATTTGAGAAGGGCATTATAGTCAACTATATAAACTTTGGTATGCTCCAATGTCTGATAGTAAAATTTTGAAGACTCATTGAATAAAACGGAATGAGCATTGGTAAAAACCTGATGTTCGGCATATATTTGAAATGTTATTTCATTAACATCTTCGTCAACCATATAGCTACGAACCAATCCTTTTCTAATATAATATACATCTCTTTTAGTAGAGCCTACTTGTATTAGAATTTCTCCTTTATCAAAGGATTTCATGGTGACGTTTCTAAGTAATGCCAACAAAATTTTAATATTCATAACTAAATGTTTCGGTAAATAACGCTAATTTTTATTACCTTTCCATTAGTAGATTTTTCGTTGTACGAAGACTGGATGTGGTCTATTCATTCGTCATTGTTCTGCGAAGTCTCAATTTTCGTGTTCTCTCTTCCTGTACGCCACAGCCTCTGTACTGCTTCCTGAAGGTAATCCCTTAAAAGCAGTCATGCTACCATCATTTTGCTTTCGTTGCAAAGATACACCATTCTTCCATATAGGAATCATCCATTTTCACCTAAAATAGAACACTAGCCAGATTGTACAGAAAAATAGTGTTTTTTGAATTTGCTACTGTGATTGGTCTCTGTTACAAAATGGTTCATCAGGTGGCTACTTAGTGATGAGTTATGATTTATAAAAATAAGTTGATACTGTATTTGCACTTATTCCTTTTGGGAAATCCGTATTAAATAGTTCGAAGTGTTTGTGAACTATCGTTTACATTTGGGTGATTTTGGGTGATTTTGGGCGAAAAATAAACCTAAAAAGCAATTAACTTTGCAAATTGAATTTTGAGCATACTGGGACATACGCTTGTAATCATATTATGCGGTTCACCGTTCGCTTTTTAAAAAGGTTTTGTACTGCTGCATAAATGAGGATGGTCTAAAATGGTTGTATTGGGGCAACAAGCAAATTCTATAACGTCAGTTACAATTTATTAGGTAATATATTAAGTATGAGGGTGTATGAATAACAATACCATTTTCCCTTCATTCAGCGTGATACTGATATTTTTAAGTCTTTCTGTGATTGGGTTTGGGCTTCTGCCCTTGCTATCCATACAGTGGTTGCCTTCTGGCGATAGTGCTTCCATTACAGTTTGGTTTAGTTGGGCGAACACGTCTCCAGAAGTGATTGAACAAGAAGTGATTACACCTTTAGAGGGTTCTTTTAGTTTGGTGCAAGGCGTAAAACGTATATACGCTACTGCTCGCAACGGAAGTGGAAACATTCAACTAGAAGTGGCGCGTGGGGGTGGATATGGATTTTTTTTCGCTTTGAAATTGCATCAAAAATAAGACAGCTTTACAAAAGTTTCCCGCAAGGCGTTAGTTTTCCGATTATTAGGGTGAATGATCCAGAGCAAGAAGTAGCAGAACGCCCTATTTTGACCTATGCAATAACTGGCAACGCAAATTCATCTACCTTGTATAAATATGGCAAAGAGGTACTTAGTCCACAACTAGCGTTGGTAGATGGTTTGGAGCGTATTGAAATAGCGGGTGGAGATTTCTTTGAATTTAGAATAATTTATCAATCCGCTAAAACAGCGTTATTGGGGATTGATGAAAATGATATTTTAGCGGCGATAGCATCCACTTTTTCCATACAAGGTCTGGGTGTGGTAAGAGATGGGGACTCACAATTTAGTATTCGACTGAATAATACGCTTCACCAAAGCGATGGAACACCATCACAGACGATTCAACAACTATCAAATATTCCAGTCACAAAATCTAATAAAAAAATAATTTATTTAAAGGTATATAGCAAGCATAGCCTTCAAAGAAACACCATCCACCGAATTTTACAGAATTAACGGTAAAAACAGCATACGCCTATTGTTCTACCCCACTTCTGGCACTAATACCATCAAATTATCTCAAAAAGTAAAAGCACGCATTAGTGGCTTAGCAAGCAAGCTGCCTACGAGCTATCAACTTATTTTAGAAGATGATGCCACCGTCTATCTTTCTCAAGAACTTAAAAAAATAGCATATCGAACTTGGCTTTCTTTAGGTATTTTATTTCTATTTACTCTTCTTATTTACAGAAGTTGGAAATATTTACTTATTGTGTTTGTAAGTACCGCTTGTAATCTAGGAGTAGCTTTCATTTTTTATTATATTTTCCATATTGAATTGCATTTATACGCTTTATCAGGTATTACCATTTCATTCGGCATGATGATTGACAATAATATTGTGATGATGCACCATCTTAGGTATCAAAATAATCTGAGGGTGTTTCCTGCACTTTTGGCAGCCACTTTGACCACTATTGCACCCTTAATTATTGTTTGGTTTTTGCCCTTAAAATGGCAAATTAATTTGTTGGCATTTGCTCAAGTCATCTGCATCAATCTTGCGGTTTCTCTAGTAGTAGCATTTTTCCTTATTCCTGCACTCATGCAGTTTTTTTACAAGGAGCAAGTGTCTTTGGAAGCTAATAAAAGTATGACGCAATTTAGGAGGTTTCATCGTTTTATCGCAGCCTCCTATCTGCGTTGGTTCGCCGCAAGAGTATGGTCATTGGCAGTATGGTGCTGTTATTTGGATTACCTGTTTTCTTATTACCCAATTCCATTCAAAACTGGGAGTGGTACAATAAAACATTGGGCAATGAATGGTACGTGGAACACGTAAAGCCAACCGTAAATAAAGTGTTGGGAGGTACGTTGAGGCTTTTTATGTGGTATGTGTATGAAGGCTCGAGCTACCGAGAAGCCGACGAAACCGCGCTTTATGTGCAGGCAAGTATGCCACCAGGCTCGACAATTGAACAATTAAATACTGTATTTGAACAGTTAGAAAATTATTTATCCAACTATAAACTAGAAATCAAGCAGTTCACAACGCAAATTAACAGTGGTCAGAATGGGCAAATTGAAATTTATTTCAACGATGGATATAATTTGGCATTTCCGCACCAACTTAAAGCTCGTTTGGTAAGTCGAAGCGTAAATCTTGGTGGCATTAAGTGGAATATTTTTGGGGTAGGCAAAGGGTTTAGTAATGATAGCGGGAACAGCATTCCCTCATTTAACGTGGCTATGTATGGATATAACAAAGAACAATTGGCTAAACAAGCCCAACGATTTGCCAACAAACTACTTGCACATCCGAGAATTCAAGAAGTCAATACTGAAGCGAACATCAATTGGTGGGAAAAAGACATTTATGAATACGCTTTAGAAACCAACCCTTTGTCTATGGCAAGGCAAGGCGTAAGCAATATCAAATTATTACAAGTTTTGAACACTTTCAATCAGGTTACGTATCCTGATTATTATTTACCTAATAGTGAGGCAGTTCGCCTAATTAGTGATGCGACTTCAACAAATAATTTATGGATATTAAACAATACTACGCAGCAGATAGACAGTTTGAAATTTTCATTCCCGACGCTTGCTCAATTGGATAAGCAAAAAGTAAGCGCTAGTATTCACAAAGAAAATCAGCAATACATAAGAATGGTACAATTTGAATATACGGGTTCTTCGAGATTTGGTCAAAAGTATTTGGATGAAGTGATAGCACAAATGAGAAAAGAAATGCCTTTGGGATACACGATAAAAGAGCAAAATTGGAGTTGGGGCAAAGAAGAACAAAAACAATACGCGCTAATTGGAGTAGGAATAGCCTTAATTTTCATGATTTGTGCCATCATGTTTGAATCTTTCTGGCAAGCCTTTGCCATCCTGACGCTGATTCCTATTTCATGTATAGGCGTTTTCCTGACCTTCTACTGGTTTGATTTTCCTTTCGATCAAGGGGGTTACACTTCTTTTGTTTTGTTGAGTGGAAATGTAGTCAATAGCCTGATTTTGCTAGTAAATGACTTTAATTATTATAGAAAATTGCAACCCAATAGGTCTTCTTTAACGCTTTACCTGAAAGCTATTTATCAAAAAGCTATACCTATTTTTTTGACCATTGTTTCTACCATTTTAGGACTTATCCCTTTTTTCCTGCATGGCGAAACAGAAGTCTTTTGGTTTTCCTTAGCCGTAGGCACAACTGGAGGTATGATTTTTTCTTTATTTGTAATTGGTCTATTCCTTCCTGTGTTTTTTATTCGTTCAACACGTTCAACAAATAATTCCTCTACAAAAGCGACTTAATGGGCGATGTTTGGAAATATCATCCTAACTACTTTGAGTGATTTCCCCACAAGCAACTTGCGTTGAGGGAATACAATAAGTAGTTACCCTGTCTTTCTTTATGGGGTTTTACCAACCATAGCTGATGCGTTGATTACTTTTGGAACCAATATCAACGAATAGGCTCAACTAAAATAATACGAAATGGCTCACTAAGCTGCAAAACGAGGATGATGGAATTTAACTTAGAACGAAACCATTTTCCTTGTAGCTATCATCCACCGAACGCTACAAGGAAATTTATGGTGTAGTGTGGTATTTTAGAATTTTCTTCGTCTTCTTCCATTCGCTTCGTTTTTAAAATCAAAAGCAATAGTTACTTCGTGGCTGCCACTGTTGTATTGCTGAAACTCTAAAAAGTAAATATCGTAGGAGTAAAACAATTGGAATGCAGTCACTTTTGCACCGACCAGTACAGAGGCATTTCCACCTAATGTGTTTTCAAAAGGTGCGTCGGCATAGCGAAAAGAAGCACCAGCCGTGAATTTTTCTTCTAAGAACTTAGCCAATACGTTGACATCTATGCGGAGTGGTAAGTCATTGATTTTGAATATTCCAAGTGAAGGCTCAATTTTGATTTCTCCAAACTCAAAAGTGTGTCCAACCTGACCGATTACCGACTTCAGGAAAGTGCTTGCGGAGTCGCTCGAAGCTGAAATATCGTTTAATTTGGAGACTATCATATTCGGAAAACTGATGCCTGCGTAGCTATTTTTATAGTTTCCAAATAATCCAAACGAAGAATCGTAATACCGAACTCCATCAATATTGGCTTCTATCACTTGGTCACCAGATTCGTAAAATGGATTGTCCAGTATTGCATCGCTCAATCGGCGTTGACTTATTTCCATTGTTAATCCAGAAGCCACTTTGAGGTCATCGCTAATTTGGAATCGGAAAGCGGCAGTTCCTTGAAAGCGAAAGCGCGTTAATGAAGCTACGTTTTCAGAAAGGACATTCAAACCTAGACCAAGTATTTCTCCAGCCGCGCCGTTGTAGGAGATAGCATAGGTAGTGGGTGCGCCATCAAATCCCGACCAACTGGAGCGAATATTCATGAATGCCTGACTGCTTTCGCTGTATCCTGCTTTCGCTGGGTTGATGAGCGTAGGGTTTATCAAATAATGTCCAAACACCGCTTCCTCATTGAGTTGTGCTTGAAGATAAGAAAGATTAAAAATCGCAATAGCGAATAGTATTATTTTTTTCATGGTTGACTTATGTGTGTCAAAAAAAATTTGACTGTTACTTAAATAAGTTCGGTTGCGGGAAAATGAATTTGTGATAATCATGGGCAGCAAAGCTAGTAGTTTATTATGCCGATAATAAACTACTAACCGCTCAAATTGAATACGTTTATTCTGTCATGATGGTTACAGTACCTTTTACTTGTTTCATCTTGTCGTCTATATCAATGAATTGCAACACGTAGAAGTAAGCACCATCAGGCAAAAGTGTGCCATCCATATCGCGTCCACTCCAAGTTCCATCATAATTATCCGCAAAGAAAACCAATTGTCCCCATCTACTAAATATCTGAATATTGGTTTCACTGTAGAATTCGATACATTTAATTTCAAAGTTTTCGTTTTTGCCATCTCCATTAGGCGTGATAACTGAACGATTGGTCAGACATTCATTGAGGTTGAATACGCTAGTGTTGAGGCTATCTCTACAAAGGTTTTTCGTCCTCTACAATTAGAATTAGACTGATTTCAGATTTAATTTTTTCAATGGATGGGTCTGTACTAATAACTTTTCCACTAGCTGGTTCAATCCAAGTGTAACTATAATTACCAGTGCCACCAGTAACTACGGCTTCTACCGAACCATTAATATTTACGGAAAATGGAGTGTTGTCAATATCTATCACCAATGGTTCAGGCTCTGTCACTGCAAAAGAGTCTATAATCGAACAATTGTTTCGGTCGGAAACAGTAACAATATAATTACCAGGAAGTAAGCCCACCGCAGTTCCAAAAGAATAATTCGGGTCGTGACTCCATTTGAAGGTGTATTCTCTACTTGCGCCACCAGCAGGGATTATCATAGCTTCTCCGCTTTGGTCGCCTGCACAAAGGATATCCAAAACTTCTCGATTCACAGTCAGCACGGGCGGTTCTGCTACCGTGATATTGGTACTGGATGTGCAGCCCTCATTGTCGGTTACAAACACCCTGTAAGTACCAACACCCACCGCTTCCAATGTTTCTACATTGGACAATGTGCTATCTGCCCTTTTCCACTCGTAGGTGTAATTTTGGCTATTTCTACCCTCTGCTATCAACACCGCGTCTTGCGCGCCTTTGCAACTTACCCCGAAGCCGTTGTAATTAGCCCCGAATCTAGCGGAGACACTCAAATCCGAATTTGCTTCGATTTGAAAAGTGCGTGTAATAGAAACGCCCGATTCTTCTGTAATTTTCACAGTGTAGCTCCCAGCTTCCGCGTTTATTAGATTTTGAGTGCTGTCTCCAACAATTTGATTCCTAGAGTTTCGCCATTCAAATGCGTAAGGTGGTTGACCACTTTGCACGTTTAAAATAACGCTACCACTCGGATCGTTGTCTGGACAATTGGCGTTATTCACCACTCCATTTGCGTTGAGGTTGGTGATTTGAAACGTATCTATTTGTTGGCAACCTTGCGCATCCGTGACCGTAACAATATATCTGCCAGCACAAGCGGAGGTGATGGTGCTAGAGGTTAAGTTATTATTCCACAAATAAGTATAGTTTCCACTACCCCCTGTGACATTTAAACGAATTTGTCCATTACAAGGGGCAAATATCTCCGTGGAAGAAGATATGGTAGCAGCAGTATTGAAAACCGCAGGAGCAGTGATAGAAATTTCATCACTTTTGCTGCCATCGTTTCTATCAGTGATAGAAATTTTGTAAGTACCCGTAGCCAAATTTGCTACCTCAAAGCGCGGATTGGCGAAATCATAAGTATATTTCAAAATGGTTGTATCACCTACTTTTTGCAGCGAAACCACGTAACTAGGGTCACCACAGGAAATATCAAAGGCAATTCTACCATCTGCCAATCCATTACAAGTGACATTTTTAATATCAAAATTACTTAATTCAGGTTCGCTTGGTATGTAGGCAACGACCACTGTGTCAGTTTTAGTACAACCTATAGCGTCTGTGACGGTGTAGGTGTAGTTACCTTGATTCAAGTTAGTGCGTGTAGGAATGTTATCAAAACCTTGAGTTTCCCATTTCCAAGTCAAAGGAGCTACTCCACCAGCAGGAGTGATGGTGATAGAGCCGTCATTTTTTTGATCGCTACAAGTCTCTGGCAAAATATTCTCTGCTACCGAAATGGCTGGCGAAGTGCCAATTACAAAAGGGTCAGGCGTGAAGGTGCTTCCAGAAGCATCTGTAACAGTAGGGGTGTAACTTCCTGGAGCTAAGGCACTTAGATTCTTACTGTTGTTTCCATTGCTCCATAAATATTGATACGGTGGAATACCACCAACAATTTCTATTTCAATTATCCCATCGTTGGTTGAACCACAAGCAGGTTTGATTCGAGAAGTGGATAGCGCCATCGGGACTGCCACAACATAGGTTTCCGAAATGCTACAACCATTGCTGTCAGTAATCTTTACAGTGTAAGAACCAGGAATGCGAAGGTTGTTAATATCTTTGGTGAGTCGTTCAAAGGCTTCAGGTCCAGACCAATCAAAAGTGTAATCTCCACTTCCACCACTAACACTGATGGTAATGCTTCCATTATTGTTGGTAATTCTGTTGATAATGGTGTCCGTAACTGAAATAGGAGTACCTCCACCTTCAATCACCACGCTAGTATTCGCTTGACAACCGTTGGCATCTGTGACTGTTGCAGTGTAAGTACCAGCGCGTAAGTTGGCTTGAGTGTTACCAGTTCCCGTCAATGGACTAGCCCAACTGTACGTATAATTCCCTGTTCCGCCTGACGCATTTAGGCGAATCGCTCCATTATTTTCTCCTGCACATTTTGCATCTGTTTTCTCTACCGTTACCACCACAGCTTGCGTCGGACCAGTAACTGCCAAATTGCTAACGCTTGCTTGACATCCGTTTTGGTCTGTCACAGTTACCGTGTAATTTCCTGCGGGCAAGTTGGAAGGCGCTGCCCCTTGCACTTGATTTGGAGACCAAGCATACGTGTAGGGACCTGTTCCACCCGTAGCGGTCACGTTAATTGTTCCTGTATTTTGTCCGAAACATCGCACGTTGGCAGCCACTTGAGCTTGCGCATCTAAAGCAGTAGTAGGTTGCGTGATGGTGAAAGTTCTATTGGCAGTACCACAACCACCTCCACTTGTCACCGTGACAGTGTAAGTACCTGCACTTAGATTGGATAAATCTTGAGTAGTAGGTCTTCCTTGCCCCCAGTTGTAGGTAAAGTTACCATTTCCTCCTGTAATGGATAAGTCAATAGCTCCAGAAGTTTGCCCCACGCAGTTGATGTTTGTCACTGCACCTTCGATGACTGGCGCGCTACAAGCTGCGCTCACAGTCACGGAGCCGCTACTCCCTCTGAAAGGCAATAAGTTAGAGTTATTATCGGTCACTTCAAAAGGAGTGGGTGCATTTTGGAAAGTCACCAAGCCAACTCCCTCTTTAAGGGTGTTAAAACAGATTTTAAACAATTCAGTATCATCATTAAGTGACACCCCCGCTAAACTTGGGTCTTCCCACAACATGACAATTACTCCATTTGTAAGTGCTGCATTTCTATTGATATTTCCTCCTGAATTACCACTTACTAATGTTAGTCCCAATGGCGTATTGGCAATTTGAATATCTGCATATTGCAGTACAGAACGATCAAAAGTAATTGAGAACTGTAATCCAATAATATTTCTAAAATCTTGAGCAGTTACGGATACACAAGCGGTATTACCTAGCTGCACTGTTTCTTTTGAAATACAGACTGGGAAAGCAGTTGGGTCGCAAGACGGTGCAGGCGCGTTTCCACCAGTAATGTTTACGATACCAGCAGTGCTGTTGAAAGGTACAAATTGGCTATTTTTATTAGTCACTTCTTGCTCTACGGGTGCGTTGGCAAATTGAATATTAGCAGCTTGACCACCCGAGCCAATTACTTCAAAGCAAAGTTGATAGATTGCTGTACCATTAGGAATACTCACGCCCAAAAGTTGTTCATCAGTCCATGAAAAACGAAGGATACCGTTATTTACTTCATTTGGGTTAGCAACTAGGCTATTTGCCACTCTCAAAACGTTGTTCCCCACTGGTTTAGATTCTTTAAAGCGCAACAGGCTAGGATTCCAAGTGATACTGTGCTGAAGCCCTATCAAGTCCGTAAATCCGTTCACAGTTACGTCCATACAAACGGTCTGGCTTCTTTCAACCGTGACAGTAGGTAAGCTCAAATTAAACGTATTATTATTCCCACCGCCACTACCACTTGTGATAGTCACGGTGCCAGGTGTGCTGTTGAAAGGTACTACTCTTCCTGCGGCGTTGCCTACTTCTGCTGGCGTTGGGTTGCCAGTGAATTGTACCATCGCGTTTTGTCCAGCATTGCCAGTAACATCAAAGCAAAGTTGATAAATGACCGAACCATTTGGTATAGTCACCGCTTGTGCATTTGCACCTTCCCAAGAAAAGGAGATTCTTCCGTTTGCGCTGGCTGCACTGTTGAAGTTGGAAGCTAACTGGATGTTGAGTGGGTTATTTCCTAGCTTTACTTCTTTGAAGCGCAGCAGACTTTGATTCCAATTAATGCTATGCTGTAAAGTTAGAATATTATTGAATCCATTTGCGGTTACATCAAGGCAGACGGTTGCGCCTGTGTTGGCACTTGAGCTGGCTGCTGTCAAACGGAAGTCTCCAGTGCTTCCACCGCCGCTTTGTTGGATGGTGACGGTGCTATTGGTAGGTTGTACGCTGATTTGTCCTACGTTGGCTCGTCTAGCTTCTGATGCAAAGACTGCATTTGAGATGGATACTGGTGTTGTACCAGCGGTGGCGTTTGCTGCTGCGGTGAAGCATATATCGAATATTTTAGTGTTGTTTGCTACACTTTCTGGTGTGTTGCTGGTGGCATCTGACCAACTCATTCTGATGCTGCCAGCCGCAATAGCTGGTGGCAACGCGAAGCTACTTGTGCTTAAATCTGTGAGGTTGATGTTCCTGATGCTTGGGGATTGAAGTATGGACGGATTGTAGGAGAAGCCTAGTTGGAGGCTTTGCATGTCGGCAAAGTTGGATACTGTTACTGGCACACACACTTGCTGCCCAGCTTGTCCTGTGACGTTTCCGAGCGTTACTGCTACTGGGTTGTTGTTGGTACTGCCACTTCCGCCTGCACCAGAGGTGGCTGTGGAGCTTTCTACGTTTGGCACTAGTTCTCTTTCGTCGCCCGTGATGATACCTGCTTTTTTAATGGCAACGGTAGATACGCCATCCTTGAGACCTTTTAGTGTGATAGTGAATAGGCGATTTTCACCTTGCATGGTGAAAGGCATTAAGGCGTTGTCGAGCCAGAGTAATGATACTCTTCCGTTGCTAGTGTTTTGAGGAGTATTGCCTATACCAGCCGCAGCACTGAAACCCGGCAAGGTGGTGGTAACGTTTGAAACGGAAACGTATTCAAAAACGGTTTTGTCCCACTCTACTTCAAAATTGATGGAGAGTAGGTTATTAAAATCGAGGACAGAGACGTCGAAATTGATATTTTGACCAACTGCTACGGTAGCGGTTTTGGGTGTTACAAAGACGGTGGGCAATTGCGCAAAGCCTTTGGCTAGGGCGAATAGCAAAATTAGTGAAATAGTACAAATATTCCTCATGGTAGTCGGAATTTGGGCATAAAGTTTGTAAATCATGTTCATGGTTAAAATTATTAGTCTTTAAACAAGGCGTTTCTAGCGTTTTAAAATAGTGTTAATTTTTACAAAAAGCTGATGACCAGAGTTTGTCAAAATATGTCTTTTAAAGCTGAGAAATTTGTAGCCGAACGATAAATTGATCTATTAAAATGTTCAAGCAATTGACTATTAAATTTTTACAAATTTAGTTATCAATCTTAAAATTTCATATTTTACCTATTTTAGTCGTTCACCCTCAAGAATTTGTTGTTTAAAATGTAAATTAAAGAAGACTCGCACGACTGGACTAGGCTTGAATGTGAGCAAGCGTAATCGAGCAGTGGCGTTTCAAAATTTTACTTTAACTAATTATAACTTGTTGAATATCGGTACTACTTACTACGCAATTTGTTTTTTGTTATTGGCTGTTATCCCAAACATATTTATTTGGGATAATCTCAATTTGGGCGCTCCGTGCGAGCGTGAAAAAGTCCTTTAGCAAATGGCGAATTGCGTCACGCCAAATGTACTAATAGAGCTGTCTTTGGATTATACGAAACTATTAAGAATTGATTGAAAAGACCGAGAAGTGCGATACAGTTGGGATGCCCTAAAATAACCCTGACTGTATGTTTACTCTCCACGCTTTCAATTCACCAAGAAAACAACTTTTAGTTCTCTTTAACTTGTTTTTCTAATTGGTTTTAAATCTTATTTTTTGTTAGATGGTGTGTTAGGGTTGATTAATGGGTATTTTTAAATCTTTGCAAAAACTATAACACAACTATGCGATAGCCTTTTGACAAGGGTTTATTAGTTTCAAAATTTGAAAATAGCTGATAATAGTACACGCCCTTTGATGGAAATAAATTGCGCTGGAGCGTGATTTGATTTTCACCTTTTTGCAACTGGACACCTATTACTTTTACAATTTTTCCTGACGTGTCGAATAAGTAGAGCTGTGCGGACTGAGCTGAATCAGTTGTTACAGGTATGTTTGTGTAAGTTTGAAGGGGGTTGGGCGCATTAGCTGCGACTTTTATAGTCTCAGCTTGATTTGTCGAACTTGTAGAAGAGGTAATATCCAACACTTCTACTTGACCATTTTTGAGGGTTACTGTCAAAATAGTAGAGGTTCTATCAAATAATTCTACGACAGCAGGCGAACTGGTGATTTCCATTGAACTTAATCCAGCTTTTTGCTTGGCTTCAAATTGAATAGAAAATAAACTACTGCTATCTGGTACGCTCACGCCTTCAAAAAGTGGATGATTCGTCTATCCAAGCTACAACCAAACTGTTGGCTCTTACTTTGAACTTGTCGGGTTTTAATCCTTTCAAATTGAGGTCTGCCACTGCCAAAGAGGTTAAAAAAGTAGAATCCCACTTCATAGAGAACTGCATTCCGACAATATCTTGAATCCTACTGCCCTTACTTGAACAGAAAAGATGTCATAAGGCTCTACCGTGTGGCTACTCAAGTAGAGGGTAACTTGCCCTTGCAGTTGAAGCAAACTGGCAATGCAGATGGATACTATGGCTATCGTCTTCTTCACTTTATTTTTTACTGTGCTGTTAGAGATTTGTTTCAAAATTCGCCTGCGAAATTCTACTTTTTTGGGCGCAATTCCTAAATAAAAAAATCAATAACAGAATATAAAGATTTTTTAAAAATAGATATTGATATGGTAATCAAGCAGATAGACGATTAAATTCTTGGTGTAATTTTTAAAAAAGGAAGAGTGGTCCTTTACGACCACTCCCCGAAAGTACACTACGCTATTCTAATCTAATCATCTTTCTTGTTTCAGAGTAATTACTTGATTTTAAGGTATAATACAATACCCCTGTTGCCGCTTGAAGATTTTTTGGACTTAATTCTAAAGTATGATAACCCGCCTGATAGAAATGCTGTAAGCTGGTCACTTCTCGTCCTTTGGTATCAAAAACAGTTAATTCTACCCATCCATCTTCTGGCAAATTGAATGCTACGCTCGTTTGATGGAAGAACGGATTGGGCTCGTTTTGATATACTTGAAAGGTATTTTCTGGAGTGATGATAGGTTGTAAAGCGATTGGCTTTACTAAATTACCTTGCAAATAGGCCTCCGCAACCAATGGCTGTTCAATAAGTTGAACAGTAGGCGCTTTAGCTGATACTTCGTTTGCAAGAAGTATCAATTCAAATAATTTGCCTTGCTTTTTGGCATCGGCTTCTGCGATATTCCAACTGATCAGAATGCGACCTTCCTCCAACTGGCTGTAGCCTACATTTTCAGTTTGGATAATGCCTTCGTTTAGTGCTTCAAGAGTAAATTTATTACTATCAAATTGCAATGTAAACTGAAGTCCCTCCAACGTCTCTAGTTGCTCAGCAGAAAAAGTTATTCGGTAACGCGATGCTTGTGGCAAGGCTTCAGTTTCCATTTGTAGCAACAAAGGGGTAGTTCTGTTTTCTAGGTCACTGCTGTTGTTGTTGGCTACACTACCGTTAATATCTCCAATTTTTAATGGCAATGAAATCGGCTTCTGTGAGTTCGTTATCAAAATCGTTAACACTCATCACTTCTGGAAAGGCATCCTGCCAAGGGTTTTGTGGATTGGGAAATTGATAATTGTTGGGTATAAATCGCCAAGAGGTGTTGGCGGTGAAGGATTCGTCGAGGTTGAGGAGAAGTCTTCGAAGTTGTATGATATCGAAGGTGGTGATTGTTTGAGAGTTATTAATGTCGGCAGCGATGAGTTTGTAGGGGCTGTCGAGTGGTTGGACGTTCAGAATGTGTTTGTTGATTAGAAGGAGGTCGAAGGTGGTTATTCCGTTGAGGGGATTGGTGTCAGATTGTGGTGTGATGGTGTAGTCATTGCCTAGTTGTAGGGATTGAAAGACGTATGAACCATCGTTTTGGGTAATTTCGATATGTTGAACAGCACCAGATAGTTGGACTTGGACGGCTTGGAGGTATTGGTGGTCTTCGGTGAGGACGTGTCCTGCGATGTTGGCGGATGGTGTTGGCGTACAATTATTGCCTGAATATGGTGCGATGTTGACAAAAGTTTGGCATTGGCTGGTGTTTCGAGCGAGGTCTTGCACCCAGAATGTGACGGGTACGGGACCGATTTCTTGTTTGGCACATTGGAAGGTTCGGGAGGTAGAGTCTGGATAGAGGTTGGGGTCAGCGAATGTGAAGCGGAGGCTGCTGCGTGGGGTACAATGGTCGAGTGTGCCTGCGTCGAAGCTACTAATTGGGATGGTAACAGTTCCTTGTGCGGACATGGTGGCACTAAGTCCTGACTTGCAGTAGGTTAAAGGAGCGCTGCAGTCTCGGACTTGTATTGCTGCTTCGAGTACGGCGGTGTTGTTACAGCGATCTCGCATCGTGATGACGAAGATGTGTTGTGCTGGTTGACCATTGGGTGCAAGTGGGTATTGTCCAGAAATGGTGTATTGTCCGTTTCCTTTGGCGATGAGGTTTCCAAAGGGGTCGTCGGTTGGTTGCTGTCCGAAAAGTTTGAGGGTGTAGGTGACGTAAAAGTCTTGAAAGCTAGTACAGGCTTCGGTGACGGTGAAGTGGATGTCTGCTTTTGCGGTGCAGGGTTGGTTGGTGACTGTTGGTTGGTCTCCACCGCAGAAAGGTTGGTAGGGGGTTAGGGTGATACGGGGAGGGGTGTTGTCGTGAATATTGATAAGTTGGCGGTATTGAATGTTACCGTAAGCTTGGGCGCTGATGTAGGTTTGAACGGTTTTGGTAAATTGGGATTGCGCATTGTAAGTGGTGTTGCCTTGATTTGGCAAGTCGTTTCGGTCTATAAGCACAAAGTCGCCGTCGTTGAGTAAGGGAGTAATGTCGTAAGGGTCGTAGTTGATGGCTTCGTCCACGTCGTTGATTTTGTAAGCTCCTTCAGATGTATAGATGCTGTTTCCATCTCCATCTTCGTCGCCGTCATTGATGTCGTTGATGCCATCACGGTTCTGGTCACGATATCGGAGACTGATTTGGTAGTTGGCTGGGATTAGAGTGTCTGGTCGCTCTACAACAGCTATTTCAGTGTGGTTGGGATTCCAAGTACACCAGTTGATAAAATGGTAGGTGTTGATGATTTGGTAGCAGGCATCGGCTACGTTGTCGTTTCTGGTGGTTTGAACTTCCATGCCCCAAGCATCACAGCCGTTGTTGATGAGCATTTGGTCTAGGGTGCTTGGCATAGGTAGGGTGGCTTGTGTTCCATCACAGTGGTATTCGAGGTCGGATGGCAAATGGAGTTCCCAGTCACTCTTGGGCTGGATGTGGATTGTTCCTTTGTAAATGCTGGACGGATTGCCACATCGGTCTATGAGCTGATAGTGATATTCGACGCTACCGCTCTTGCAGGTCGCGTCAAGGTTGGCGATGTTGACTTCGAGAACGCGAATTGTCAACCGCGAGGCTTCCGTGCAGTTGTCTGTGCCGTTGATGTTCCCTATTTCGGGATGGGTGTTAAGGAGTTCGTTTAAGGCTGCTTCTCGTGCGCGTATGTTGGGTTGGGTTTGTAGTGCTTGAAGTTGGGTCGCAAGTTCATGGTCGCAACTGATGGTTTCGGTGAGTGATTGACCAACAGGCGGCAGCTTATCTTGGAGGTTTATTTCACTGGCACAGTAGTTGACGTTGCCTGCACCGTCTTTTACTCGAAACACAACACGCACTGCACTCGTACATTCACTAGTGAGGTCTTGGGATGTTAGGGTTATTTGTTCTTTGTAGAATTGTTCTGTTGGGAGGCTTCCATCAGGGTTTAACCGTGCAATGGCGTAGCTTACTTGACCACAGTTGTCAAAACTTCCATCGTCAAAAACACTTGCAGGTACAACTACTGTACAATCAAATCCCATTGCTATGGTGAGTTTTGTTTCACATATAGCTGTGGGCGCGACTTGGTCTTTGAAAAGATAGTTTTTCGATTGTATATTTTTGTTGTTGCAAGCGTCCGTAGCAATCAGCTCGATAGCTACGCTTTGTCCAATAGGTAATCGTTCGAGCGTAGCAGTATTACCAATAAATTCTTTTTCTTGATTGCCGTAGCGAATGGACACTTTGACTACCCCACTGCAATCATCCGATACTTGTGGTTTGTTGAAGGTGACATTGGAGGTACAATCTTGGAAAGCATTACCTGAAACTTGATGGGTAAGTTCTCCTACAATAACTGGTTTTTCCTTATCTCCTACGCTGATTACTTGAGGTATAATATTGGTGAGTTGTAGGATGCCATCGCACCAGTCGTAAACCGTCCAAGTTCGGAATATCTTGAAACTTCCCCCACACGTAAAAACAGAATCTGAGTCCATCCAATCTACTGTATAACCACAGTCAGAACCTTGTACGTCCAAAGGTATTTCATCGCCTGAACCATTCGTCAACGGATAGAGCGTGAAGTCTATAAAAGTAGGATCGAAGTTAGGTAAAAAAGCACCGTAGGACTGGCGCACATCATTGGCTGGACGACCATCATTCACCCAATCTAACCAACTATTTCGCAGGGCAGCAGGATGTATATCCACACCACATGACACGCCATAATCTGGAATAGCAGCTATAATCGCTGGCTGATATACCCATATACGTTGAGTCTGTTGTGCTTCGTTGCCACATCTGTCTTTAATGAAAAAAGTACGGCGATAATAGCCGAACACAGAAGCAATATAACTATTATTTTCCCAATCCGTAATGTATTCACTATCACTGCAATCCGCAGTCACAAATTCCCAAGTGGAGGTCGTGATGTCTTGATGACAATTTTCAAGAATGATGAGGTCTTCTTTACCAGGTATATTAATGGTTGCATTGGTGAGCGGCAGTTGGATTGTGCCACCTAACCCTTTTCTATTAGGGTCAATATTATTTAAAGTAACGAGAATATCTTTATTGTTTACCTTTTTGTCATAGCAAGGAATGGCAACAGGTGCAGGTCCTTGAATGACAATTGGGGGTTCTTTGTCTTTAATGATGATTCTGCCTGAACATTGGGTAATCAAAGGTGTATCGTCCAGACTTGTTCCATTGAATAGTTTGCCGTCACAGTCTGCATCGTAGATGTATTTTTTGGTCACTTTCACTTCGTAGCTCGCTCCACAAAGCGCGTTACCAAAGTCTATAATTGGATACCCTTCTAAGGTGTTACCAAGTAAGTTGATATTTTGTTGATTCACAAGGGATACTTCATAAGTAAAAACAGGAATGGACGCACCATGGCTGGGCGAATGAGCGTAGCAGCCTCACAGATGCCTTCTGCAAT
>JAAUTG010000383.1 GCA_012031785.1 Saprospiraceae bacterium | reverse complement strand
AGGAGCTGATCAGTCCAGATAAAATATCAAAGTTTCTTCCTTCAAAGGTCATAAGTTCAGGAACAGTCTTATTAAGGAACAGCCAAAAGAGAACAATTTCAACTGGTATTCTAACATGTGTAATAGTGTCAAGGTCTTTCTGTCCAAGCTATCAATAAATTGTCTGCCCTTGAAGTCATAAAAAGTCCGATGATAAAAAGAATTGGCGGCAAAGCTAAAAGCATAAATCTTGGTGGGATTGTATCTGTCACAGTATAAAAGCCTGATAGCCCAATGAAGGCCTGTAATGCTAACCAAGTCAACAGGATCAATAAAGTTATTTTTGAATTCTTGGTCGCCTTATAAAAAAGTCCAACTGTCAAGATTGTTGTCAGCCCGAAAACTATGCTTATGTATATCGGTAAATTTTCCATTGTTTGACTGTCTTATTAAATAATAACTAATGTTTCGCATACACGGCGTGACCAGCTTTTGCTGGGCACGATGGCGGTAGTTTTTATTTTTTAAATCAGCTATGATTTTTTAACAAATTCGGATTTCAATGCCATGGAGCCAAAGCCATCAATCTTACAATCGATATTATGATCGCCATCAGTCAGACGAATATTTTTAACCTTTGTTCCTTTTTTGATTGGTTTAGGCGCTCCTTTTACTGGTAAATCTTTTATAATAATTACCGAATCTCCATCATTTAGTTGGTTTCCATTTGAGTCAAGAACTACTATAGCTTCATTTTCTTTTTTTTCCGTAGGATTCCACTCATTTCCGCATTCAGGACAAGCATATATTTCATTTCCAAGTGAATATCCGTAAGGTGAATCACATTTTGGACAAGATTTCATGATCTCCGACATTTTATTATATTTTGTTTTAATTATCGCTAACGGTTTACGTATTGGCGATGGTGGGGCATTTGAAAAACGTCAGCCCAACCTTTGCAAAAATGCCCAATAGAATTACAAATGTTGAGTTTACAACTGTCAGCCCCACTATTGCCAATACGATGTTGGCTGCTGCCGTATTTCTCTGTCCTTACAAGGAATAGCTATTTAATGGGAAAGTTGCAGGTTTAAAGTTTAATCCTAAGTCATTTTTGCTAAATCGTTACTGTAAACGATTTTGGACTTTCCTACGGGACTTTGGTTGTTTAACATCAATGTTACATCCGACACCCTGTAACTTTCACTCGACAAAAGATAATTCTTACCGTGTATATTTTTTGTTGTCGCTACTTTGTAAATAGCTTCGGCAACGTCTGCTACATCTACTACTGCCCAATAAATGTCATTGTCATAGAACATTTGTATGAATGGATTTGGGGCAATTTTATTTTTGAAAAGAAATTGAATTCCTGTTGATGTTGAGTCTTGTCTTGATGACAACGATTTACCCATAACACCAACTGGCGAAAACAGAAGTAATCTCAAAATTTAGATTTGGATTGTCTGCGATGAATTTATTGACTGTTTGATTGGCTATAAACTTTGCTTGTCCGTATGGATGGCTTTGTTCACTCATAAAAGGCGTATCACTTTCATTGATTTGGTCATCTTCTGTTTTATTTTCTGGCAACAGTGGAAAATGTGTGTTGTAAGCTGCAACTGACGCAATAAAAACTACCTTTTCAATTCCAGATGTGTTTTGAATTACTTCCAGAAAATTTTCAGTCCCTTTAATAGTTGGGTCAAACAACTCTGTTTTTGGGTCTTTCACATCCAGTTGAAATGGTGTTCCACCGTGAATTACGATTTCACAGCCTTGCAAAAAGTCAGCAAGCTGTTGTTTATTTTCTACGTCAAGTTGAACAATTTCCAAACATTCAGCATTTTTCAGGCTAAGTAAATGTTCATACTTTTCCCTTTTTGTGATGTCGGTAGTGGAAACTTTTACCTTGAAACCTTCATTTAAAAACTTTTGAGTGTTGTAGCTTCCAATAAAGCCCGAACCACCGATGATGCCTACTTTTTTCATTTTTATGTGTTTAAATTGTCGTGAAAAATATTTTTTGATTTTGATTAGGATTGTGTCCAAAAACGGTTGCAGCCAACGGCGAAGCTAACTGCTGTGGTTGGGCGTGAGCCCTTACCATAGCAGTTAGCGAAGTGTTAGCTGAAGATTTTTCTTATTTTAGCCTCCCCAATCCAAGTTATTGCGTTAATACTTGTATTTGCGAAGTAACTTGGGGCTAAAATATGAAAAGTTTTGAAAATTACCCTATAAATTAGGCATTAACAATTTTCAAAAAAGAAATAAGCCTCTATTACAATATCTTTCATTTCTCATTCGTTCTGCAATCAGAAATTTCTGTGAGGAAATTTTGCAATTCTCAAAGATTACATCCTTACAATCAAGATTGACTTCTGTAATCATTTCCATAATCTGCTCTTTATCTTCAATAAAGCTGATTGCAAAACGATGTTTATGAATTTAGACGTTTTGAGGCTTTTTTCTTAAATTTTCAGCTAACGGTTTGCGGCTACCCGAAGGTGGCTATTTCGAAGCACTTCACTATCAGCTAAGCACTCACTTTAATAGATGCACAAAACTTGACTTAATCACTAAGCCGCCACTTTTGGGTAGCTGCTGTTAGCTGTAGTTTTCATTCTTTCAGGCTTCAATATCTTTTAATTTTTTCGCTGGATTTCCTGCAAAAATCGTATTTTCAGGAACGTCTTTTGTCACTACTGAACCTGCTGCAATAATTGAATTGTTTCCGATTTTTACTCCACCTACAATTATACAATGCCCGCCAATCCACACGTTATTACCAATTGATATTGGTTTTGCAAATCCTGTTATGTGTCGGTCAATTGGATTTATATTATGTCCTGCGGTGTAAATTCCGACATTTGGTGCAATTAGGCAGTTGTCTCCAACCCTTACTTCTGCCATATCTAATATTGTGCAATTAAAGCCTGCGTAGAAATTTTCTCCAACGTGGATATTGTATCCTAAATCACAATGAAAATTATGCTCAATCGAAATTCCTGTTCCAATAGACCCTAAAAGCTCAGTTAATATCTCTGTTTTTATTTTGTCATCTTCATAGTCAGCGGAGTTGAATTTT
Organism: Saprospiraceae bacterium; assembly: GCA_012031785.1. Taxonomy (GTDB): domain Bacteria; phylum Bacteroidota; class Bacteroidia; order Chitinophagales; family Saprospiraceae; genus JAAUTG01. Next base: position 1,083 of record JAAUTG010000383.1, on the reverse strand, counting down.
TGCAAAAGTTTCCCTGCTCTAATGAAAGCCTTTTTTAAAGTTACATCATTTCTTTTATAGTCAATTCTTTCCAAGTTCTTTCGATTTTTAGGTCTTTGTTCAAATTACTGCTAACGTTTCGCAGCTACCCGAAGGACGGGATTTTTAGCACTAAATTTCATTCGGAGAACCGAACTTTCGGCTACCACAAAACTGTCTGCGAAGCACGAAACCCCGCCTTTTGGGTAGGTGCTGTTATGCGGTCGGCTTCCTTTGAATCATATATTTTTATCGATTTTAACTTGATATTTTCTGCTCCAAACTGTGATAAAAGGAACTAAAATAGCCGTTGGTAGCAACCAAGCCAAAATCTCTGGAAGTAAGTCGTTGTTAACAACTATGAATGCTGTAAAAGCCGCAATGTAGCTTCCTACCATTCTTTGAAGGTGAGTTGTTAACCAAAAGTTTTTAATACTTGATTTTCCTTTAAAGTTTCGGTAATCCTGATAAACAAACAATAAACCTAGTCCACCAAATACAACAAGTACAATTCCAAAGTAATTGCTTTTCATTATTCCATTTGTCCCGAGTCCTATAAATGCAATACCAAATACAAGCATTGCAATAGTCAATAACCAATCGAGTTGTGTCACGTCACTTATTTTTTTCTTTTTCAAATACCTTTTCCCTGTCAGTATCATATAAATAGTAAACACAGCCGTTATAAACAAGAATTGGCTCGGGTTCAAATATGCCAAAACCATAGCAAAAAGTCCTGTCCCAAGCATTGCGTAAAAATAAATATTACCAATTAATTTATGTCGCTTGTCGCCCTTCTTTAAGAACATAACTAACGTTCCAAGTAAAAGCCCTGTGCCACCAAGGATAATATGGATTGTTAGTAAAAAATTAAATAGTGTCATATCTTAAATTTTAGTTGTCAATTTAACTGCTGATTGTCTTTTAAGCTGCCGCATAACGGCGAAGCTAACTGCTGTGGTTGGGCGTGAGCCCTTACCATAGCAGTTAGCGAAGTGTTAGCTGAAGATTTTTCTTATTTTAGCCTCCCCAATCCAAGTTATTGCGTTAATACTTGTATTTGCG
>JAAUTG010000382.1 GCA_012031785.1 Saprospiraceae bacterium | reverse complement strand
GCGAACGTAAGGAACGGTCTAGGAACTAGAGCGCCGCTAAATACCCTACACTTAGTAAAGCAGTCGGGCGAAAAATTCACCTTTAAGGATGCAAGGCATTACAGCACAAAATGAAGTTGATATATTATCTGTAAATTCAAACAGAGAAACATTTACAAGAAATACCTCAACCATTTTAAGAGAGCAAGTTTTTTCCATAAGTAGCTCACAAACAAGCATTAATATGGTTTCCTACCCAATACCAGCCGCGTCAGGAACAAACGTACCTGTGCGAGTTTACAGGGATGGAATTAGGCTAAGATATAATCCGACAGGAGCGACCAATACGTTAGAATTTAGTTATGCTGGCTCATTAGTAACATTTTTGTCAACAGGAGCGTCTGCAATAATTATAGTTGAATATAACCAATAATGAAAAACCTAGACCTCAAAATATGCTTTTTGATTTTTTTAATCTGTTTAATCATATCATTTTGTTATGAAAAGTAATCTCTTTAATTTTGTAGAGGTAAGACCAGCAAAGACGATTCCAAAAAGTTCTTTGCGTAAAATCAAAGCAGTAGAACAAAAATTTGACGAAGAATTATCTATAATGTCAGCACAAGACGTTCAGGACATTATAGAGTATATTTTGAATGCTTATAGACTTGTTCTTTCAGTGTTGGCAGATAAGAAAATCACAACGATAGAGTTGTTTTCTTTAGCAACGCAATTGGCGGAAGGACTTGGGATAATCCTTTCAAAAGGAGCAACGGCATTAGCCACACTTTTGTCTTTAGAAGATTCAGAAAAGGCTGAAATATACGCCTATTTTATTGAAGAATTTGACCTTGACAACGAAAAGGTAGAAGAACAAATAGAAAGCATTGTTTATATTGTTCTTAATTTCTTGCAAATCATACCTTTTTTTGGAGCTTTTAAATTGGGAGCAAAGCTGTTCAAATGATTAAGGTAAAACCAGTTTACAGGGAAGGTAAATATTTCGTGAAAATAAACGAAAAAGAGGTCTTTTTTGATGACTATTACCTTCCCTTTTGCCTAATCCTAACGAAAAAGAAAAGATTGAATTTATACAAAGTATAGTAAAGGGTAAAAAAGGCTGGTACTTATACGAAAAAGGCGAATTGATTATGTAATTGCTTTCGGAGATTCAAATTACAAGGATTTTAGAGAGCATAAGGACGCTTTGAAAAGAATGAACTATCTTAAAAGAGCTATGAAAATAAAGGACAAAACAGGTAAATATTCTTGTTTTGATAAGAACAGTCCAAACTATTATTCCATAAGATTTTTGTGGGAATATACACCAAATAAAAGGAGCTTATACTTATGAAAAGAAATGATTTTAGGATACCAGTTATCCATCAATTAGAACAGGGTTTATCTCCACAATCCGAGACAAAAGATTACTACTTTTTGGATTACGGTGGCGACTTCTTGGAACAGCAATCAGCAGACGGAAATGGCGTAGTTGTCTATGTTTGCGATACAGGAATAGATGTTAACCATAAAGATTTTGAGGGCGTAAATTTTGACTTTGAACGTTCTAAGTCTTTCGTCCCTAACGAGAATGAGTATATTGACCAAAATTTTCATGGTACATTTTGCACGGGGATTATCGTAGCCCAAAAAAACGGTGTTGGCGTTGTTGGAATAGCTAAAAATAGCGAGATTATTGCACACAAGGTTTTAAGTAGTGGAGGATTTGGTTCATACACGTGGATAACCAATAGCGCAAAAGCTATTTTGGAAGATGCAAGGATAAGAACGGGCAAAAGGTTTGTAATTAATTACTCGTTAGGCGGTGGGTCAGGATTCGCCGAACTAGAGCGCGTTTTTGAGGAATTAGCAGCACTACCAAATGTTATTATTGTAGCAGCAGCAGGAAATAGCGGAAGAAATACAACAGACATAGACTTTCCAGCAAGATACAAAAGCACAATTGCTGTTGGGGCGGTGGACAGAAATAAGAATATAGCTTCTTTTTCTAGTGCTGGATTATCAGGTGATGTTTGCGGAGCAGGTGTTCAAGTTCTTTCTACTTCTTTGCAAAATTCTTACGCAAGGGCATCGGGAACAAGTTTCTCAACCCCTCAAGTAACTGCAATTGTAGCAGCAGTTTGGAGCAAGTTTAAGCAGTTAAGCAGTAAACAAATTATTGATTGTTTATACAAGACCGTCAAGGATTTGGGGGAAGAAGGATTGGACAGAGACTACTTTTTAGGAGTGGTAGAAACAAAGGCTTTCTTTGAAAGAGCTAAGGCTTTATCAGAAGGCGAAGATGAAGGTGGAGACAAAGAGAATATCATTAAAGCTAATATTCAGCTTGAGGTTGAAGGTAAGTATTACGAGTTTTGATATTGAGAAGATTTTTTAATCGTATAAACTATCGGGGCGGTTTATTCCACAGAGTAAGCCGCACTTTTAAATCTTTAAACTATGTTTTTTGACCAAAAATTTTTTAAGACTGTTTTGGCAGTGGTGTTGGCAGGCGTGTTAACTAGTATTATTTTAACTCAAATAAATAAAAAAGTATGATTACTTGGAAAGGATATGTAATAGGCGGAACATCTTTGGCATTCTTGGTTCTTTTTTATTTTTTAGTATTAAAGAAGGAAGATACAGAAATAGATACAAAGGAAGTTTTGGGAGAATTTAACAAAGAAGATGCCAGGTATTGATTTGGCTCTTAAAATTTTCAGGCAGTGAAGAAGTATAGAATTTGGATTGGATTGGCTATATTAGGATTATTCTTGGCTTATATCGCAAGAAGAAAGAAGGATAAAGCTAATTTTAGCGCAATGTCCGTAGCTGTAAACAAGGCTTTTGGGCTTAGGACTGTACCAGTTGGTGGAGATACTTTAACACAAGATGTTAAGGTATTAAAGATACTGTTCGATAATTTCGGAAGGCTAGGGGATGGGGACATGGCTAAGTTTTCTTATATTGTTGCAACAGCATACCACGAAAGCAGGTTTGGGGAGTATATGCGCGAAATAGGAAGCGATAGCTACCTAAAGCAATATGACTACACGACAGAAAAGGGTAGAGGGCTTGGAAATACGCAGCCAATGATTATAAAAACTTCAAAGGTAGGGGATTCGTACAGATAACAGGTCGGGCTAATTATAAGAAATACGCCGAATTGACTGGTATTGACATTGTATCCAATCCCGACTTGGTAGCAACAGATTTTGATTTGGCAGGATATATTATTACGCACGGAATGATGGAGGGCATTTTTACAGGTAAAAAATTGAGCCAGTATATCAACGCTTACCAAATTGATTTTATAAACGCTAGAAGGATTGTAAACGGATTAGACGAAGCATCAAAAATAGCTGAATACGCGAGAAATGTATATAACCTATATAAAACAGAATTAGATAACAGAACTGTATAAATTTAACTATTATGAAAAATTTTATTCTTTTTATTGTTATTTGTATTCTTCAAGCAAGTTGCAGTCAATTGGAACAGCAAGGGATTGATTTAGCACAACCAAGAATTACTATTACAAGTAATATCCTAGATTTGATTCCTAGCAAAACTAAAAATGATGCAATTGCATCGCTTAAAATTAGCTTTAGCTAATAATAAGAATACTTACATCGTAGATTCTCTAGGACTTAATTTTAGTGGCGTACAGGGTGGATTTGTGGTATTTGGGAGTAGGCTAGATAGCGTTTATTCGCAGATAGGGCAAGATTTTAGAACAAGCTTTACAGGATTGATAATTAGAAGTCCAAGACCCGTAATTTTGAAATTAGGAACTTATCTGTACGTGATAAGCCTTACCATAAATGATTTTCCATCCGACAATAGATTTGTTCATTTTTGGAGTGGAAATAAATATCAACGCTTAGATTCTAGCGAAGCGTTTTTTATTGATAATAATACGCTTGTCGCAGAAGTGCCAGCTTTTGTTCGTTCAGAAATGGACAGGCTAGGGTGGGTTTGTGTTTCGTTTGGGTCGTTGTAATATATATTTGTAGTTTAATTTTCCTTGTGTTTTAGTTACTAAAAATAGCTACGGGGGTGTACAGATTGTACGCTCCCTTTTTTTTTAATTATGACTAATTACAGTTTCATTACCTTTATTCCCAGTGATAGTAGCGGTTTTAGTATCGGAATCATACCTAACAGTTTTGCCAAGTTTCATAAAGTAAGAT
>JAAUTG010000066.1 GCA_012031785.1 Saprospiraceae bacterium | reverse complement strand
AAATTGCTATTTTAGTAGCAATTACCTATCTTGATAGGCAATTTCAACGCTTTGAAAAAACCAATAACAAAAATAAAAAGTTTAGAGAAGATGCAAACGAAAAACTATAGCTTAATTCTGATTCTAGTGTGTTGCTTTCAAATAACTTCTTGGTCGCAAGCACGATGGAAACCACTTTTTAATGGGAAAAACTTGAAAGGTTGGGACATTAAAATTGCTGGTCACGACCTGAACGACAATTACTTAAATACTTTCCGTGTCGAAGATGGGATGCTTCGAATAAGCTACGACCAGTACAAAAACTTTGATGATAAGTATGGACATCTTTACTTTAAAACTCCCTTCTCTCACTATCGCCTACGCTTTGAATATCGCTTCACAGGTGAACAAACACCAGGTGGTGCTACTTGGAATGTACGCAATAGTGGCGTGATGTTGCACGCTCAATCTGCGGCAAGTATGCCCAAAGACCAAGACTTTCCCGTTTCAGTAGAAGTGCAACTTTTGGGTGGACTAAATCATGGCGAACGTGCGACTGCTAACGTCTGCCAGCCTGGTACTTTAGTGGATATTGACGGGCTACCCGCTAAAGAACATTGCGTCAACTCAACTTCTGCCACGTATCACGGCGATCAGTGGGTGGCAGTAGAAGTATTGGTGCTTGGAGATTCCCTCATTCAGCACTACGTGGAAGGTAAAATGGTACTTTCTTACAGTAAACCGCGCGTAGGTGGCTGGTATTTAAGTAATTATATGTCAGAAGATATTAAAAAACGTACAGGCGAACCTGTAAGCGCTGGTTACATCGCGCTCCAAGCCGAAAGTCACCCCATAGATTTTAGAAATATCGAATTGATGAATTTGAAACATCTAAAAAAAACGCAGCAAGGAGAAAGAGTCAATGTGATGTAATTAGAATTGACTAAAAATAAGCTCAAGGGTATAAATTTTGTAAATCTTAGCGAGATTTTTAACCGTAAAATTATTTAAGGAACGAGCGAGCAGTAAAATATTAATTTTTTGTACCCCCATTCATTGTTAAATTATAATTCATAACTAACTCATTGATTGTAAATCATCCTGTAATTTCTTTTACTTCCGATACCATTTTTGCTGGAGTTGATTATGGCTCAAAACTTGCTGGCACTACCGTTGTTGCCATTTGGGATGGAAAATCCTTACAAATAGTTCAAAGCAAGAAAAAGCAAGATGCGGATGCTTTTTTACAAGCCCAAATCCGCCAATATCAAGTAAGTTGGATTGGATTGGATGCGCCATTGTCGCTTCCTGGCGTTTACACCCAACCTACCCAGTATCAAGATTATTTTTATCGCACAGGAGATAGATTACTTCAAGCCATGTCACCTATGTTTTTGGGTGGACTCACAGCCCGTGCGATGCAATTGGCGCGTACCTTAGCAGCAGAAGGAAAGTATGTGATAGAAGTTTATCCTGCTGCTTTAGCAAAACACTTTGACTTACAAGCGCTTGATTATAAAAATGCAGCTACTAGCATCCCTAAAGTATTGGAAAAACTTATTCAATTATTTACTTGGCTTCCGAATAGTCTGGAACTTGAAAATTGGCATCAGGTGGACGCACTACTGGCACTTTGCAGCACTTCGCGCTATCTTCATCAAGATTATCTCGTGTTTGGAGATGACCGCGAAGGAGTAATTATTGTTTAATTTTGAAATTAAATTTCAAAATTAAACAATAATCAAAATTAAAAGTAAACTTAACGAATGAATGGCTTTAAAATTGAAGTATCTTGATAAGTCGCCCGCAGCCAATACATACCTTTGGGAAGCTGGCTAACATTAATGCTTCGTACTTTTGCAGGTGCAACTATCACGCTCCCAACTGCATTAATTATTGCTAGTGTCAGCAATTGCTCTGATTGTACGTACAGTTCATCTGCTACTGGATTTGGCATAATCGTCAAATCAAATGGTGCAACAGCCGACGTGGCAATCAACTTGCCGCCTGTCGTAACTTGGTCTATACAAAAATAAGCTGGCGTGTTAATACCAAAATCACCTACATCGCTCGAGGCAATACTAAGGAAAAGACTATCAGCGTCGCCAAGCGCGGTTAAATCGAGCCAAGTCCAATCCTTCACAATATAATCTTTGCTATTGTCCTCAAATCGGTAATCGGCAAAGAAAAATTCTATACTATCCTGTTGAAGGACACCATCGAGAAATTTTTTCACCTTTAGTTTAAGAAAATCGGCATCGTTACCTGTTTCGCCACCAAAACGTTTAGCGAAACTATCTCCATTTAGCATACTTAAATAAGCGTAAGTGCTATTGGTAATGTAAAAACCTTCTACCACGCTGCCCACTGCGTCTTCCACTAAATTTAAAACTAAGCCACCAAATCCAGAACTTCCATCATAACCCACAGCATAAGTGTCAGAATTGTCCCAACCACTTCCTGTAATTGCTGAATACTGATTCAAAAAACCAGGTGTAGTGGTGTCTCGCTCACTCGAAATTGCCCAGCCTGACCAAAAATCGCCAAAAGCAGTGCTGGTAAATTCATTACGTAAAAACACGTCGCCACTTCTAAATCCACCTGCACGGTCACTGCCATTCAAAAAACTATCCAAGCCGATATTAAAATTCTCAAAATCAGCAATAGTTTGGGCATTAATTGACCATAGTTGGCAACATACAATAGCAAAAATGATTAATTTTTTCACTAGAAAGTTATATTAAAATTAAAAAATAGGTTGAATTCAATATTTCGACTTGGCATAGGGCGACGCTCAATCACTCGATAATTTGCATTCCAAAAGTTATTGATTCTCAATTGTATAGTGTTAAAGACTTGCCCAAACTTCCAACTTTTTTCCAATACTAAATTTCCAATTTGATAACTCGGAAGTTCCAGTAAACTACGGTGTTGAATCAATACTTTGCCTGTGTAGTGGTGGAGGTAGTGGATGCCATAGCTTCCCCAATTAACTTCAATGTTGGCATAGCCTTGATGTAAAGGACTGTAAATTAGTTGCTTATTTAAGGAAAAAATATCTTTAGTTTTGGTAGCCGTAGAAAGTGTGTAATCGTAGCCACTTTGTAAATTAATTTTTACTGCTTTCACTTGCGTGTTCCAGCTCCAACGCCCCCCAAATCCTCTACTCCACACTTGATCTACATTAGAAGGTGACCAAGTAAAGCCATTGGCTGGCGGTTGCCATAAAATACGATTTTCTAATAAACGATTAAACCCAGACCAAGTGATAACCATTGTTTTTGAAGGGGTGTAGTTAGTTTCAAAAGACTGGCTCCAACCGCTTTCTGGTAATAAATTTGGATTTCCACCAGGAATCCAGTACAGGTCGTTAAAACTCGGTAATCTAAAATTTCTAGCTGCTGCCACTGAAATTTTAATTTTAGGATGGCAGCGATAACTCATGGTAAAAGAGGGCATAAATGGAATGGTTTGTGCATTTGCCCATTCTTGACGAAGATGAATCGCAAATGCCCAATCCTCGTATTGTCGTTGAATAGAAGTAAAACTAGCCAAACGATGTTGATCTACACCGTTGGGATAGCCATCTGTGCTGGCTTGCAAGTAAGTGAAATTCAGCCCTGTATAAATTTTCCAATTTCCAAGATTTGTGGTTTGCTCCACTTCTGAAATGGAAGTCCACGCCCTACTATCTGCATCCACACCCGCTAAGGAATCTTGAAAATAAATTCGTTCTTTGTAAAAAGCAGTTCTGGCTTGCCAACTCATTTTCTGCCCAAGATGCTGCCAATTGAGGGTAGTTCTAATGGATTGATCTAGTTGTGAAGCCGCACTCACTCGTTGGGTAGTGGTTGCAGGAATAGCCCTTTGGAGTTGTTGTCCCCAAATATTCCAAGTAAGAGTTTGGTTTTTAGATAGTTGTAACTTATTTTCTTGCATCAAACCTACTTGTTCGGTTCGTGCATGAGTAAGTTTTCTAGCTGGTAATTCCTTATTTATCCAGTAAGGAAAGTCGTTTTCAGCTTCCTGATAAAGTATCCTCAAGCCACTTGACCAGTTTTTATACTTTCGTTTATAAAGTAACGAGTTAGAAAATTTCCCAAAACTGCCTATACCACTTTGAAACTGCAACTTTGGTTGGTCAGGAAAATGGCTATTCAAATGGATAACGCCACCAATAGCTGCATTTCCATAAATGGCTGCGTCACCGCCATACTGAACGACTGCTTCATCAAAAAAATGGTAGGTAACAGCGAAAAATCAGTTTGTCCTAAACTAGCATTAGTGATTGGAAAACCATTCCAAAGCACCAAAGTATGCCCTGCGCCACCGCCCTGTATGGAGGTGGTAGCGATGCCACCTGCGCCATAAGATTTTACATACACAGAAGACTGCTGTTGTAATACCTCTGCCACTGTAGAAGTTGGGAAACGTCTTAATTGCGCAGAATCCAACTGTTGGTGATATTTGGAGTCCGCAATTGGAAGTAGTCTATTGGAAACTACGGTCACACCCTCCAAAGCTAACGTGTCCAATCTGGTTTGAGACAGTAAGGCACAAGGGAAAAACCCACAAAACAGAATTAGTGTTCTTAGCATTGCAAATGATTCAATTCATTTGCCTTGGAACTCAAAGGAAAGAATACTGTAAAAGACAGACTAGCATTTATTGGGTATGCAATCGCCAAAATTATGCCAATTGGATAGCGAACCAAAATTTATGTAAGTTGCAAACGCCATGAGACAAACTTACGTCATGTATAAACTTGTCATTTGTTGCCAACCTAATTTTGTTAAAATATAACTCAATGATACTCTACTGTCGTTGAGTCAAATTTGACCAATAGTGCTACCAATTGTCTATCTACAAGCATTTTACCTTTTTTCCCGAAGGCAATAATGACACTTGAAATTTGGCAGGTCTTCTGACTTGTTCCCTTTTTGTTTCCTTCCCGATTCCGCTTGAATCAGTGGATGTATTTACAAGATGACTTTGAATTTTTGTTGCTCCCATTCAAAGTTGTCTTTACAAAAAGTTGGAAGTTATCTTCCAGAACTTACAGCTGCGGGTACAGTTCAGGTTTTTCACCTGATTCCCTATTAATTAGGCTAGAAACCAAAATTTCAATGCAAAGATAGAAAAATTTGAAAAGGAAAGTATTTTATCTTCTAAACGAGCGACTATTTTTTCAGCGCCACTCAATAGTTATTGTGTTATTGGTTTGCAAGTTAATTTGATGATGGGCTATAAAGCAACTAAAGTTTCGCTACCCCATACCAATTCCCAACCATTCCAACAAATAACCAAATAATTAATTGCCTAATACCAGTTATTAATTCGGAATGGGTATGATTCCTTCTGGGTCATTTTCTCCTCCAAAAGTGTAGCTTTCCAAACCACGAGTTAGTAACTCTCTAGCTGGTACAGGTAATTGCGCAGGGGTGCCAGATTGTAAACCACCTAATGGTAATAGCACTGGATAGGGTTCGCGGGCTGCTAATCTTCTTCTATCCAACCATAAACTCATCGGGGCACTGCCCAATAACTCAATGGCGCGTTCGTAAAAAATAGCTTGTTCCACTTGTGTGATGTTGGCATTAGCAGCAAGTTTAGGAAGATTACCACGAGTGGTTCTTGTGCCTTCATTCACCAACCGAATTGCTTCCCCGAGCTGCCCTAATCTCAAAGCGGCTTCCGCCAAAATTAGAGCGTTATCGGCTGCTGTAAATACAGGCATTTTTCCTGTATTGTTGCCATTCCCCGCAAATTCAGGTTGATTGATGTTGCGGTGATGTTTGTAATGAGAAAAATGCCACTCTCCATTTTTGATTTCAAAATTATTGCGCTCCTCAAATAAAAAGTCAAGTGCTAGTCGCGCATCTTCGGAGACTGCCTTTTTAGTTGTCAATGCTGGTTCACCTAAGCGATTAGTTTCAGGATAGCGAGCTGGCTGTGTGGGATCTAAAGCTGCTACCAAACGCTGATCTACCCTTGCCCAAAAAGGCCCTTGACCCGTTTCTGCAAATACGTACTGATGGTAGCTTTTCCAGTCACCTCCATTTGCGATAGGCGCAAAATCATAAGATAAACCTTGACTCGCGTGGAAGAAAACAACCTCCCACTGCACAGTTTGATTTTCTGATACAGTTCTTTGGCATTTGTAATAAAAAACCGTGCTGCATAAGCATGGCAAAGTTCTACAAACTGTGATTTATCCAAACGAAGTCCATTAAAATAACTATGCACAAAGTCGTCCCCAACCGCAGTGGCTAGTTCAATAGCTTGTTCCAGTTCTGTTACGGCTGCTTGTGTCATATCCGAATACGGTACGAGCGGAATAGGATTATTCAAATCTTCTTTTTCATTGACCAATGCGCTTTCGTTATAAATTAACCCTAAATAGCCCCAACTTAGACCTCGCAGAAGATGCGCTGCCGCTCTGACTGACTGATCCTGTGCGCCATTTTGGTCAATAGAAATATTGTTATCCATTGCACTCAGTACATCATTAGCAGTAGTTACCGCAGTGAGGTTATTGTACCAAGGCACTTCCACCAACTGCCTCAATTCAGTAGCTGCACCCACGCTATTTTGAAAAGCAGTTCGCGGTTCCATACCTAATTGTGTAGCCCCGAAAAAATTACGTCCCAACCCATAAGCATCGCCTGCTACCCCTAAAGCAACTGCTGGAAACTCACTATGATTTCCTTTCCACCAAAATATGTAACCACTTTGCAAGGTACTCACGAGGTCGCTGCCTGTGGTGATTACATTTTTTTTGTCGGTGGTGATGCCACTTAAAGTATCCAAATCTTGGCAGGCAGCTAGAACACCCAACAAGAGAAAAGTTATAAATTTGATTTTCATAATTTAATTTTTAATTTGAAAGTTTACGATTTATTCATCGTGGTTTAATGAAAAAACTTGCAATGAAATCCTAAAGTAAGTTGTCTATGTACCTTAAAAAGTTACTTTTAAGCCCAATGTAATCGTGCGTCGCATAGGGTAGGCAAAAGCATCTACTGCAAAAAGTGTATTATCTCCGTTAGGAGTATTTATGTCGCTACCACGTCCAAAGGTTTGGCGATTACTTAACGTATTTTCATCTGTTCCTTGTATTGTCACGTCGGGATGAAATCCTGTATAATTTGTCCAAGTCCATAGATTTCTTCCAATAATGCTCAGTTGAATACTTTGGAGTGTTCCTCCTGTGAGATTTTCTAACTGTGCTTGTTGTAAAGTGAAGGAAAGTGCAGCCTCTCGCAACATAAAGAACGAACCATCTTCCACAAAATGGCTGTTAGGCTGCAAATCATTAGCTAGTGTTTCGTAAAATGGGGCAGTAATATTGTTGTACGTACTGACTTCTGCGTGGCGACCGCTTTGGTACAACCATTGTTTGGTTAAATTATACACATCGCCGCCTTTTTTCCAGTCAAATAAAGTGTAAAGTTCTATTCCTTTGAAGCCAATTGTATTATTGAAGCCTATTCTGAAATCGGGCGTAATGTCTCCAATTGCAGTCATTACTGGGCTTCCAGTTGCTGTCCTGATTAGTAAAGGTGCTTCTTCGAGTGTGCCCAAAGCAGTTTTAGTGACTACGTAACCTGCTTCATTAACTGTAAAATCGTTGGCATTAAAATCTGGTTGCTGGTTCAGTTGCGTTATTTCAGTGGCAAATACATTGCCATACAACACTCCAAAAGTTTGCCCTATTTCCACGCGAAAGAGGGATGAACCTTGTAGCCCTGACCCTGTGGTGTAAGGCGCAGTTCGAAGTTGGGTAACAGTTTGCTCATATTTTTGAAAGTTGGTGCGCAAATTCCACCGAAATCCACTATCCGCTGCTCTGAACCACTTTGCAAAGTTAATGTTCAAGCCTGCTTCGTAAATTGTACTTTCGATAGTGCCTGCATTTTGCCATTGCCCAACAAATCCAGTACCTCCTGAAAGTGGTACAAATGTGATTTGGTCTTCTGTGACATCTTGAATGTAACTAAATGTCAAATCAAAAGCTCTAGCGAAGGTCATATCCAAGCCCAATTCAGTTTCTGTGGAAAGTGCGGGTTGCAAGTCAATATTACCCAAAGTATTTTTCGTCACCACTCCATTGATGAGGTTATAATCAGCAAATTGTTGAAAAAAGTTGGGCGAATACCTGCCGTTCCAATAGCTGCTCTTAATTTTAAATCTTGAACGCCTTTTATTTTTAGGTCTTCTGTCACACGCCAAGCTACGCCTGCTTGGTAATAATCTGCAGTCAATTCTTTTGCACCAAACAAAGAAGATTCTTCTATGCGCAGTGTACCGTGAAAAATATACTTATTACTGTAATTCACCTCGCTGGAAAGACTGCCGCTAAAGGTTTCTGCTTCGCTCTGCTTTGAAGTAGCTACCAAGTTGCTTTGAATATTATCTAAAGAGCGAATGCTGGAAACTGCCAAGTTTTCACCACCAATACTATGAAATGCACTTCCTAGATACTCATACCAACCGTCTATACCCAATCTGATTCTTAACTTTGCTAAGCGTTTATCAACAGTAGCGTTTCCGTGTGCCACAAAAGTTTGTTGCTGTTGGGTACTGCGAAGAAAACCGCCTCCTTTACTGCCGTCTATACCAAAAGTAGCCATCTCCCCAAAACCGCTTGGGCGCAGGGAACTGAGATAGCCTTTTTCTAAAAACTGTTCGTAAGTGTGATTAGAGCGGTCTAAAAGTGCGGCGTAACTCATTTTGAACCAGTTGGTAGGCTGGTAATTGAGTGTGAGATTACCCAAAATTCGATTTCTATCCACCATTTGCGCAGTATTGGCTCGCCGATACAAAGGGTTGGTAATGCCATTACCAGTATTATCAATGTCCCAATCAAAAGCAGTGCCATCTTCTTCGTTTGGTACGTTCAGGTCGTAAATAGGGGTTAATTGCAAAGTAGTCGCTAATAACCCTTGAGGATGATTTGGACTTTCTTCAGGTAAGGCTTGATTGGCAAACGAAAACTGTGAACTCGCGTTAAAACTCAATTTTTGATTGAATTGATGGTCTAAATTAAGCCTGAAAGCATAGCGTGTATAACCTTCTACACCTTGAAGGATGCCTTGATCTTGCATCCTTTGGGCGGAGCCAAAAAAATTGGTATTTCCTGATTGCCCTTCCATCGCCAAGTAGTTGGTATTGAATGCACCATTGCGAAAAAGGGTATTTTCTTGATAATCTTGTAAATTGGGCAGTGTTTCTTGATAAGTTGCATTAGAATTTGTCTCGCCCAGCACAGGTTGAGGACCGTTAGGGTTGGTAATGGCTCGATTGGTTAATGTATTGAGGTCGAATTGATTAGCTTGCCTAGAAAAACCATATTCTGTACGGTAGGTGATGCGGTTTTCTCCATCGCTCAATCCTTTACCACGCTTAGAAAAAAGACGAATTACACCGTTAGCGGCTCTTGAACCATAGTAGCCCGCACTTGCAGCACCTTTAAGCACCTCCACGTAGGCAATATCATCAGGATTAATGTCCGCCAAAGAAGTTTCACTCAAAAATATATCATCCAATAAGAGCAGTGGTTGTTGACCATTGGCAAAGGTATTGGCAGCCCGAAGTTGTAATGCTACATCTTGACCAGGTGCTAACGCAGTCGAAAACGCCTGTAAACCAGCTATTTTAGCACTTAGATTTTGCCCCAAATACGGTGAAACTACTTGCTGTAACTCGGCTTCAGTTAATACGCCGATAGTGGTGGTGGCAGTTTTGGGGTCTTGTACGTTGTTTGCTACTTCTGAATTTAAACGTGGCAGTAGCACATCCAATTTAGAAACACCCTGAAAAACAACGAATTGAGTTTCGTAGCCCTCCAAACTAAATATCAAAACTGGTGCATTAGCGTTGGAGGCGGGTAAAGGAGAAGCGAAAGTTATATCATAAGAAACACTGCTTGGTATTTCCATAGTATAATTTCCTGACTTGTCCGTTGTAGTGGAAATGCTTGTGCCACGCACTTGGATTTGGACTTCTGCTAACGGATTTTGCTTTTTACCGGTGATAACGGTACCTTTGATAAGGGTTTGTCCTGTGGCAATACAGGCTATTAATAGGCAAATAATTGACCCTATCAATTTGAAAAAATTAATCATAATATGGGTAGATTTCTACAATTAACTGATGTTATGCAATTGTTTGTGTATTTGGTGACTTGTTGAGTTGGTTAGTAGCCGATGTTGCACAATTGATAAAGAACCAACTCAACAAATAACCAACTACTGCAAGCGTTTTAATCTAATATTTCTAGTCGGAGTGGCTGCATAGTGGGTTTAGTCAAGCAGCCCCAGTTTTTTCAGGCTTGTAAAGTAACATCACATAGTTGCCAGTATGGTATTTTCCTACCTTAAAAGTAAAGGAAGCCACCTCGTATAGTTCTTCTGTATCCGGTGCAACGAACCAATCGCGTTTGCCTTCGGGCTGAAAATAAAGGGTATATTTGTAACCTTCGCGGTCGAATGGATAATCAATAGTCAGCACATCGCCTACCTGAATAGGAATATCTCCCTCGATCCGCATTTGATCTTGTGTTTGACAAGGCACAAATTTGTGAATGGATAGATTTGGCTTGTTATAGGTTATGTTCGTTACTGTTACTGGTGTAGGAGCAGGCGTTTGAAGTGTTTCTGTATCCCAAGCAAATCCAGTTGGCTCATTAATCGCCTTGGTTGGTGGTGTAGTTGTCCTCACCGCTGCAACAAGGGTATCGCTTTTTTGTGGAGTCAACTCATCATGATAAGCTAGGATTTCTTCTACGCCATACATTGCGCCTTTCCCAATACCGTATGCTGCTTTTCTAGTGCCGTGAGGCGTTTTTACAACCACTTCAAAGTATTGATCTTCTGCGTTGGTTGGGTCTATCAATTCACGAATGTAAGTGCCAGATTTAAAGCCTTTTATACTTAATTTTAATTGATTCGGAGCTACTCCTGACCATATTGTATATTCGCAACCACCTTCTTGGCAACATCTTGGACTTAACCAAGCGATATATAATGGTTTTGAGGATTGTTTTACATCATAAACCAGTTGTAAGTCATTGATTTGTGTACAATTAGGGTCTGTTGCAACCACGTTGATGGCATCTGCTTGTTTGCTTAGTTCAGGTTGGTCATCACTTTCTAAAGTAGCATTTTCTTCTATTTCAGCGTGATCTTGTTGTAATCCAACATTACTACTTTGCACTGTTATATTGGAGTTCGTTGTACGGTCTTGGTCAGTTGTTTTTTCAGCAAATACCTGTGATAGATTGCCAGTTTGGGTGTTTGCGCGCATCCAAAAAGCAGACATTAATTTTCCTTCCAATTGTTTTGGGTCTGTGATGAAAGTCGTGACATTGAGGGGATGAATGCTTCGTGCTAAATCGCGTTCGTCCAATTTGATTTGAAAATTGAATATCGTTCCAGCCTCCAATCGAATAGGTTCGAGCGCAATATCTCTGTGTCCAGGATGCACGTATTTTACCATCGCATAAGGTGTCCAATCACCACAAGGCGAAAGTCTATCCAACTCCACGCTACCAAGCAGTAAGTTACCCTGTAACTGAGCTGTTCCTTTTACGACGCAGGTGTCTGGTAGTTCAGGCTCCACCACGTAAGGCAGCGCGTACTTGACTTGTGTATCCGTCTGGCTTGTGCCGTCTTGAATGCGCACAGGTTCTGGTACTTCTTTTACCACAGGTTTGGTACAGTTCTCTCCCCACGCCAATACACGCACATAGTAAGTGCCAGCGCTTAACAGGCACAATGGCTCGGTACGCAGTAGCGTGCCCGTAGCTGGTTTGTTCTTTTCCTCCACTCCACAATGGTCGCCAATCGCCATTATTTGTGCGTGTTTCGATGGAAAATTCCCAGTTCTGTTCAGATTTATTTTGAATAAGTATAGCTGGATTTTGGCTTTTTTCACAATAACCAGTAGGCATTACTTTTACGCTGATATTGGGCGAGATACAAGGTAGTGCAACCACATTTTTTTCCGTGAAATCTTGTGCCTGCTTAGGAGCAGGTACGATTTGATGAATTTTGGGAGCTTCGTATTGGTAGCCATCTTGTAGTATTTTGGAAATAAATTTGCTATTCCCTAATGTTCCTTTTCGGCGGTAATCAATCCCAAATCCATAAAAATGTTCAACCGTTAAGCCCTCAATACGTACTATATTGGGTTGGCGATTATTCAAAGGTTGCAGTTCGCCAATGAGTTGGCGTTGCCCTTCTCCTAACCGACTTTTGCCGCGCTCAATCATCCAAAACGAAGCTTCTAAATTATTAACTTTGCTGTGTGTGAAATACACTTCTAATTCAATGACCCCAGTTTCTCCAAGAGGCAGAACAGCAACCTGAAAGTTAGGTTCTTCTTTTTCAAACAGTGTTTCTAGGGCATCCACTTGTGCAAAAAGATTAAGACTTAGTAAACTTAATGTCAGTAGTGTGAAAGTTTTTCTCATGTTAGCCACTTTATTGTAAAATAGGATGGTTTTGTTAACTACATTATTTTAATCCGTCAAGACCTTATGCAACAAGCTGTCTTGCAAAGATTTATTAAATAAATTTTTAAAATTGAAACTTAGGGAATTGTAAATGTGGGTGTCTTTAAGTGTCGGAAACCGTTAGTTGATTTTTAGACTTTTTGGTTGTTAATCATTCTTTTTTCAAACACTTGTAGAACAATACCTACTAATTGATATTAAGCAACTTGTTCTTTTGTTGAGTTGATCATTTGTACCTCATCAACAAGTAACTCCTTGCATAATGTCAGATGCTACTTTTATAAATCATTGTTTTACAATTATCTTCTGTTTGGGTCAATCGTAACCCATTAAACAGACGACTGATTGCGTCATTATTAACAAGTAAAAAGAAAAAAGTATTGTTTTAAAGGTATAGTTTTTTTGGGTTATAGGTGTAAATAATTGATAGAAAGGATTTTAGGAAGTGTGTTAAACAAAACTTAAATTTTAATTGGTGAGGATTCTGCGTCAGTGCAGCTATTTAAAACAAAGAAGAAGGGCTACCCAAATAGGCAGCCCTTCGATAATATGAAAAAGACTTCTAATTTTAATCACTGATTAATAACCAGGATTCTGCTTCAATACGTCTTTCTGAAGGTCTAATTGACCTTGTGGAATTGGCAAATATTCTGTTATTCCTGCTCTAAACTGTGCGCCACCAAACATCGCTGTTAGGTATTGTGCTTCGTGTATCAAGTAAGCATCCAAAGTCTGGTCTGCGATACCCCAACGCACTAGGTCGAAGAAACGGTGTCCTTCACCTGACAACTCCAACTTACGCTCGAAACGCAATGCGGTTGTAGCTGCTGCTTTGTCTGTCCAAGGTGTATTGTAAAGACCAATTACATAGTTAGCGGCATTGCTACCGTCTGGATTTTTCACCCATGAAGCAGGATTAGCTGCACGCGCTCTCACTTGATTCACCAATTCGCGTCCGCGCTCTAAGTTACCCAATTCGATTTCCGCTTCCGCCAACATCAACAAGACATCTGCATAGCGAATAATGGTATAGTTCATTATAGCATAACCACGAGTCCAAGAGCTACCATCTGTTAATGTATTTTCTTGAGACTTGTAGTAGATGTATTTCTTAGGAGAGTATGGACCTGCATACGGCTGGCTACGAATCCAGTTCTTGCCAGGGTGTGCAATCCAGTCTAAGTAAGGAATACCGCGACGACCAACAGAGTGATCCAAACGAGGGTCAACTAGACCAGCATCTGGTGTGAAAGGATCGCTAGATTCAATACCGTAGTCGTGCTTCAACGCATTAGCTGGCGTGTTGTAAGAACCATCCAACAAAGGCAAACCATTTGCATTGGTGCGGAAAGAGTTTGCCAATTCAAGCTAGGCTGGAAGAATCCACAACAGTTACCAGGACCGTCCTGACCAGTGTTGTATGGGTAGTTCAAATCGTCGAAATAGTTAGCATTGTTTACACTACCAGAGTTATTAGCAGACTGTACCGCGAAAACAGATTCTTCGTGGTTGTCGTTTGCTGCGTTGTATATCTGAGCATAGTCAGCTACCAAAGCGTATTTTTTACCATTTGTTGTCTGTCCATTTGCTACTACTTGGTCAAAAATTCCTTTTGCTTCCGACCACTTCTTTTGGAACAAATAAGCCTTACCTAGATAAGCACCAGCTGCCCACTTATTCACACGACCCGCTTGGCTTTGTGTTTCAGGAAGGTTATCGAAAGCAAATTTAAAATCTGCCTCGATTTTATCCCATACATCAGGTGTATTAGGAATTGTAGGAATATCAGCAGCTATTACTGTTTCATCAAAGTAAGGAATGCTATTGAAGTGCTTCTTCAAATCGAAGTAGAAGTGGCCTCTCAACAAACGCGCTTCGCCTGCAATACGCGCTTGGTCAGCAGCAGGAACATCCGTCGCTACCGCCAATAAACGCAACACGGTATTTGCTCTGTTGATACCTTCGTATCTAGATCTCCATAATTCGTTAATGTCGCCATTGACTGGGCTGGTTTCATAGCGCTGGATTGGATTGATTGTAGAATAATCACCTGGGTCAGTACCTTTGTTGGCATCGCCTCCCAAAATACTACCAGTTACCCAGTGGTTAGGACCCTCGAAGCGGTTACCAAATTCCCCGTTCAAGTTGGCGTAAGTACCCACCAACAAACCTTCGATACCTGCCTTATTAGCAAGTGTACTTTCTGATAATGAACCCGTAGGTTCTACATTTAAGAAGTCGTCGTTACAAGCTACTGTCAACACCATCAATGCGACAAGGGCTAACAATGCGCTCCTAAAATTATCTAAAATTCTCATTTTGAATTGATTTTAAAATTAATAATTGCATTATTTGTGCAACCAAAAATATATTGTTTGGTTCACATCCTCAAATTTTAGCACTAAAAATGATGATGATGTGACAAATTTAAGAACATTATGTTTTGAAATGGACACTTTGGATTAAAATTTATAGGAATTAGACTTTTGAAGCTATTAAAACTTCAAAAGTCTAAAATCTAAAATCCTGTTCTTAGAAGCTAGCTCCTAACATTACGGTAAATCCTCTTGTCACTGGATAGTTACCTACATCAATACCAAATGCACTATCTACGTCACTTGCTACCTGTGGATCCAAACCTTCGTATCCTGTGATAGTGAACAAGTTATTTGCAGCTACACCTAGACGCAATCTCGATAAACCAAATTTTGAGATGTTTGCTTTCTCAAAGTCATAGCTCAAAGATAGTTGTTGCAATCTTAGATAAGAACTATTTTCTACGTACCAAGAGTTAGATGCACCATTTGTACTTAGGTTAGAAGCACTTTCCCATATAGGTGCTTTTGCGCTATTCCCCAATTCTGGTGTCCAAGAATCCTTGGCACGAACGCCCTTACCAGAGCCTTCGAAGGAACCAAAGAAATCCGTGAACCACTTAGAGAAGTTGAACGCTTGGTTACCCAATACCATGTAGAAGTAAGTTCCCAAAGTCAAATTTTTGTAGGACAAGTTGAAGGTATAACCACCAGTGTAATCTGGAACTGGACTACCAATGAAAGTTCTATCGTCAGGCGTGATTGCTCCGTCACCATCAACATCTTCGTATTTGAAACGACCAACGCCAGCTCCTTCCTGTGTAGGGGACTCCGCCACATCCGCAGCACTTTCAAAGTAGCCAATCACCTTGTATCCAAAGAACGAAGACAAAGACTGACCTACTGCGTTACGGATGGGTTCAACACCGCGATAAGCAGGACCTGGAACAAAGTCAACACCTGGTGTCAAAGCATTGATTTCGTTTTTCAAGAAAGTGTTAGCCAAGAAGATTTCGTATTCAAAATCGCCTGCAATCTTACCGCGTGTTACCAATTCAATATCAATACCTCTATTGATCATACTACCAATGTTTACAAATGGCGCAGTAGCACGGTTACCTGTTACCCCTGGAAGTGGAATTTGGAATAATAAATCCTGTGTTTCTTTATCCCAAAATTCTGCGTTGATTTCCAAGCGGTTGTTGAACATCGCTAAGTCAAAACCGATATTTTGTGTAACAGAGGTTTCCCATTTTGCATCTGGATTACCGATACGAGTGGAAGCGAAACCTTCGTTTACACCACTATTTTGTCCATCAATTGGATAGAATGAGAACGCACGGTCAGAACCGAACAAAGAATACTGGTTGTTTGGATCTACATTGTTCGAGTTACCCATTTCGCCATAGCCTACTCTCACTTTCAAGTCGTTAATCCAAGAAACATCCTGCATGAACTTTTCACTCGTTACGCGCCAAGCCGCAGAAACTGCTGGGAATATACCATAACGGGTATTAGCACCGAATTGAGAAGAACCATCTCTACGCACTACCCCCGTGATGTAGTATTTTTCGTTAAAGTTATAATCTATTTTACCAAACAACGAGTATAAGTTAGTCTCGTTAGATTTGCCACTGTTCACTTGTGGGTTTTGTACCGTAGATAAGTTCACGAAGTTTAAATCCGTAGAGAATGGATTAATACCAAAACCATTGATGTTTCTACCCGCATTAAGCTCCAAAGATTCGATACCTGCTAATGCCGTAATGCCATGGGCACCTAACTGTAGCTTATAGGAAGCGGTATTAGTAAATACCCAGCTAAAGTTATAGCCATTTCCTTCAGAGAAGGTGTTACTTGCTTCTGGCTCAGAGTCACCCAAGTAGCGGTAGCCATAATTCACAAAATTAAATGTATTGTACTGACCACCAATGCTTGAACGCAAAGTCAAATTTTTGATGGATCTATTTCTAAGTAAATATTACCGAATGCGTTGCCATTATAACCGAAGTCATCTCTATCGTTCAATTCTAGCTGACGAACAGGGTTACGCGGGTTATTGAAACCAGCTGCTCTTGTACTGGCGTAGCTTCCAAATTCATCAAATACTGGAATCACAGTTGGCATGCGGTAAGCAGAAAGAATCACTGATTCGTCATCCGCGCCACCAAGACCTCCGTTACCACCAAAACCACCAACTGTAGAACGGTAAGTAAACTGCAAGTTTTCACCAATTCTAACACGCTTGCCCAAGTCAAACTCGGAGTTTGAACGGAAGGTATAGCGGTCGAAAGTATTGTTCAACAAGATACCTTCTTGCTGTTGTACAGATAAACCAAGTAGTAACGACCGTTTTCCGTACCACCACTAAAGCCCAAGCTGTGGCGTTGCAACTGACCTGTTCTTGTAATCTCATCGTACCAGTTTGTACCCGCTAAATTTGGTCTAATCAAGAAAACCTCATCTGGTTTAGCTTCGTAAGCTTTGCGAATTGCTTCTAAGTCAATAGCCCCACGAATACCATTTGCACCGTTTGCGTGCAAGTAGTCTGGCAAAGTAGCCTGCGCAGCAGTACCATACTGTGGATGCGTATATCTTGCTTGTGTTCCATCAGCTGCAGCGTTGTTACGATAAGCGATATGCGTCCAATCTGCTTGCTCTTGAGGTGTAAGCATTTTAGGTGCGCCGTTCACGTTCGGATCCGTGATACCATACAGTCCGTCATAAGTGACGGTCAATTTTTTAGCCCCCCTTGTTCCACGTTTAGTCCGTATAGACAATTACCCCATTGGCAGCTCTTGCGCCGTAGATAGAAGCTGCCGCAGCATCCTTAGTACGGTTGCTGTTTCAATATCGTCTGGTGCTAAGAAGTCTGTAGAACGTACAGGAACTCCATCCACTACATACAAAGGCGCATTACCACCAAAAGCGTTGAAACCACGCACGCGAACCTGGCTTTGCGTACCTGGTTGACCATTCGTAATAACCGTAACCCCAGCCACACGACCTTGTAACTGCTGTTCTACGTTACCAGAAGGGATAGCCTTCAAGTCCGCGGCTTTGATAATAGAAACCGCACCTGTTGTTTGACGCTTAGATTCTACGGCATAACCTGTGACCACTACTTCATCAATCAAAATACCTTCTGAAAGAATAATGCTGTAAGTAGCAGCATCTGTAAGGGCTACTTCTTGAGTCTCGTAACCTGTATAACTCACGATAAGGGTAGTAGAGCCGTCTGGTACGCTTAGGGAGAAACTTCCATCCACATCCGTTACTGTACCTGTGGCTGTACCACGAACAAAAACACTGGCTCCAATCAACGCCTCGCCTTCCTCGTTTGTCACGGCTCCCGTGACATTGCGTTGTGCCATCAATCCACTAGTGAGCAGCAAAGCTAACACGAGCAGTAAAAATGATTGGCTTAGCCCCTTAAGGCTACCTTGTACTGCAATTCTCATACGCGAAAACTGTTTGTTTAGTAATTAGAAAATCGTTTGTAATTAATACTAGGTTTCATTTGAATTTGGTAGGTTAATTGTCTGTAAACTGCGAAACAAAATAGTGGTTCTTTAAAATCCCTAATTGCAAATCTTAATTAAGAATAAACCACGATTTAACGGCGCAATATTAATATTTTTTTGGTGTAAGTAGATTTAAACAGAAAAAAAATAATTAAAATAAATCAAATGCCCATTAGCATTTACTTTTTTAGATTATTTACACAAACTTAACGCCTTATTAGCTTGATTTCAATTAAAAAATAATAAATCTTTATTAACAATAACAAAGGTAATAAAAATTATATCGAATGTGTCAAGCCACTTTTTATTTTGTTTGCTTTATCCTTGTAATTCCGAAACGAAAAAGTCAAAAATTTATCCATACAGCACAGGATTGATAGGGGTGTTAA
>JAAUTG010000381.1 GCA_012031785.1 Saprospiraceae bacterium | reverse complement strand
GTAAGTTTCAATTGGTGGCACTACTGCAAGGTTATCCATCTGCTGATAAGTAAATTCCCAGATACTGGTTTGCCCAACGTATTGCCCGTTTTCATAGGCACTCACCTGCCAAGCGTATTTTCCACCTACTTTCAAGGGTGTTACACCGACAGGATAGGGTAAGAAAGTTTTTGCCCCACTCCTGCTATCAATCCATGGAACATTCGTTCGGATGGCTTGTAAAGCGGTTTGTCCTTCTTCTATTGCCACCAATAGCAATGATAAGTCATGCCATTGGGCTGCATGGGCAGCGGTGCTTTCCAAGAGAGCAAAGGACGATTTGTCGTCACCACTGCTCGATGGTAAGGAGATATGAGTTCTGGTGGTTGACGAAGCACTTTTTTCATTGATTTGTGCCTGCAAATTGCCAAACAACAAGATGGCAAAGATTAACTTACAACTTATTCTTGTGAATGTCATATTTTGTGATTTTATACTCCAATAAGTTTGGTTTTTGAAAAATAAAATTGAAATTTTCTATAATCAAACAATTAAATACTGTACTTTTCGTAAATATTCGTGTAAATGTATCATACAACATGTGGCTCTATGCTTTGTAAAGTCGCATTCGTAAGATAATATTACCAAAAAATGATTCTGCTCCCTCTGCGAAAATTTGTATTTGCCTCTAAGTCAAATTGTTTTCCAAATGCGCAACGAAAGCCTAGTATGCCACCATATTGCTTTAGCTGCTGCTGTTCTAATAATTGTCCTCCAATCATTAAAGTTATCTTACCGACTACCATTTCGTAATTCACTTCTAGCAAGGCTTCGTCTGTGCCTACTTGCAACGCAGTACCCACCACATTTCCATTGCTAAACATAAAGCGTTCTTGCCAGTACGCATAAACACTTTTATTGATTTGCAGGCTATCTATCCAGTCAAATCCAGACCGAACATTGGTGACTTGAAGGATGCTTATCAGCTGGTTTTTCTTGATGCTATGTACCATTTGATGTTGTAAGGTATAGATGTATTGCGCAGCTTTTAATCTATTCTCGTAAGTACCCTGATAGTATTGGTTGGGAAGCACTTGCAGCGAAATTAGATTTTGCTTTCCGTAAGTATAGTTTGCTACTCCCAACAACTGCCAATCTCGTCTTGCCGTTGGTAATTGCTCGTCAATAGGAGTTCCAATTCGCCCATCTAGTTGAAGTTGCAGTTTGTCTTTCAAAAGACGGGCGGCTATATTTAAACTGGCACCTTGCCTGTTGGTGAATAAAAAGAGATTTCCTAAACTCACAAAATTACTTCCAATTCGAAAGTAGCCAATTCCAATCGTTACAGGTTTATTTTCAGGCTGAAATTGCCACTTAACATCTAAAGCACTACGTTCAGCTTGGTTTTTTGCTGCACGTTCCTTATTACCATAGGCAGAAAAAGCAATTTCACTTACTAATACTTGTTGATGGGCTATACTTTTTTGGTTGCCCAAAGCAATTACTTGATTCAAAAGACTATCGTTAATCTGCATGAATCGTATTTTAACGTACTCTTTAGTGTTGGACTGTATGCCCACATCTGCATAAAGCATCTTTTTCTGCCAAGTATTGGAAACCAAATAGTTGCTTACTGTTTGATAGGGTAAATGTTGTCTTCCATAAGCAACATTGGAAACAATATGCTGATCTTCGTAAGCGTACTTGAAGCCATTAACAGCCGTATGCTTAATTGTGAAATCACTTTCATCAAGGAAGGACAGCCCCAAACTAAAGTCTTTTGTCAGCAGCAACAGGCGTTGTTTCGCGGTCAAAGTCTTAGTTTGCAAAGAATCTTTCAACGACGCACCATGATGAAAATTTGAATACTCTTGACGATAGGTATGTAGTTTTTCTTGAACGCTATTGTACCAAGCATTACCTGTCATTTTCTTGTATTCCCAAAGTTCAAGATAGGCAGACTCCAATAATTTTATGGTATCAAGTTGATTTCTAATGCTATGTAATTCTGGTATAAAAATTGTAGTATCTTCTAACGCTGCTATAGAATCAAATTTGCTCATGATTCGACTTCGATAGGCGATATACTTTGGATGTGTAACCACCTGTTGAAAGAACGAATACCTGGCTTCTTTTTGAAGTGCTTCTATTTCATTTTCAGTCAATTGTAGCGGATTGTTGTTAACATCAAGCAAATCCTTTGTGTAGTAATTCGGAAAGTACTGCTTCCCTAAATTTTCCAAATACGCATTTTGGTCAAACGAAATAGCCAAAGCTGATAAATCTTTATTAAATTTCCCTGACTCAAGCGTAATCGTAGCATTCCCCTGCAAAGGAATGTTCAAAAATGAGACACCACCATAACCAACTTGAATTCGATTCAAAAACCGCGCTGGATAAACGCCCGATACTGCACTATCTCCCACTAAAAAGTAGGTTTCAAAAGCACCTTGCACAGACGGATTTGAAATTTGGTACGGCGGAAAAACAGTGTCAAAAGCTGATTGCCCAAGACCAGCTAATTTACTCCAATCCGGTAAGGAAACATTCAGCCCACTCACTTTTTTACCTACAAACATAGCTGCATCTTCCATGCTCATAGATTCACTTTGCTGCGGGTTGGCTACTTGACTCTGTGCTTTTATAAAAGAGACACAAAGAGCTAAATATATCCAAAATAGAATTGAGTATTTTAGGTGGTACATGATTGCTGGATTATGATTGTTACACTCGAATATAGACAGTTGTTTAAGGGTGCTTTTTTTCGATTGTTCTATTTTGTTCATTAGTTCTTGATTTTTAACCTCAAGTGCTTTCAATTGCTTTTGCTGTTCAATGAGGTATAGGGTTAGTTCTTCTACTTTTTCTAAAAGTTTAAGGCTTAGCTCGTCCAAATATAGACCATTTTCCTCCACTTCTTTAGCAGGTGGGATACCCAAAAGATGTTTATTTGCTTTAATGTATTCCTCCACTTCTGTTAAAGTAGGTAAAGCATAATCTTTCTCAAAAACATAATCGGGCATTGTTATATCGGGCTTTACTTTTATTTTTTCTGCAAAACAGTACCATCTACTGTAAGCCTTTCAGATGGTGCTGTTGTACCAATGCCTACATTACCATTTTCTTGCACATGAAAAAGTATCCTAAGTGACGGTGTAACACTCCCATTATCGAGAAAACCACCAGTTGATATTTGAAATTTTTCGCCACTGAGATTGTTGAAAGGATCTAATTCAATACCTACATTCTGAAGCTTAACAGTAGCTGTAATGTCTGTAACAGTTGATAAAATACCAAAACTATTGCGCACCCCTAGTCTTACTGAACCAAACTTTGTCGCATCATTTGTATTACGGATGTTTATAAAAGCAGCACCACTAGCTGAACTTGGCAAAATATTCAGTTGCGTTCTGCCAGAGCCACTGCCTGCCTGTAAGAATAAATTACTACCATTCCCATCGCTATCTACGTACATTTTTATTATGCCTGTACCTGTGGTACCATTAGTATTAACTTGCTGTAATCGAGTTTCACCAACTACTTGTAGTTTAGCTGAGGGTGCACTAGTACCTATTCCAACGTTCCCCGTATTGGAATTATATATGTTACTTCCAGATGTTGTCCATTGAGCAATCACCAAATTTGATAATGACGATAATAGAATCGTCAGAATAAGGATATAATTTTTCATTGCATTTTTTTGTGTTGTAAAAAATAAATCTAACTTGTGTAAAGAAATATGACATCGTGTAATTACAACACACAATATCATCTATACCACAAAGAAAAACACTAAGGGCTATTTAACAATTATCACTCAAGTACTAAATATACACACACTTTTTTTTGACATAAAAAAACAAAAAAAATAACAATATTTATTTGTTTATCATTTGTTTATGATATTAAATTAGGTGCTGAAAGACACATTTTTGCAATTTTAACATTAAATTTAAAAAACTACCTTAAATATTAACATATATTTAAAAGTCTTTTTTTTGCGAATTCTACGCAGCATCTTTGCGCTCTCACTGATTACAGATCAGAATATGCGACCTTCAAAGCCCAAGACGCTGCTGCGTGCAAAGGCAATCTTCTACAATGAAATTGACGGCAAAATAGAAGAAAAACGAGTTTCTCAGTTCAAAGTGAAATTCGTACACAAACCGTACAGTGTTTTCGTTCCGGGCGAACATCTGCGCCGGAGGGTTTGTGAAAGGCT
>JAAUTG010000380.1 GCA_012031785.1 Saprospiraceae bacterium | reverse complement strand
TGATGGCGACACTGCCCAGCTTGCGTAGTGCTACCGACTTGTACGGATGGTATCCAAAATGGTCAAGAAACAGGTGTGGACTGCGGCGGACCAGCTTGCCCAGCTTGTGAAAATCCAATTTGCCCAACACCAACCAATTTATTTATATCCAACAACACAGGTACACAAGTTACGCTAAACTGGAATCCAGTAGCACAAGCTAATAATTACAACGTACAATTTCGTCCGCAAGGAGGCAGAACTTGGAAAAATAGAACCGTTGCCAGTACCTCTACGGTTGTAACTGGACTAAGAAGTGGCACCCTGTATGAGTGGCGCGTTCAATCTGATTGCAACAACGGCAATACCAGCGAATGGTCGCCTATTGTAGTGTTCACGGCAGGCGCGACAGCACCTACCTGCACGGATGGTATCCAAAATGGCAATGAAACGGGCGTGGACTGTGGTGGTTCTTGTTCAGCTTGCCCTGTGGAGCCAACTTGTAGCGATGGCATTCAAAATGGTCAAGAAACAGGCGTGGACTGTGGTGGACCAAACTGTACAGCTTGTCCTACAGTCTTTTGTAACGTACCAACAGGGTTACAAACGACCAACATCACCCCTACTCGTGCTACCCTAAATTGGAACGCAGTCAATAATGCAGTCAATTACACAGTACAAATTCGTCCACTTGGAAATATGAACTGGGTAGAAAATGTCACTAAAAATACGTTCCTAAGAGTACAGCCTCTTGTGAACGGTACAACTTATGAGTGGCGCATTCGCACCAATTGTACGAATGGCACTAGTGAATGGTCTGCTACCCTCACATTTACTGCTGGTAGTTCAGCGCAAAATAGTGTCGTATCGAGAAGCGAATTGAACGATACAGCAATACAGAAAGCGATAATCTACCCTTCTCCTACCACAACTATTCTGAACATTCAAACCAATCAACCGATGCTGCGAATAGACATCTTAGATGTGACAGGACGAGTGGTTAAACACTATTCTGCCACAACTAATGAAACATTAGTCAGTATAGATGTTTCAGCATTAGCAAGTGGGTATTATTTTACTCGAATCCATGTTGATGGGCAATTAGAGACACTAAAGTTTATAAAAAAATAACCTATCAAATGAGGAGCAGAATGGTAATCCCGTTCTGCTCCTCATTTGCAGGAGACTTAGTTAGAACAGTAGGCAAATTCATACAGAGCTGAACATCAGAGTAATGAGACAAATCAAAACTATCTCATCGCTCTGATATTTAGTCCATAAAATACAAGTTATGAAACCATTCTTTACCATTCTTTTCCTATTTTTTGCAGTGTTTGCTATGGCGCAAGACCGCAATCAAGACCCTGTCGTATTACGAGGTAACGTAGTTCCTTGTATGGTAGGCATTGCGCCCAACAACATTGTTGCTTTCCGTTTCAATGGCAGTTGGCAACAAATCCCCATGCAAGTGGATGAAATTGTTGTAAAAGACATCAAAACCCCTTACGGACCTAATGACTGTGTGGATCGTTCTTCCGAAAATGTGGCTTGGACTGCTGAATTTTACGCAGACGATAATACTTACACAGGTTCAGACAACGACCTTAGCTTTGATAGCAATGACGAATTAGTGTTCATGGCTAAAGACGCAGGACAAAAATCAAATACAAACGCTTGTCCTAACGGAGTAATAAGTAGTAGCAAATGTGAAATCACCGTCCGCGACCCTTTGAATAACACCATCTGGGGCTACGTCTATTTATTTCAGCAAAACGGAACTTTGCAGCAATCCGCAGGGAAAAGTTATGTCAGCTACAACTATAGCTACAAAGATAATTACAAAAATACTTACAAAGTATGTGTATTTAGTGGTACAAACAACAATCCTGAAAACTCACTCGTCAGCACTTCTGAGTACGAAGTAGGTTTCTCGCAGCGTTGGGTGGAGGATGTTTTAAGAATAAAAGCAGGTGGTGCTAATCAAAAAGATATTTTAGATCGCCACCAAATTTTTATTAACGAAAGTGCTTGTAATCGAAATGAACAAGTATTTTCAGATGGTAAAGGACCAATTATAACCAACAAAGTTGGTCCTGTCAGAGCCATTCGCTCCGTCATGGGGGCAGCAAGTGGGACATTCACAGAAGAGGTGATTCGTTTCACTCAGTATCGCGCCGATTATACTATTTATTACCGTTTGCATACCGCAAATGGCTACAATGATGTATTTGATTTTAGCTCTGATGCCATAGGTATGACTTACTACAATAACCGTAACACACAAGGCGTAACTATCAATGGAAATCAAGACAACATAGACATCAGCCAAGTCAATAACTGGGAATTAATCACTGGAGCACAAGGTTCTTTGGTTACTTCGTTTAGCTACAAAACAGATATTCGACTCGGCACCGAACAGCAATACCAGTCAGGCAGCGTTCAAGGAAATGTTCGCGCCTATTACAGCGATGCAGGAACGGCGGCTAGATACACTTGTACTGGCGACGGCAGGCAATACGGCTCCACAGGTTTTGCTTTGGAAACCGACCAGTGCACTGACCCGAGAGCAGATTTTGATGACTATCCTGAATGTCAACCACAATTTGTAAAATTCTTTACAGAGCAACGTATTCACTACTATTTAGCTCCCAACCTCAACACCACGCAGGCTTCAAAATACGGAATGTTCGGTCAAAACCCACTAACTGGTTCTGCCCTCGCAATGGGTGGTTGCAGTGGTGGTGGCAGTCAACCTACTTGCACCGATGGTATTCAAAACGGAACAGAAACGGGTGTAGATTGTGGTGGTTCTTGCCCAGCTTGTCCAACACAACCCACTTGCACCGATGGCATTCAAAACGGAACAGAAACGGGCGTAGATTGCGGCGGTTCTTGCCCAGCTTGTGCCGAATCTTGCGAAGTACCAACTGGTCTTTTTGTCAACAACAATACAGGAACAGAAGCCACTTTTAACTGGTCGCCAGTAGTAGGCGCAGTTAGTTACAGTGTACAATACAGAAAAGTGGGCGCTAGAAATTGGAAAGTACAAACCACCACAGAAACTTCGTTTGTAGTCACAGGGCTACGAAAGAACAAAATGTATGAATGGCGAGTGCAAAGCAACTGCGGCGACCGCACCAGCGAGTGGTCTGCAACTCAAACTTTTACGGCTGGCAGCCAAACCGCTCCTTCCTGTACGGATGGCATTCAAAATGGCAGCGAAACAGGTATAGACTGCGGCGGCTCTTGTCCAGCTTGCGAAGCTAGTGCTTGCGAAACACCAACTGGTCTTGTCACTAATAATATAGAAACCAATCGAGCTACCTTAAGTTGGAATGCAGTAAGTGGTGCATTTAACTATACCTTGCAAGTTAGAGTGAGGGGTGCAGCCACTTGGACTACTAAGAATGTCACGACCACCACGAGTATCGCCCGTCCATTAATGCCTAATACCACCTACGAGTGGCGCGTAAGTGCAAACTGTAATGAGGGTACTTCGGAATGGTCAGACATTGTGATGTTCAGAACTCCTGCCACCATCAACAATCTTGCGAATAGGAGTACGAATAACAATATTGGTTTGGAAGTAATCATTTATCCAATACCAGTTACGGATGAATTAACCATTCAAGCCAGTCAACCTATACAAAAAATTTCATTATTTGATGTGACAGGTCGTATTTTGCACGTTATTACGCTGGACGAAACTTCTTTTTCGTCTGTAATAACCACTGCGCAACTAGCATCTGGTTCTTATTTTATAAGTGTACAAACAGAAACAGGAGTAGCGACAAACTACTTCTCGAAAGAATAGTTTAAAGCGTAGGTATCCATTAAAATGGTACAACATCATTTTGATGGATACAATTAACTCCTAAAAGGAGATTACACGAATCAATCATCACTACACAAATTTATTTATGATGCGAATTGGGATACTGATTATTGCCTTACTTTACTGTACCACCGTGGCGTTTGCTCAACAAACTTTAAAAGTAATGACCTACAACTTGACTGACGGTGTAGCGGATAAAAAAGAAGATGTCCTGAAACTTCAAACTTGGATGAAGTCAAAGGGAACGGACGTAACAGCTTTTCAGAACTTAACTGGCACTGATGAAAAGTCACTCAAAAAATGGCTAAAAAATGGAAACATAAATATACTACATTACTAGAACTCAATAACAAAACGCTAGGCATCACTTCCAAATATCCTATTCAAAA
>JAAUTG010000379.1 GCA_012031785.1 Saprospiraceae bacterium | reverse complement strand
ATAGAACTCACCTCAAATCCGTTTGGAGACATTATTTCTGTCTTAAAATCACAGAATTCTCCCATTTGATTTACCGAGTTATCGTCGTCATCTTTTTTATTGCATGAGATGAAAACAATTATTCCTAAAATTAGCAGGATTGATTTTTCATGTCTTTTCTTTTTTTGCTTGTGCTGAACTTGTGTATTGCCGCAACCCTTATCTATACTTGCCACTTGCGGCAATATTCAAATTGTCGGGCAATATTTCGACATAAAAGTAAACTCATTTTATCAAAAAAACAAATTTATTTCACATTTAAAACCTACAAAACGCTTACTGCAAAGGTCTTTCAGTAATTTTTTTTTGAATGACATGGAAACAGTGTGGAGGGCAGAATAACTGTTGCTAAACGTTTACTAACCGTTAGTAAACGTTTAGCAACGGTTAAATATGTTTACTGTAATTTCAGTGTGGCACAAAGGGAATGAAGCGCAAGTCAAGAGATGGACTACAACCTTTAGTCGAAAAAGTAAACCCATTCCATCAAATATCCAAATCCGCAAGAGGGCTTTCTAGCGCATTCCAACCTTTTTGGTCATACAGCGAGCCGCCGTATCCGCAACCTGTACGCACGGTGTTGAGAGCGGGCTAAGGCAGCGTAAACTGCTTTAGCCTGCTAGATGACTTGCTTTTTTACCATCTACTCAAGACCTTTACTTCCGTCCGAGGGTTTTTATCGTTATTGGGGTCAATGGCAATATTTTCATTTACTTGCACCAGGATGGGAATACCCGATTGGTTTAAGCAAAGGTCAATGTTGTTTTCATTGTCGCCTAAGTCCGCCAATTTAAAGGGCGTTACCTGAATCGTGTCAGAACCATTCACCAAGGTGACGATAAAATCATCCATTTCATTTTCCCCAAGTTCTTCGCCATTTATCGCCCTTACACCCCCAGACCAGACTACTTTGACCAC
The DNA here is from genome assembly GCA_012031785.1 of Saprospiraceae bacterium. Lineage (GTDB taxonomy): Bacteria > Bacteroidota > Bacteroidia > Chitinophagales > Saprospiraceae > JAAUTG01. Next base: position 3,255 of record JAAUTG010000379.1, on the reverse strand, counting down.
CATTTTGTTGCTTCTTTCGGACAGTCACAACCTCTGCCCTTCTCTATGTATGGGTAATCTTTATCCATAGTAAAATATTCAGCATAGCTCAAAACTGGTCCATCTTCTAAGGGAATCACTTCAACACGTTGACCTTTAAAGTTTTGTCCCGTTCTTGCCATCAAATCACCGACCACTTCAACGGAAACTGGTGGATTGTCAGGATGATTGCCATATTCTCCTATGAGCAGCACCGTTCTAAACTCAAATTCTTCGTTGGCAGGAAGTAAGCTCGCTGCTTCTATGATGTGGACCGTTCCATTTTTAGTGGTAACGGCAAAGTCAGCACCATCTATGGTGTTTGGGGCTAATTCATGGGAAAAGACGAGGGGCATTCCATCTTTTCCTTGTGCTTTTCTGTATATTGCTCGGGCGCGGAAAGTCAAACCATTGTCCAGCCCAAAAAAGGCAGTCAATATCTTGGTTGCTCTGGTTTTATCTATTTCAGGAACGGAAGCTGATGGATAGAATTTTCGGGCATTACGGGTAGCACAACTAGTAAAAATTCCAGCCATTAATACGGATAGTAGTATTAACGCCATTAGTGTTTTAAATCTGTTCATTTTTTAGTTTTTTAATTTTGTCTCGTTACTACGAGTAATTTATTTGAAATTTAAAAAGAATAAGCAACCAAAAAGATATGCCCGTATTCACGCTCCGTATCTAAGTCATAGAATGTTTCCATTTTATAACTGAAAGAAAGTTCATGTTCATTTTTCAGACTTTTGATGACCATTACTCCATAGTCTCTTTCATTAGAAAACCGCTCAAATGAAGCGGGGTCTCTGATAAAGAACCATTCAAAGAAAGGGCGGATTGTCCATGAAGACTCCGCTTCTTCAGATGGTATCGGGATGTCAAAACCAATTTGATACCGCAAACGTCCGTAGTTTTCTCTCGTTGTAGGGTCTTCTTCGGTATAGAAAAATCGCCATTCGTACTTCAGTCGTTGCCTCAAATTAATATCTGCGACAATTGGAATATTATACTGCAAAGCCGTCCAGGGGCGCACTTCGAAGAAGTTTGTGATATTTTTATCGAAGGTATAGTAACCGTTTACTCCTCCAAAGACACTAAATCGGTTTACTTTTCTAACACCTACAAATGACACGCCCCATCTTCTCCATGCGGGTTCGTTATAGACGTATTTAAAGTTGGCTTCACCGAAAAATTCCCAATCTTCATTTTCAATCAGGGTTTTTTCTAGAACGATTTCATGAAAAAACTCATGCTGACTGTAAGCATAATGGCTCAAGAGTATGAAAAGATAAATGAAAAGCTTACTTGAGTGTCGTGTCATTTCTTTTAAAGATTAGTGTAGGTTGTTGATTAATAGGTTTTTGCATCTATTTTCTAGGGCTAAAGGAGATGCAACGCTCTCCTTTAGCCCTAGGTGGAAATTTCTATAGATTGAAATCAGATAATACTTTTTATTCCAGTTCACCGATAAAAGGCATCTGAGAAGAAAGTTCATATCGTATTGCCGCCAGAAAATAATGCTCAACTTGCGCGAATTGTGCAGCCGTTTTAATCCCAACTGGCTTCTTCATTTTCTTGTAATACTGAACAATCAACTTGTCTAGTGGTACTGACCGCAATAGCTGACAAAGCGACGTTTTTGATAAAATTTCTGCGTTGCATGACGATATTGTTTTAAAATTTGTTTTACTTTTGTAAATTAGAAGTTCAAGTTCTAATTTGCAAGAAAAATGATAAACAGATTATTAGGTTTAAAAATAAGCCAATCGGCTGAAAAAATGCCCGTCGTTGCAGTAACAGGTCCTCGACAGAGTGGTAAATCCACTCTTATTCAACAATGCTTCCCGGAGCACACCTACCTCAATTTGGAAGATATTGAGCTTCGGAAATTTGCTTTGTCCGATCCAAAGGGCTTTCTTCAAAATGCTGGAAAAAAAGCCATTATTGATGAAGTACAATACGCTCCTGAACTACTTTCGTATATACAGGTCATCACGGATCGTGAAAAAATAGCCGGTCAATTCATCCTATCGGGTTCACAAAATCTGCTATTGATGCAAAGCATTGCGCAAAGTTTAGCTGGTCGTGTCGCTATTTTCAATTTGCTTCCTTTTTCGTTGCAGGAAATCCAACATACCGATTTTGCATTGCCCAACTACGAAGCATATATCTTTAAAGGCTTTTATCCACGCATCTATGACCTCAACCTTGACCCAACCGACTGGCTACAAGACTACCTTAAAACGTATGTAGAGCGCGATGTCAGACAGCTTTTAAATGTGGGCGATTTAGCCATATTTCGTCGCTTTCTTGAAATCTGTGCTGGGCGCATTGGACAATTAGTCAATTTCTCTGATATGGGCAACATGATTGGGATTTCCTATCAAACCATCAGAAAATGGCTGAGTGTATTGGAAACAAGTTTCATCGTTTACACCCTTCAACCTTATCACCAAAATTTCAATAAACGCATCGTCAAAACGCCTAAGCTCTACTTTTATGATACTGGTCTCGCCTGTGCCTTGCTAAACTTACGCAACGTAGAAGACCTAAACCTCCATTTTGCCAAAGGTGCATTATTTGAAAATTTTATCATCACTGAAATCCTTAAAAATCAACTGAATCAAAATATCCCCCCCAAGAACTATTTTTGGAATGCCTCTGGTTCACACGAAATTGATTTACTGCTCGACAAAGGCGGGCGACTTTTGCCCATAGAAATTAAATCAAGCCGAACCATTAGCAACCATTTTTTTGACGGACTGACCTATTTCCAGTCCTTGTCTGGTGCATCATCCACCGAAAGTTACTTGATTTATGGCGGTGATGAAGTGCAAAAACGCAGCGTGGCACAAGTGCTTGGCTGGAAAATTTGCACGATATTCCGCTGTAAGATTAGCATTACGTTTATTAAACCTGCGAGGTTTAGTAAACGTAGCCCAAACCCTAAATCAGAAAATCGTACTCAACCTCTTTCATCCACCGCGACAACTTTGAGGACTTCGTTCAGTAAGTTCGCGTAACGTTCGCCATCGGGATAAAACCATTGGTACTAACCGCAATAGCTGACAAAGCGACGTTTTTGATAAAATTTCTGCGTTGCATGACGATATTGTTTTAAAATTTGTTTTACTTTTGTAAATTAGAAGTTCAAGTTCTAATTTGCAAGAAATAGTAACCACTTCCTTTGAAACCCCGAATGCCCGAATTGCCACATCAAAAGTGTTTGCGAAGCTG